>NZ_CP081001.1:2700000-3000000 GCF_029590555.1 Sphingobium sp. V4 | reverse complement strand
CCTGGCTGACGCCGCAGGGCCGCCCGCAGCGGCAGCCCAAGGCCTGGACCGACATTTTCACTCGCCTTTGCCAAGGGGAAGACATCCACCCATGACCCTCAACCTGCCTGCCGGCGCGATGACCGACGCCGCGACCATTTCCCCGCTCGCCCTGTTTTTGCAGGCCGACATCGTCGTCAAGGGGGTGATGATCGGCCTGTTGCTTGCCAGCATCTGGACCTGGGCGATGATCATCGGCTTCAGCTTCACCCTGCGCCGGGCGAGCAAGGAAAGCCGCAAGTTCGAGGCGGACTTCTGGAAGGCCGAGGATATCGACCGTTTTTACGAGACGCGCGGAAAATCCGACTTTCCTGCGGCCAAGGTGATGGCGGCGGGCGTCACCGAATGGCGGCGATCGACCGCGCAGAAGGTGATCGACCGCGACGGCACCCGCGACCGGCTGTCGACATCGATGTCGAGCACGATCGCGGCGGAGGTCGACCGCCTGTCCGACCGGCTCAACATCCTCGCCACCATCGGTTCCGTCGCACCCTTCGTCGGCCTGTTCGGTACCGTCTGGGGCATCATGCGCGCCTTCACCTCGATCGCGGCGGAACAGAACAGCTCGCTCGCGGTCGTCGCGCCGGGCATTGCCGAAGCGCTGTTCGCCACCGCCATCGGCCTGTTCGCGGCAATCCCGGCGGTGATCGCCTACAACCGCTTCAGCCATGGCATCAATCGGCTGGAATCGGGGCTGACCCGCTTCGCCGACGGCTTCTATTCGACCTTGAGCCGTGAGTTGGAGGCGCAGCGATGAACTTGGGCATCGCTGCACAGAAAGAAGCGATGAACTTGGGCATCGCTGTAAAACAGGGAACGCGCTGATGGCGATGTCCGGTCCTCCGTCCGGCCGTCGCGGGCGCCAGCGGGCGCCGATGGCCGATATCAACGTGACGCCGTTGGTCGACGTCATGCTGGTGCTGCTGATCATCTTCATGGTGACGGCGCCGCTGCTGGTGACGGGCGTGCCGGTCAACCTGCCCGAAACCCGCGCCAAGGGGCTGGACCAGGACGCCAAGCCGACCGTTCTGTCGATCGACCGCGACGGCGGCCTCTTCATCGACGAGGCGCAGGTGAGCGATGCCGACCTGCCGGACCGCCTGGCCGAAATCGCTTCGGCCCATGCTGGCCAGCCGGAGCCGCCGCAAATCTTCCTGCGCGCGGACACCGCCCTCGACTATGGCCGGGTGATGCGGGTGATGGGCGAACTCAACCGTGCGGGCCTCAACAAAGTGTCGCTGGTCAGCACCGATGCCGGGTCGGACGCCGGTTCGGGCTCTGGCTCGGACAGCGGCGGTTCAGAATAGGGGCCATAGGTCGAGGATATGGATCGCGCGGAAAAGATCGGCCTTGGCGTCGCGACGGCAGGACATGTCCTGCTGTTCGGCCTGCTGTCGGCCGGGTTCCTGGCCACCCCCAACCCGTTGAAGCTCAAGTCCCCGCCAATGGACGTCAGCCTGGTGGACGAGGTGGCGCTGCAATCGACCGCGCCACAGATTTCGACCCAGCCGCCCCCACCGAGCTCCGCACCGGAGCAAGGGCCGACGCAGGACGCCAAGCCCGCGCCGCTCCCCGAACCTGCGCCGGAACCCGAACCGACGCCCGCGCCGCCTCCGCCAAAGCCGACGCCTGCTCCGCCGCCGCCCAAGCCGGTGGCGAAGGCACAACCGCCCAAACCGAAGCCGACCCCGCCCAAGAAGGAAGCGGCCAAAACCCCGGCCAAGCCCAAGCCGGCGCCGGAAAAGCCAGCGCCCAAAGCGAAGCCCACGCCGGAAAAGCCGGTGGCCAAGGCCAAGCCAGCGCCCGAAAAGCCCAAGGCCGCCGCCGTGCCGTCGAAGCCGGCCAAAAGCGACGCCAAGGCCAAGAGCGACGCCAAGGCCAAAAGCGACGCCAGGGCGTCCGGCGCGGGCAAGGCGGACAAGCCCAAGGGGTCGCTACTGGGCAAGGATTTCCTCAAGGGCATCGACACCAGCGCGGACGCGCCGCGCAAAGCCGCGCCGCCACTCGCCGCCGCCATGGGACCACAGCAGAAGGCCGCGCTCGACGCCGAAATCCGGCGGCAGCTCAAGCCCCATTGGCGCGCGCCGTCCGGCGCGGATGCCGACAAGCTCGTCACCCTGCTGGAGGTGCGGCTCGACAAGAATGGCGGCCTGATCGGCGCGCCCCAGCTGATCGATCAGCTGGGCGTGACGGCCAGCAACCAGCCGCAGGCCCGGCTCCATGCGGAGCGCGCGATCCAGGCGGTGAAGCTGGCCGCGCCCTTCCGCAACCTGCCGCCCGAATATTATGACCAATGGAAATGGCTCCGGCCACTCCGCTTTGACGCGAGGCTGAACCGATGAAGACCACCCTCCTCCGCCGCCTGGCGCCCACTGCCTTCGCCGCCACGGTCGCGCTGGCCGCCGCCCTTTCCGCGCCCGCCATGGCCCAGCTGTCGGTCGATGTCACCGGCGAGATCGACAGCAACCTGAAGATCGCCGTCCCCCCGCTCCCCGCGCAGCAGGAGGTCGCGACCCCCGCCGGCACCGCAAGCGATCTGGGCCGCAAGATCGCCGAAGTGATCGTGTCCGACCTCAAGGGCTCCGGCCTGTTCGACCCGTCCGGTCCAGGCGGGCTGCCCGCCATCGCCTTCCCCGAAGTCACCTTCCCGCAATATGACAAATGGGGCGCCTACCAGGCGCTGGTCCAGGGCTTCGTCCGCACAAGCGGCGGCGAATCCGACATCACGGTGGGCTGCTACCTCTATGACGTGGCTCTGAAGCAGGAACTGACCCGCCAGGGCTATGTCGTTGCCCCGCGCGACTGGCGCCGTGCCGCGCATAAATGCGCCGACGCCATCTATGCCCGCCTGTCGGGCGAAAGCCCCTTCTTCGACAGCCGCATCGCCTATATCGCCGAAAGCGGCCCCAAGGGGAATCGCGTCAAACGGCTCGCCATCATGGATTCGGACGGCGCCAACCACCGCTTCATCACCAATGGCCAGTCGATCGCGCTGACCCCGCGCTTCTCCCCCGATTACAAGTCGATCGTCTATGTCAGCTATCTGGGCAGCCGGGTGCGGATCTACGTCTACGACATCGGCAGCGGCCAGCAGAAGCTGGTGACGGAAAGCAACAACCCGACCTTCGCGCCGCGCTGGTCCCCCGACGGCCGCAGCATCCTCTTCTCCATGGCGGTTGCGGGCAATACCGACATCTACCGTGTCTCGGCGAGCGGCGGGTCGCCGGTGCGCCTCACCAATACGCCCGGCATCGACGTGGGCGGCAGCTATTCGCCCGACGGCCGGCAGATCGTGTTCGAAAGCGACCGGTCGGGCGGGCAGCAAATCTATGTCATGAACGCCGACGGATCCGGCCAGCGCCGCATCAGCCATGGCGGCGGCCGCTATGCGACCCCCGAATGGTCGCCGCGCGGGGACCTCATCGCTTTCACCAAGATGTCGGGCGACTTCAAGATCGCGGTCATGTCCCCCAATGGGGACAATGAGCGCATCCTGACCAATGGCTGGCAGGACGAACAGCCGACCTGGTCGCCCAATGGCCGCGTGCTGCAATATTTCCGCACCACGCCGGGCCGCCAGGGCAGCAGCCAGGTGTGGCAGGTCGATCTGACCGGCGTGAACGAGCGGCGCATCCCGACGCCGCTCAGCGGCTCGGACCCGGCCTGGGGACCGCTGCTGCCGTAAGATTCGCATGGGGGACACCCCCCGGCGGAACCCTGTCGTCTTGACAGCGTAACGAACATCACGAACCCTGTCGTTGCCCCCCTGTGCGATCGACAGCGCAAGAAGGAGACCCCCGATGAAATTGTCCCGGACCCTGGTTATGGCCACCGCCATCATCGCGCTCGCCGCCTGTTCGAAGAAGCCGCCGGCGGAACTGCCCCCCGCGCCCGGCGGCACCGGCGGCACCACCGCGCCGACCGGCCCGGCCACGCCCTCCGGCCCGGTCAAGGGCAGCCAGGAGGATTTCATCGCCTCGGTCGCGTCGGACCGCATCTTCTTTGCGCTCGACCAATTTGATGTCGATGCGGAGGATCAGGCGACACTCCAGAGCCAGGCCGCCTGGTTGCAGCAGAATCCGGCGGTGCGCGTGACGATCGAGGGTCATGCCGACGAACGCGGCACCCGCGACTATAATATCGCGCTGGGCGAGCGCCGCGCCAATGCGGCGAAGAATTACCTCGCCTCGCTCGGCATCGATCCGGGCCGTATCACCACCGTCAGCTATGGCAAGGAACGCCCGGCCGCGCTCGGTTCCGACGAGGCCGCATGGGCGCAGAACCGCCGCGCCGTGACCGTCACCATCCAATATTGACCCGCACCCACTGACCCGGAAAAGGCCCGCCGGTCCCGCGACTCGCGGGCCTTTTCCATGCGTATAACAAAGCTGCTGACAAGCGGTCCGAATTGGTCGATATGCTTCCTATATATGGGACGCGTCCGATATGTGGGACGCCATCGCGAACGGAACGACCATGCAGGATACCGACGAAAAACAGGAGCAGGGGGTCAAGGGCACCCAGACGCTGATGCGCGCGCTCGACATCATGGACGAGGTGATCGACGGCCCGATCCGCGCCGCCGACCTCGCCCGCAAGCTGGGCATGAGCAAGACGACGGCGCACCGGCTGGTGCAGGCCCTGCGCTCGCGCAACTATCTGGCCGTCACGCGCGACGGTTTCGCACTCGGCCCCAAGCTGTTGCAGCTGGGCGTGCTCGCGACCGAGCAGATCGACTATGTCCGCGTCGCCCGCCCCTTCATGGAATTGCTGTCGGAACGCACCGGCTTCTGCGTCTTCGTCGGCAAGCGCGAGGGCGATTTCTCCCGCCACCTCGACCGCGTGACCGGCACCCAGCGGCTGCGCGTCGCGACCGCGCCGGGCGATCGCCGCCCTGTCGCGGAAACGGGCCTGGGCAAGGCGCTGCTGCTGGATGAGGAGGAGGCGACGTGGGAGCGCCTCTATGGCGAGGCGAAGGGCGGCAATGCGGACCGCGCGCAGATCGACGCCTTTCTGGAGGAAATGCGGGCGCACAAGGCGCGCGGCGAGGTGCTGCACGACAGCGAGCTGGGCGACGGTGTCCGGTCGATCGCGGTGCCGATTCGCGATGCGAAGGGCAAGATCTGCATCGCCATCTCGATCGCCAGCGCCGCCCATTATCTGACGGACGAGTTGCGGCCGGGCCTTGCCGAACAGGTGATGCGGTCGGCCGAGCAGATCGGCGCCGCGGTGGGCTATAGCGGGCCGCGCTGATCGATCCCGAACAAAGAGGGCGCGAACCGCCGGAGTGGTCGCGCCCTTTCAGGTTGGGGAGAAGGATAGGCGCCGGCGTTACATCCGGTAGGTCACGCCGAAGGTGAAGGTCCGGCCGATCCGCGTTTCGAACAGCGTGTCCTGGCGCTGGCTGTCGATATAGAGACGGTTCTGCTCGTCGGTCAGGTTTTGCGCCTCGACGATGATCTTCAGCCGATCGGTGACATTGTAGCTGGCCGACGCATCCATGTAGAAGGTCTTTGCATTGCCCTGAAGATCGCTGCCGGGCGAGGCCGGGATGCCGCGGATGAACTTGTCGCGGAAATTGCCCGTGCTGCGGATGCTGAACTTGTCATCCTCATAATAGAGCGTCGCCGACGCGGTATTCTTCGACAGGCCGACCAGGTCCGCCGTGGTGGTCACCGTCGGCACGCCGTTCACGCTGGCCAGGATATAGTCGATCTTCGACGTTACCTTGGTGTAATTGGCAAGCACGCCGAAATTGGCGAGGAAGCCATCGAAGAAGGTGAAGGGGATCTGGGCGTTGAGTTCGATGCCCTTGAGCGGACCACCCGGCGTGTTGAACGGCTGCGACACGGTGAACAGCTCGGTGGGCAGCGTATTGCTGCCGATCAGCAGGGCGTCCGGCAAGCCCAGCTGGTTGAAGGGAATCTGGCTGTTCACATTCTGGATGAAGCTCTTGATGTCCTTGTAGAAGAAGGCGGCCGAGAGCAGCGAGCCGGGACGGAAATACCATTCCACCGCCAGGTCGAATGTGGTGGCGCGGATCGGGTCCAGGAACGGGTTGTTGACGTTGCCGACACGAGTCACCGGATTGACCCCGCTGGTGGGCGTCAGCAGGCCCAGTTCGGGCCGCGCCAGGACCTTCGCGCCCGACACGCGGACCAGCAGATTGTCGATCGGCTCGATCACGACATTGGCCGAGGGCAACCAGTCGTCATAGCCGTTCTTTGCCGATGCGAACTGGCCGGCAAGGCCCGTCGGCGACGCGGCATTGGCCACGGTGATATAGCCCGAAGACACCATGTCGGTCTTGACATAACGCACGCCCACATCGCCGCGCACGCCGAAGCCGATCGCATCCTCCAGGTCGAAATTGGCCATGATGTAGCTGCTCATGACCTCTTCGCGCACCCGGCTGCGTCCGGCGCCGCATTCGACGCCGCAGTAACGCACCGAATCGAAGCCGAACGTGTCGGCCCACTTGTCGGCATCGATCGCCACCCAGCTGGACGGCGCGCCCTTGCCCCACAGCTTGTCCACGCCGCTGATCGTCGTCGTGATGTCGGCCAGGCTGGTGCCCGCCGGCAATGCCCGGACCAGCAGGTCGGCCGAATAGGGGCGCAGGAAGGTCGAGAGGAAATCGCTGCGCCGATACTGGGCGCCGGCGCGGATCGAGAAGGCGTCGCTAAAGCTCCATTTCAGATTGGCTTCGGCGGTCATGTTGTCGGTCGTATTCTTCGACGGCTTGCCCTGATAGCTGAAGCCGCCCAGCACCGTGCCGTCAGCCAGCCCCGGCGCATAGGTGAAGCTGGCCGGATTGTTCACGTCGATGCCGAATCCCAGCACCGGGGTGGAGCCGCCGTCACGATAGTCGATCGAGAAGCCGTCGGTGTCGATCGCGTCGATGAAGGTCTGGAGACGCTTCTTGCCGTCCCAGATCGAACGGTTGAAGCCGACGATGCCGCTCACTTCCAGATTGTCGCTGAGCTGGCGCTTGAAGTTCAGGTTCGCCTGTTTGAAGGTCGAGACGAAATGATCGACCAGCCCTTCGGAACGGACGTCGACGCCATCGAACAGGCCGTAGACCAGCGAGCCATTCTCGTCGAACTCGATATCGCGCACCGACGTCATCGGCTGGCCGTTGTTGGCGGCCGAACGGGCGAAGGAGATCGCCGCGATATAATTGTCCCGGCGCGTCACCTCGAACCGCGAGTAGAGGAAGTCGAGCGAAATGTCGGTTTCATCGTCCGGCTTGAACTGAAGGGTCAGCGAACCGCCGATCCGTTCCTGGTCCTGTTCCGAATTGAGGTAGCGCGGAATGCGCGGCAGGAATGCGCCGCTGCCCGCAACATTGGGCAGGTCGTCGCGGCGCAGGTCGACGATCGCCTGATAGGCGCCATTGGTGCTGGTGCGCGGATTGCCGGTCGAGCAGTTGAGCGCGTCGGCACCCTTGGCCGCGTTGGTCGAGGGGTTCTGCGGCGCGAAGCCGACCGGCGAGCAGAAACCGCCATTGGTATTGGCCGACAGGATGTCGACCGCCGAATAGCCCACCTCGCGGATGTTGCGCTTCTGATAGGCAAGGCTGCCGAGAATGCCGAAGCCGCTGTCGCCGAACTGCTTTGAGATCAGCAGCGAGGCGCGCGGATCGACCTTCTTCGACAGCTCGTTATAGACGCCGCGCGCCGTCATGGAGAGGACGAAATCCTCCTTCTGATCCATCGGCTTGGGTGCGCTCAGGTCGACCGTGGCGCCGAGCGAGCCTTCCTCGACATCGGCCGAAGTGGTCTTGCGCACCGACAGGGCCGAGAAGATTTCGGTCGGGAAAACGTTGAAGTCGAAGCTGCGGCCATTATTGCCCGCGCCATAGATGTCGGACGAACCCGTCTGCGACGTACCTTCCATGCCGTTGATGCGGACGCGGGTGAAGCCCGCGCCCAGGCCGCGAACCGAAATGTTGCGGCCTTCGCCGCCGTCACCGCGGGCCAGAGCGATGCCCGGCACGCGCTGCATCGATTCGGCGAGGTTCGAGTCCGGGAATTTGCCGATATCCTCGGCGACGATCGAATCGATCGCGGCGGCTTCCTGCCGCTTCATGCCCAGCGCGCTGTCGAGCGAGGCGCGGAAGCCGGTCACGACGATGTCCGCGGTTTCCTGGTCCGCCTGGGGCGGCGCGGCGGCAGGCTGGTCCTGCGCGATGGCCGTTCCGGCGATGAAGATGGTGGATGCAATCGCGATGGTCGAGCTGCGACGCGCGAAGGCTGCACGGGTAACGTGGCGCAACATAATATCCTCCCCTTTGTCCGGTTCTTGCCGGATGCCCCACTATGTGGAACTGTCGCTCATTGTACCGGATTCGCTGCTCTTTGGCCAGAAAAATCATTATGTGATCGTAAGTGCCACATTGTGAAAAACATTATGGTTAAGGAACAAGGGTCTTGCGAGATAACAAGTCCCGCCATATGGTCCTCCAATCTATTTTATGGGACGGAGAATCCCTTGAGGAAGTTGGCCCCGCTTGCTCCTGTTCGGCGTGGGCCGCAGGAATCGCCGCCTCTGCACGGGCGGTCGGCTTGGGGGAATGCGTCCATCGCGGCGCATTCCCCCATTTTCCTGTTCGCTGACAGGGTCATCGCGCCATGCCGCTGACGCCGCTCCTCCTCATCATGGCTGCGGCGGCCGCGCCCACACCCCTGACATTCGATCTGGGCAATGCGTCTCCGCTGCGCCGGCAGAGCTATCAGGCTGGCGGCCATGGCATGGAACCGGGCGGCACAGAAACGGCCTATCTCTTCTCGGTGGCGCTGCCCGAAGGCAATTACCGGGTCACGGTGCGGCTGGGCGATACCCGCAGCGCAGGCAACACCACGGTCAAGGCGGAGGCGCGGCGGTTGATGCTGCGCAACGTCGCGACCCGCAAGGGGCAGTTTGTCGAGCGCAGCTTCCTGGTGAATGTCCGCACGCCCGCCCTGCCGCCGCCGCCCGCCAATGCGCCGGGCGGGCAGCAGGTGCGGCTCTCGCCCCGCGATGGGCAGGAATATACGTGGGACGACAAGCTGACGCTCGAATTTTTGGGCAAGCCGCAGGTCGCGTCGGTGACGATCGCCCCGGTGGAGGCACCGACGCTCTATCTGGCCGGTGATTCCACCGTGACCGACCAGTTCGCCGAACCGGCCGCAAGCTGGGGCCAGATGCTGCCCGCACTGCTGGACGACGGGGTCGCCGTCGCCAATCACGCCAAGTCTGGCGCGACGCTCAAATCCTTCCTCACCGACCTGCGCTTCGACAAGCTGCTGTCGAACATGAAGCCTGGCGACTTTCTGTTCCTCCAGTTCGGCCATAATGACCAGAAGCAGGAATGGCCGCAAACCTATGCCGACGCGGCCATCACCTATCCCGCCTATCTGCGGACCTACATGGCCGAAGCGCGGCGGCGCGGCGCCCATCCGGTGCTGGTGACGTCGCCCGAACGCCGCAATTTCGATGCGCAGGGCAGAATTAGGGAGACACTCGGCGTCTATGCCGCCGCCGTGCGCAAGCTGGCGGCGGACGAAGGCGTGCCGCTGATCGACCTCAATGCCGACAGTCGGGCGATCTACGAGGCGCTCGGACCGGACGTCGCGCCGACCGCCTTCAACGATGGCGGCGCCGACAAGACGCATCACAATAATTATGGGGCCTGGCTCCTGGCCAACGCGGTGGCGCAGCGGATCAAGGCACAGATTCCCGCACTGGCGGGCCATGTGACCGCCCCGGCCTTCGTCCCGGCCAAGCCCCCGACCGCCGCGCAGGCGGCGATCGTCCCCAGCCTGATCCACAGCGATCAGCGCCCGGCCGGCAGCTAGAGCCATGACCATCAGCCGCCGCGATATGTTTCTGGGAATGACGCTGGCTGCCCTCCCCTTTCCGGCCCAGGCCGCGCGCCGCTTCGACAGTCGCGATTTCGGCGCCCGCGGCGATGGCGTCGCGATCGACAGCGGCGCGATCAACGCCGCGATCGAGGCAGCGTCGCGCAGCGGCGGCGGTACGGTCGTCCTGCCACGCGGGCGCTATCTCTGCTTTTCCATCCGCCTGCGCAGCCATGTCACGCTGTTGCTCGGCGAAGGCGCGGTGATCGAGGCGGCCGATCCCGCCCGCCACGCCGGACGCTATGACCTTCCGGAAACCGGCATCGACCAGTTGTACCAGGATTTCGGCCACAGCCACTGGCGCAACAGCCTGATCTGGGGCGACGCGGTGGAACAGGTGGCGATCACCGGGCCGGGCATGATCCACGGCATCGGCCTGACCCGCGACGGCCCCGGCGCACGCTGGAAGAAGCAGGCAGGCGAGCGGCCCTTGTCGATGCGGGGCATGACGGACGCCCAGATCGCCGCTCTGGAACCCGACGCCGCCGCCATGCAGGGGCTGGGCAACAAGGCGATCGCCTTCAAAAACGGCCGCGACATCCATCTGTCGGGCTTCACCATCCTGAAGGGGGGGCATTTCGCGATCCTCGCCACCGGCACGCGGGGGCTGCGGATCGACGGGCTGACGATCGACACCGACCGCGACGGCATCGACCTCGATTGCGTGCGCGACGTGGTGGTGGAACGCTGCCGCGTCAATTCGCCCAATGACGACGCCATCGTGCTGAAAAGCAGCCATGCGCTCGGCCGCGCCATCGCGTCGGACAATATCCTGATCCGCGACTGCGACGTGTCGGGCTACGACATGGGATCGCTGATCGACGGCACGCGCCGAACGACTCAGCAGCTGGCGCCCGATCGCGACAGGGTGACCGGCCGCATCAAGCTCGGCACCGAAAGCAATGGCGGTTACCGCAATGTCCGCATCGAGGATTGCCGCTTCACCCGCTGCCGCGGGCTGGCGCTGGAAACGGTGGACGGGGGCGTCATGGAGAATATCGTCGCCCGCCGCCTCACCATGCGGGACGTGACCACGGCGCCGCTCTTCCTGCGGCTGGGGGATCGCCGGCGCGGGCCGGAGGGAACGGGCATCGGCGCGGTGCGCCATGTCGAAATCAGCGATGTCGACGCGCGCGGCATCGACCATCGCTTTCCCGCCGCCATCGCCGGCCTGCCCGGCCATCGCATCGCCGACGTGACGCTGCGCGACATCCACCTCGTCTATCGCGGCGGCGGCACGGCGACGGATGCGGCGCGCGCGCCCGCGGAACTGGCGGACGCCTATCCCGAACCGAGCATGTTCGGAATCCTGCCCAGCTGGGCGCTCTGGGCGCGCCATGCCGAACGACTGACGATCGACCATTTCACGGCGGAAACCATGACGGCCGACGCGCGCCCACCCTTCGCATTCGATGATGTGCCGGGATTGACGCTGCGCCGCACGCCACTGGGCAATTGACTAATATGTGGGACGATGTTACCAAATATAGGTCTTAAGTTCCATAATATGGTTCACGAGGGGATGCCATGACTGTCCACGCCTTCAAGATGCAGCTGAAGCCCGGCGTGGTCGAGGAATATCGGCGGCGTCATGACGAAATCTGGCCCGAACTGTCCACTTTGCTGTCCGATTCGGGTATCTACGACTATTCGATCTTCCTCGACGAAGAGACGCTAAGCCTGTTCGCAGTGCTCAAGCTGCGAGAAGACAACAGCCGCGAAACGCTGCCCGATCATCCGGTGATGGGGCGCTGGTGGGACTATATGGCGCCGCTAATGGAGGTGCAGCCCAGCAACCAGCCGAAGGAATGGCCGCTCCCCCTGCTGTTCCATATGGACTGATCCGGCTTCCATGCGCTCCCTCATCGCCGCCCTCGCCCTTGGCACCATGCTGGCCACGCCGCTGCTCGCACAGCAGGCGAAGCCCACCGCCAATCTGTCCGCGCCGGTCAAGACCTTCGGCCGCGTCTCCTATGACGCCCGGTCGCTGATGATCGACGGCAAGCGGATGGTGATCTGGTCGTCCGAATTCCACCATTTCCGCCTGCCCTCGCCCGATCTGTGGCGCGACATCCTCCAGAAGATGAAGGCCAGCGGCTTCAACAGCGTCGCCGTCTATTTCGACTGGGGTTTCCACAGCCCGAAAAAGGGCGTGTACGACTTCTCCGGCATCCGCGACATCGACCGGCTGCTGACCATTGCGGAGGAGGAAGGCCTCTACGTCATCACCCGCGCCGGTCCCTATGTGAATGCCGAACTGTCGCGCGGCGGCTTTCCCGGCTGGCTGGTCAACCAGCGCGCCCGCGCCCGCACCGACGATCCCGATTATCTGGCGGCCGCCGACGAATGGCTGACCAAGGTCAACGCGATCATCGCGAAGCACCAGATCAACACTGATCCCAGGCGCAAATATGGCGTCATCCTGCACCAGATCGAGAATGAGCTGGCGATGACCACCCCGGCGCAGCGTCGCTACATGGATCATCTCTATGCCAAGGCCCGCGCCGACGGCATTACCGTGCCGCTGTTCCATAACGACCAGGGCCGCAACGGCTACTGGTCGCCGGCAAGCAGCAAGGTCGAGAAGGTCGTCCACGGCCCCAACGACATGTATGCGTTCGACGGCTATCCCGGCGGCACCTGCACCGTCACCGGCCAGCCGACGCGCGGGTCGGCCGCGCCCGACTGGGGCTTTTATGGTCCCGGCGGGGCGAAGGGCGGCGCATCCGCATCGCCCGATACGCCGGGCTTCCTTGCCGAGTTCGGCGGCGGCTGGTTCGACTATTGGGGATCGAACGGCGGCTATGAGTGCAACGCGGTCCAGCGCGGCAAGCGGTTCCAGCGCGTCTTCTACGGCACCAACCTCGCCAACGGCATTGGCATCCAGAGCTTCTACATGGGCTATGGCGGCACCAGCTGGGGCTGGCTGCCTGCGCCCGTGGTGTTCACCAGCTATGATTATGGCTCCGCCATCTCCGAACCACGCGAGGTACGGGAAAAGGCGCTGGAGATGAAGCAGCTGGGCGGCCTGATCGCCTCCGTCCCCGACATGGCGGGGATGATCCCGGCAGGGACACCGGCGATCAGTTCACCCAATATCCAGGTCTATCATAATAAAAGCCCGGAAACGGACGCGCGCTTCCTGATGGTGACGCACAAGCCATCCAACGGGCAGACCAGCGACAGCTTCAGCTTCACCGCCGACCTGCCCGATGGCCGCTATACCGTGCCGATGCAATTGAACGGCTTCGACGCGAAATGGCTGGTCGCGGGCGTGACGCTGGGCGGGCAGCGGCTGGTCTATTCGACCTCCGAACTCCAGTCCGCGCAGGTCATCGACAAGGCCGACCTGGTCCTCTTCTACGGCCGCGCCGGGGAGCCTGGCGAGACGGTGCTGCGCTACGCTTCCGCGCCCAGGGTGACGGTGCTGGAAGGCAGCGCGACCAGCGCCTTCGACGCTGCGAAGGGCGACCTCAAGCTCAGCTACACCCATCGGGGCCGCGCGGTCGTGCGGGTCGAGGGCGGCGATCGTCCGCCGTTGACGCTGATTCTCGCCGACGAGGCGGAAGGCGCGCGCTACTGGCGCGAACAGGATGTGCTGGTGCGCGGTCCCGCGCTGGTCCGCAGCGCAGTCGGCAAGGGCGGAACGCTGGCGCTGACCGGCGATACTGCCGAGGCCAGCCCGCTCGAAATCTGGGCCTCCAGGGCGGTTCGGTCCATCACATGGAACGGCGCGAAGGTAGCAACCAAATCGACAGCGATCGGCAGCCTCGCCGCCGTGCAGCCGCTCACCGGTCCCGGCGACGTTACCCTGCCGGCGCTCACCGACTGGCGCATGGCCAAGGGATCGCCCGAAGCCGATCCGGCCTTCGACGACAGCGCATGGCAGGCGGTCGACAACCGGTCCTATGCCAGCATCACCGCCCGGCCCGATGGCCAGCCCAACATGAGCATGGACGCCTATGGCTTCCATGACGGCGACGTCTGGTATCGCGGCCGCTTCACCGGCTCGCCCGACGCCAGGGCGCTCTCGCTCTATTATGGCGCGGGCGGTTCGGGGCTGGTGCAAGTCTGGGTCGACGGCAAGTTCATCGGCGAAGGCGAAACGCCCGGCGGCCTGCCCCGCCCGATCACCACCGGCACCGCGCGCTTCACCCTGCCCGCCGAGGCACAGGCACCCGGCGAGCATGTCATATCGGTCATGGTCCGCAACAACGGCCATAACTGGGATCTGGACAGCGACGATTTCCACAAGGAAGCGCGCGGCCTGATCTCCGCCTCGCTGGAAGGCGGTCCCAGCGGTCGCAGCTTCGCCGTGCCGATCGCATGGAAGATCCAGGGCAAGCAAGGCGGCGAGGATCTGCCCGACACCGCCCGTGGCCCCGCCAACAATGGCGGCCTCTTTGGCGAGCGCAAGGGCTGGCACCTGCCCGGCTTCAACGACAGCGCATGGACCAAGGCCAGCGTCCCCGCGACCCATGCGGAGGCCGGAACCAGCTGGTACCGCACCAGCTTCGCGCTGAACCTTCCCAAGGGGCAGGACGCCACCATCGGCCTGAGCTTCGGCGATTCCGAAAAGCCGCGCTCGCCGGTCCGCTATCGCGTGCTGATCTTCGTCAATGGCTGGAACATGGGCCAGTTCATCGCCCATGTCGGCCCGCAACGCACCTTCCCCATTCCCGAAGGCATATTGAACCACCGGGGCCGGAACCAGATCGCGCTTGCCGTCACGTCCGACGGCGCGCCGGGCGATGCGCTCGAAAGTGTGCGCCTCGTCACCCTACGCAACGTCAAAGGCGGTCTGCCAGTGCAGATGGTCGCCGCGCCAAATGCACCTTCAGACCTCAAGGAGATCAAATAAGTGGCCGCTCTCAATCATGATGTACCGCGCCAGCAGGTCGTCGAGTCCATCGACCGGCTGATGGACAATCTCGTCAATATCAAGGACGAGACCGGCGAATTCCTGCTCCATCTGGAAGATGGCCGCATCATCGACACCAAGGGCTGGGCCGGATGGGAATGGACCCATGGCGTCGGCCTGTTCGGCATGTGGCGCTATTTCGAGCAGACCGGCGACTACAAGGCGCTGGAGATCATCAAGCAGTGGTTTGAGGATCGCTTCGCCGAAGGCACACCGACCAAGAATATCAACACGATGGCGCCGTTCATCACGCTCGCCTATCTGTATGAGTTCGAACCCGACCCGCGCTATATCCCCTATCTCGATACTTGGGCCGAATGGCTGATGGCGCCGGACGGCCTGCCCAAGACCGAGGAAGGCGGGTTCCAGCACATCGTCTATAATGACGAAAATCCGGGCGAGATGTGGGACGACACGCTGATGATGTCGGTCCTGCCGCTGGCCAAGATTGGCCTGCTGCTGAACCGCCCCGCCTATATCGAGGAAGCCAAGCGCCAGTTCCTGGTCCATATCAAATATCTCTTCGATACGAAGACCGGGCTCTGGTTCCACGGCTGGGACTTCAACGGCCGCCACAATTTCGCCGAGGCGCTGTGGGCGCGCGGCAATTGCTGGGTGACGATCGCCATTCCCGAGATCATCGAGATTCTCGACCTGCCCGAAGGCGACTTCTTCCGCACCTTCCTGATCGACACGCTGGCGGCGCAGGTGAAGACGCTCGCCGAAACGCAGGACGCGGAAACCGGCCTGTGGCACACGCTGATCGTCGATCCGACCAGCTATCTGGAAGCATCGGCCACCGCCGGTTTCGCCTATGGCATATTGAAGGCCGTGCGGAAGGGCTATCTACCCCGCCATTACGAGGACGTCGGCATCAGGGCGGTGCGCGGCGTGCTGGCCAATATCGACGAGAGCGGCGAATTGCAGCAGGTCAGCTTCGGCACCGCGATGGGCGATACCCAGCAATTCTACAAGGACATCGCGCTCACCTCCATGCCCTATGGCCAGAGCCTGGCCATCTGCGCCCTGGGTGAATTCCTGCGCACCTATATCTGACCGTTCATCGAGCTTGGGCGGCGGCCGGAAATGGAAGGACGGCCGCCGCTTGAGACAAGAATATAAGAGGCGGAGGAGCCGAGAGTGACCGACATAGCCCAATCCGCACCCCGGCCCGTCCGCCTGCAAAACTACCTCGCCTATGGCTCCAACGACGTGCTGGGCGCAGGGTCGATGGCGGTCATTTCGGGCTGGGTGCTGATCTTCTACACCCAGTTCTGCGGCCTGACGGCCGGGCAGGCGGCCACCATCTTCGCGGTGGCGCGCATCCTCGACGCCTTCGCCTCGCCGATGATCGGCTATATCTCCGACCATTTCGGATCGACCTGGCTGGGCCGCAGGTTCGGCCGCCGCCGCTTCTTCATCCTCGCGGCCATTCCCCTGCTGCCCAGTTTCGCGCTGATGTGGCTGCCGGGACAGGGCTTCTGGTATTATCTGGTCAGCTATGTGCTGTTCGAACTGGTCTATGCGATGGAGATCATCCCGTTCGAAACGCTCGCGGCCGAAATGTCGACCGACTATCGCACCAAGGCGAAGTTCGCCGGATCGCGCATCCTCTTCGGCCAGGCGTCGGCCATCCTCGCGGGCTTCCTGCCGCTCTGGCTCATCAACGCGCTCGGCCGCGACAGCGCCGACACCTTCTTCTACATGGGCCTGATCTTCGCCACCCTGTTCATGGTGACGGCCGGACTGCTCTATCTGTTCAGCTGGGAACGGCATATGCCGGGATCGCTGGAGGCGCTGCCTGAAAGAACGCAGGGCGGCGGCGCGGGGCAGGCGCTCAAGGCGCTTTACCGCAACCTCTTCTCGACCATGCGAATCCGCGCCTTCCGCCTGCACCTCGGCATGTATCTGGGCGGCTATATCAGCCAGGACATTTTCAACGCGGCCTTCACCTTCTTCGTGATCTTCGCGCTGGCCGGTTCCACCGCCATCGCCTCCGGCCTGCTCGGCACCATGTATATCGTCCAGTTCGTCGCGGTCATCATCGCGATCAACCTGGCGCTGCGCGCCTCCCCTAGCCGCGCCTATCAGGTCGCCGCCGCCGACTTCGCCGTGGGCGTATTCGCGCTCATTGGCCTGTGGCTGCTCGGCGTTCCTGCCACGTCCCCCTGGATCTGGCTGCCGATCATCCTGTCGGGCCTGGGCCGCGGCGCGCTCAACTATATCCCCTGGGCGACCTATAATTATATGGCCGACGTGGACGAGATCGTCACGGGCCAGCGGCGCGAGGGCAGCTTCGCCGGGGTCATGACCTTCGTGCGCAAGGCGACGCAGGCCGCCGCCGTCGCGGGCGTGGGCTTCATCATGCAGGCGGGCGGCTTCGTCTCCGGCGCGCAGGCGCAGAGCCAGGACGCGATCCTGACGATGGCGCTGCTGCTGGGCATCGGCACGGTGGGTTGCCTGTCCTTCGGCATATGGGTGTCCACCCGCTTTCGCCTCAGCCCCGCAACCCACGACATCCTGATGCGCGAGATCGAACATCTGCGCGGCGGGGCGCGCACGCCCAGTTCGCCCGGCGCGCGACACGTCGTGGAGGATCTGTCGGGCTGGCGCTACGACCAGCTCTGGGGCAACAATCCGGTGGCCCAATCGGCCGCGCATTGAGGGGGATGAGGATGACGGGACGGACGATGCTTGGCGCGACGCTGCTGCTCGCGCTCGCCACGACGCCGGCGCAGGCACAGCATTGGTCGCGTAGCTGGATGGCCGCGCCGCTTGTGTCGAAGGCGCCGCCGGAAAAGCGTCCCGACCTCGCCAACCGCACCCTGCGGCAGGTCGTCCGCATCAGCAGCGGCGGCCAGCGCATCCGCCTGCGCCTGTCCAACGAAATGTCGACCCAGCCCCTGCTGCTGGGCGCCGTCCATGTCGCGATCGCGGGCGAAAATGGCGAAACGCTGCCCGGCACCGACCATGTCGTGACCTTCAACCAGGCGCAGGGCGCGACCATCCCCGCCCGCGCACCCTTGTTGAGCGATCCGATCGCGATGGCGGTGAAGCCGCTCACGCGCCTCTCCATCAGCATCCACCTGCCGCAGGGCGCGCCCGATGCGACCGTCCACAGCTATTCCGCCGCCACTGGCTGGACCGCACCGGGCGACCAGACGACGGTCATCAGCCTGTCGAACTCCGCGACGCTCGGCCCCCGCGTCATCATTTCCGGGGTCGAGGTGGAAAGCCGCAAACCCGGCACCACCATCGTCACTCTTGGTGATTCCATCACCGACGGCGTGCGCGCCACCCCAGACAGCAACCGCCGCTGGCCCGACCTGCTGGCCGAGCGCCTGCAAAAAGCGGGGCGGACATCGATCGGCGTCGCCAATGCCGGGATCAGCGCCAACCGGCTGCTGTCCGAAGGCGACGGTTACAATGCCCTTGCCCGGTTCGACAGCGACGTGCTGGCGGTGCCCGGCGTCACCCATGTCGTGATCCTGGAAGGGGTCAACGACCTGGGCAATGCCGCCCGCAGCCAGCAGCCGATGCTGCCGCCCGAAGCGCTGATCGGCGCCTATCGCCAGATGATCGCCCGCGCCCATCACCGGGGCGTGAAGGTCATCCTCGCCACCATCCTGCCCTATAAGGGCGCGGGCTATTGGAGCGCGGAGGGCGACGCCGCCCGCATGGCGGTGAACAAATGGATTCGCGACAACCAGGAGGCGGACGCCTTCGTCGATCTCGACAAGGCGATCGCCGACCCCGCCGACCCCGCACGCATGGCCAAAGCCTATGATGTGGGCGACGCGCTCCACCCCAATGACGAGGGGTTCCGGGCGATGGCCGCCGCCTTCGACCTCAAGCTGTTCCAGTGATCACACCGTTGCTGCTGCTGGCGGCTGCCGCCAGCGGGCCGGTAGCGCCCAAGCCGCTGTTCCGCGATCCCGTCCATGACGGCGCGGCCGACGCCTCGACCGTGCGCGACGCGCAGACCGGCGAGTGGGTGATGTTCTACACCAACCGCCGCGCCGACCTTCCGCAGGACGACGCCAGCGATGTCCGCTGGGTCCATGGCACTGCGATCGGCGTCGCCCGATCGAAGGACGGGGCCGCATGGCGCTACACCGGCACGGCGGATATTCCCGGCAGCTGCACCGGCGAAACCCTCTGGGCGCCCGAGGTGCAATGGCTCGAAGGCCAGTGGCATATGTGGCTGACCGTCGTACCGGGCATCTATCGCGACTGGAACGCGCCGCGCTTCATCGTCCACCTGACCAGCCCGGACCTCAAGACATGGACCTGCGGCGATCGGCTCGAACTGGGCTCCGACCGGGTGATCGATGCGAGCGTACTGGCGCTGCCGAAAGGTGGCTACCGCCTCTTCTTCAATGACGAAAGGCAGAACAAGGCGATCGTCACCGCCGACAGCCCGGACCTCGTCCACTGGACAATCAGGGACCGGCTGACCCAAACGCCGGGCGAAGGGCCGAAGGCTTTCCGCTGGAAGGGCCGCTACTGGCTTATCTCCGACGCGTGGAAGGGGCTGCTGGTCATGCGCTCCGATGATGGCGAACAATGGTTCACCCAGCCGGGTCATATCCTCGCAACCCCCGGCCGCCATCCGACCGACCGCGCCAAGGGCCAGCATCCCGACATCATCGTCGCCGGGACGCGCGCCTATATTCTCTATTTCGTGCATCAGGAGGGTGAGGAGGAAGCGAAAGCCAATCCCGACTGGAAACGTCGCACCGTGCTCCAGATCGCCGAACTCCGGGAGAAGGACGGGGTCATCAGCGTCGATCGCGACGCGCCCGTTCATGTCCGCCTGAAACTCTGATCGCGCCGATTTTCCTGCCGCATAAAAGCAGCTAGGACCGACGGGATGAAAAGCCCGAAGAACCCGAAGAGGAAGCCTCCCACCATCCGCGAAGTCGCTGCCCGCGCCGGGGTGTCGGTGATGACCGCGTCCCGCGCGATCAACGGAAAGGCGCTGGTCAGCGCCAAGGCGCAACTGGCGGTGGAGCAGGCGGTGGCCGAACTGGGCTATGTCCCCAACGCGACGGCGCGCGCGCTTGCCGGCAGCGCCGACCGCCGCGTCGCATTGCTGCACAGCAACAGCACCACCTCCGCCTATCTGGGCGAACTGCTGCTGGGCGCTCTGGGCGAAGCGCCGCAACGCCACCTGCATCTGGTGGTCGAACAATGCGCGCCGGGCGCCTTCGCCGCCGAAATCGTCGATCAGGTCGCCAAGGCCCATGTCGCGGGCGTGATCCTGCCGCCGCCGCTATGCGACTGGGCCGATCTGGTGGAACTGCTCCAGGCGCGCGACATCGCCGTGGTCGGGATCGCGCCGGACCGGGAGGGGGCCGGGATGCTGTCGGTCGGGACGGACGACCGCCACGCAGCCTATGACCTGACCCGCCACCTCGTCGATCTCGGCCATCGCCGGATCGGCTTCATCCAGGGCAATCCCCGTCACCGCGCCAGTGCCCGGCGGTTGCAGGGCTTTCGTGACTGCCTGGCCGATTGCGGGATCGCCGTCGACGAACGCTGGATCGTACCGGGGGACTTTTCCTACCGATCCGGGCTCGACGCGGCGGAGCAGTTGCTCACTCTCGATACGCCGCCCAGCGCCATCTTCGCCTGCAATGACGACATGGCGGCCGCTGCGATCACCGTCGCGCACCAGCGCCGCATCAACGTGCCGGCGGACGTCACCATCTGCGGCTTCGACGATACGCCGCTGGCCGGCGCGATCTGGCCGGCGCTGACCACCATCCGCCAGCCGATCCGCGACATGGCGCGCGAGGCGATCGGGCTGCTCGGCGCCCATTTCCGCAGCCAGGACGAAGGATCGGACGACGATGCACTCGGCCGGGTGAAGCTCGACTATCAGCTCATCCGCCGTCAGTCGGACGCTGTCCCGGCGCGACATTGATCCCTTCTTCCGTTCGCTCCGATCGAAATCGAGAAGCGGACGGAGATGCCGTCCGGTCCTGGCCCGCTCCAGGCGTCAGAGGAACCCGACCTGCCGCAACCACGCCTCGCACAGCACGGGCCAGACCGACACCGGCAGCTCCTGCGTATCGAGCGCGAAGCCATGCGGCGCGTCGGCAAAAATGTGGAGTTCGGTCCGGCCGCCCGCACCCTGGAGCGCCTGCGCCAGACGATACCCATTGTCGACCGGTACGACCGGGTCATTGCCGGCATAGACGATGAAGGCCGGCGGCGGATCGGGCAGCAGTTGCGCATCGGGTTGAAGCGCATCGTACAATGCCTGCTTCTCGACCGGCGGCAGGGGCGGCTTGCCGTCGATGATCGTGCGCCCCTTCGCATTGGTGGAGATGGGCGCATAGCCCACCACCAGCACGTCCGGCCGCTCTGGCTCCGCCTTGCCCCATGCCGCAGGATAGTCGGCGATCAGGCAGGCGGCCAGATGCCCGCCCGAAGACAGGCCGACCACGCCCAGCCCCGCTTTCGCCAGCCCGCTGCCACGGATCATCCGCATGGCTTCCAGCGCATCGTCGAGCGGCGCGCACGGGCCGGTCGCGGCGTGGGGAAAGCGATGGATCAGGACAAAGGCATGATAGCCCAGCCCATTCAGCCAGCGCGCCACCTGCACGCCCTCGCGCCCCGCCATCAACGCAGTATAGCCGCCCCCGCCCAGCACAAGCATCGCGCGGCCATTGGGCGCGTCGGGCGCATAGCCCAGCAGCACCGGCCGATCGACGGCGCTGACCACCGCCCGCTCGGGCGGCGCACGCTCATCCTCCAGCGTGAAGGCACCGCTCGCCGCGCCACGCAGCGGCCAGACCAGATCAGCAGCCAGCATCGTCCACCCCCATCGGACAGCCGTGCGTCGGATAGGCCTCGCCATCCAGTTCGACCGCCTCGCGTACCACCTCGATCCGGTCGCCCGCATCGCGCATCTCATAGAATTTGGCGATCGCGCGTTTGAACGGACGGTGCAGCACCATCATCAGCTTGCCGTCGAACGCCCGGAAGATCATGCCATGGCCGCTGTCGCGCTCGACCAGCGGGCCGAGCTGTTCCCACGGCCCGGCCAGCGTCCCGCTCTTCGACCGCGCCTGGGCCTGGACATAGCCGTCCTTGCCCCAGCTCGACCAGAGCATCAGCAGCGTGCCGGTCCGGGTGCGGAACAGCTCCGGGCCATCGGTGACATAGCCGGTATCGCCTTCGGGCTGCTTCTGGCCCACGACCCAGTCGGCTTCGTTCGCACGGAACAGCAGGCGGGGCTTGCCGGCCGGGGACAGATCGCCCTTCAACGGCATCGCCTCGACCGTGCCGACACCTGTCTGCATCCATTCATGGGCATAGACCATCCACGGCTTGCCCGCCGCATCGACATGCAGCGTGCCGTCCAGGGTCATGTCGCCTGCCGCCGTCGGCGGTTCGCCTCCATGGATCAGTGTATAGGGCCCATCGATCCGATCCGCCACCGCCAGCAAGGTCGCGCGGCGATAGAGCGGGCGGTTCGCCGCCGGGCCGATCGCCGCCTTCTCATTGTGGAAGGTCGCGAACAGATACCAGCGGTCCTTCCACCGGTGGACTTCCGGCGCCCAGCCGCCGTCATTCGCCCAATTCCCCTCCGGCAGGGCGAAGACCAGCCTGGGCCTCTGCCAATGGGCGAGGTCGCCGCTGGCATAGGCCATGATGCCCAGCCGCTTGTCGCCCGTCACCGCTGGGTCATTCTTCGAGAAGAGCCAGTAGCTTTTCCCGCTTTCCTCCGCGACCACCCATGGATCATGGATGCGCAGATGCGACGTCAGCAGCGGCGCGGCGGCGGCCCCGGCCGGGACCGTCCAGCCCAGCAACAGGGCAGCCAGAAGCATCCGCATCAGGCGGCCAGCCGGTTGCCATAGCCGATGATGATGGTGGCCAGGATCAGCAGCCCGACCCCGCTCCACACCATGCGGCGCACGGCGGGCGCCGCGTCCTTCCACTCGCGGAAGGCGAAGCCCCAGCAGGTGCCGAAGATGATGATCGACGCCATGTGCAGCGTCCAGCTCGAAAAGCCGAAGCGGCCCATCTGGCTTTCGCCCATGGTGTAGAAGAAGAACTGGAAATACCAGGCAGTGCCGGCCAGCGCGCAGAGCAGGAAATTGGGCAGCAGCTTCGGCCGATGACCGCTGGCGTCGGGGGCTCCGGCCCATTGCCCCGCCGACTTGTTCTTCACGATCAGCCATCCGCACCAGAGCGCGTTGGTGATGAGGCCGCCGAACATGACGAGGCAGAGCGTCGGCAATCCTGTCCAGAGCGGCCCGGTGCCCGCCGCAGCCGACAGCGCCTTGACCGGCTCGCCCGCCGCCAGGCCGAAGGCGAAGCAGGAGGACATGATGCCGGAGAATATGGCGACGGCGATGCCCTTGCGGAAATCGAACTCGGCGACGGCGGCAGCCTTCTGCTCCGCCGACAGCGCCTCATCCTTGCGCGCCCCGGCGCGGGCGACGACGATGATCCCCGCCAGCGTGACCGCGAGGCCGAGCAGTACAATCTGCCCGTGCAGCGTGCCGGCGATCTCGGTCATGAACGTCCCGTCGAAGATCGGCGGGATCAATGTGCCGAACACGGTGCACAGGCCCAGCACCACCGCCATGCCCAGCGACAGGCCGAGATAGCGCATGGTGAGGCCGTAGGTCAGGCCGCCGAAACCCCAGAGGAAGCCGAAGAAGACGCACCAGCCGACGACGGAAGACGGCACCTGGGCCATCACTCCCATCAGGTCGCTGGTCTGGATCGAGGCGAAGAACCAGGGCGCGATCACCCAGGAGAAAACGCCGCCGGTGAGCCAGAAAATCTCCCAGTTCCAGCGTTTGACGCCGCGATAGGGGACGTAGAAGCTGGCGGAGGCGAAACCGCCCAGCCAGTGGAAGAGAACGCCGAGCAGCGGATTGGGGGTCATAGGGCAAGTCCCAGGCGATAGAGGCGATTGGCATTGTCGGCGAACAGGGCGCGGCGATCGGCTTCGGAAAAGTCGGCGACGATGGCGTGATAGGCTTCCATATATCGGTCGATAGGACCGAACAGCTTGTCGGTGGGCGTGTCGCTGGCGAAGGCGCAACGCTTCACGCCGAACAGGTCGATGGTCTCGCGGACCAGCGGTTCGATCGTTTCGCGGCTCCAGTCGCGGCGGATGAAGCCCATGCCCGACAGCTTGACCGCGACATGCGGCAGCGCGGCCAGCGCCTTCATGCCCCGGCGCCAGTCCTCCAGGCCATCCGCGTCGGTCAGCACCGGCATCCCCATATGGTTGATGATGACGGGAATATCGGGATGCCGCGCGATCAGCGGGGCGAGGCCGGGCATCTGCCCCGGATAGCATTGCAGGTCGAAGGAAAGGCCATGCTTCGCCAGCAGCGCATAGCCCGCCTGCCATTGCGGATCGAGCGTCTGGTCGACCGGGCCATAGGTGCGCTTGGGGCTGGGATGCCAGTTGACGATATGGCGGATGCCCTTCACGCGCTTATGGGCGGCCTGGGCGGCCAGCAGGGCGTCGACTTGCGGGTCGTTCAGCGCGGCGAAGGCGACCAGGCCGGTGGGCAACCCTTCAATCTGGGCCAGCCCGTCGAGCCATTGCGTTTCCCGCACCGCGCTCTCCGCCGCCGCGCCGGCATCGACATGGACCGCGCCCACCACATTCCAGCGGGCAAGGTCCGCGCGATAGTCCGCGACCCCATAGTCATGCGCGATCGCTTCGACGCTGCCGTTCGGCCCCTCGTCGGAGAAAGGCGGGCTCAGCCAGTCGTAGCGGATATGGTTCAGATCCCACAGATGGATATGGGCATCGACAAAGGGGATCATGCTGCTCTCCCGCGAAATGTCGGGTCTGCGGGCCGCAGCGACGCGCTCCAGCCCGAACGCGCAGGCCGTTCCGGCAAGGCCGGTCAGCAAGGCGCGACGGTCACAGGCGATGGTCAACGGCATCATCCCCGGAAAACAGGCGGCGCGCCGGCTCTTTGGCTGGCCGGTCGCGCCGCGCGACTTTTGGATTTAGAAGGTGGTCCGGCCGCCCGACGTGTCGAAGGTGGACGCCGTCGTGAAGCTGCATTCCTCGCTGGCCATGAAGCACACCATCGCCGCCGATTCCTCGACCTGGCCGAGCCGGCCCATCGGGATTTTCGAGCGCATATAGTCGACCTGGCTCTGCGGCAGCTGGGCCAGGATCGGGCTTTCGAAGGTCGCCGGGGTCAGCGCGTTGGCGATCACGCCCTTGCCGGCCAGTTCCTTGCCCAGGCTCTTGGTGAAGCCGATCACGCCCGCCTTGCTCGCCGAATAGGCGCTGGCATTGGGATTGCCTTCCTTGCCCGCGACCGAGGCGAGGTTGACGATCCGCCCATAGCCATTTTCGAGCAGGAAGGGCACGACCTCCCGGTTGCAGTAGAAGAGGCCATTGAGGTTGATGTCGATCACCCGCTGGAAGCTATCGACCGGATAGTCCCATACCGTCGCGGTGGCGCCAGTGATGCCGGCCGAGCAGATGAGGATATCGACCTTGCCCAGCGCTGCGGCGGTTTCCTTGGCGGCGGCGGCGACGGCCGCGTAATCGCTGACGTCGAGGGCGACCACATGGATCGCGCCCACTTCGTCCTTCGTGGCGGCCAGCGCTTCGGGATTGAGATCCCACAGCGCCACCTTACCGCCTTCCGCAACGATGCGCGCGGCGACCTGCTTGCCCAGGCCCGACGCACCGCCGGTGATGATCGCGTTACGGCCCGCGAACCGTCCGGCGTAAACGCTCATCCCAGCACCTCATCGCCCAGATGACGCCATTCGGACACCTGCTGCTTCTGCGTGCCCAGCTTCTCGATACCCAGCTCCATGACGTCACCGGCCTTGAGGTAGATGGCGGTCGGCTTCTTGCCCTCGCCCACGCCCGGAGGGGTGCCAGTGATCATCAGGTCGCCCGGATACAGGGTGATATATTCGCTGACATAGGAAATGAGCTGGGCGACGTTGAAGATCATCGTCTTCGTGTTGCCGGTCTGCATCCGCTGGCCGTTGACGTCCAGATACATGTCGAGATCCTGCGGGTCGCCCACTTCGTCGGGCGTCACCAGCCAGGGGCCAACCGGGCAGAAGGTGTCATGGCCCTTGCCCTTGCTCCACTGGGTGCCGCGCTGCTTCTGGTTGAAGCGTTCCGACACGTCGTTGACGAGGGTATAGCCCGCGACCTTCGACAGCGCCTCTTCCTCGCTCACGAAGCGGCAGGTTTCGCCGATGATGACGCCCAGTTCCACTTCCCAGTCGCCATGCGTCGAATTCTTCGGCAGGACGACTTCGTCATTCGGGCCGTTGAGCGACGACAGCGCCTTCATGAACATCATCGGCTCGGTCGGGATCGGCAGGTTGGATTCGATCGCATGATCCTCATAATTGAGGCCGATGGCGACGATCTTGCCAATCCCCTTGACCGGAACGCCATAGCGCGGCTGGCCTTCCACGACCGGCAGTGAATCCACGTCCGCGCCCTTCGCCTTGGCGAGGGTGGCGACGGTCAGTTCAGGGACGACCGCCGACAGGTCGCGAATCTGGCCCTCGCTGTCGATGACGCCGGGCTTTTCCTGGCCACGCTGGCCGAAACGAACGAATTTCATGGGTTTATACTCTCTTGCAGATCAATGGGTGTAGGGACGGTGCATCGCGATATCGCGGTTCAACTCGACGCCGAAGCCCGGCGCATCGAGCGCGCTGACCTTCAGCCGGCCATTTTCCGGCACCGGCTCGCCGATCAGCTGCGGGTGGAACATCGGCACCACCTCCGTCGGTCCCGGATGCATCATCAGGAATTCGGCGAAGGGCGAATTGTGCCGGGTGATGACGAAATGATAGGAATAAACCGACGATCCGTGCGGCACGACCATCTTGCCATGGGCATCGGCCAGCGCACTGATCTTGAGCAGTTCGGTTACGCCGCCGCACCAGCCGACGTCGGGCTGGATGATGTCGCAGCAGTCCATTTCCATGAGCATCCGGAAGCCCCAGCGGGTCGCCTCATGCTCGCCGGTCGTCACCAGCATCCCCTTGGGCACGTTGCGCTTCAATTGCTGGTAGCCCCAATAATCGTCCGGGCTGATCGCTTCCTCGATCCATTTGAGACCAAGGTCATGCGCGGCAATGGCAAGGCGCGTCGCATAGTCGACGTCGAGCGCCATCCAGCAATCCCACATCAGCCAGAAATCGTCGCCGACCTTGGACCGCATGTCGGCCAGTTCGGCGATGTTCTTCTTCAGCCCCTCGATCCCTTCGGCCGGGCCGTGATGCAGCGGCATCTTGCCGCCGATGAAGCCGAATTCCTTGGCCTTGTCCGGCCGCGCGCCGGTGGCGTAGAATTGCAGTTCGTCGCGCACCGCGCCGCCGAGCAGATGATAGACCGGCTCCTGCCGCAACTTGCCGAGCAGATCCCACAGCGCCAGGTCGACCCCCGAAATCGCGTTCACGACCAGACCCTTGCGCCCATAATATTGGGTCGAGAAATACATCTGGTCCCAGATCTTCTCATAGTCGGTCGGCGAACGCCCTTCGAGGAAACGGGCGAGATGCTTTTCCACGATATAGGCGGCCGGTTCGCCGCCGGTCGTGACGGCGAAACCGACAGTCCCGTCCTCGGCTTCTATCTCCACGACCAGCGTGCCGAGTACGTTGATGCCGAAGCTCTGCCGCGACTGGCGATATTCGGGATAGCGCGACATGGGCGTCGCGATGTGATCGTCGATCCAGTGGCCTTCGCCCTGGTCATGATAGTCAGCACCGCCCCCGCGCACGGTGAAGGCACGGACATGTTTGATCTTCGGCAAGGTCACGATCGGCACGCACTCACTCCTTGAGCCTATCCACTGTCCAAATGTTGGGAAACAGCGGCAACTACTTCCAATATATGGTCAAACTCGCATGATGCCGGGCGAGTATGAGGGTCTGGCGCGATCGAGAAGAATCATGTCGGCCCCTCCTTCACCCTTGTTTTTCTCATTTTGTGGGATAGAGTATTAGTAGATGAGACAAATTTCGTCAAACCCTGAATTGGGTCCGGAAGCGGGAGAGCGAGAGGATATGGCGACGGCGCCGGAGAAAGCCGAGGGAGCCAAGGCATCGGGATCGCAGACCCTGCAACGCGGGCTGGACCTGCTGGACCAGGTGATTGACGGGCCGGTGAAGCTCGCCGACCTGTCCGAACGCATGGGCTTGACCCGGTCGACCACCCACCGCCTCGCCAATGCGCTGGTGGAGCGCGGCTTCCTGACCTTCCTCCCGCGCGAGGGCTATCAGCTCGGGCCGAAGCTGCTGCAACTGGGCTTCCTGGCGCAGAGCCAGGCCGACGTGGTGCAGATCGCCCGGCCGCATCTGGAACAACTGGCTGCGGCCAGCGAGGATACGGTACATCTGGGCCGGCTCGACGGCGACCAGGCCCTCTATCTCGACAAGATTCCCGGCCGCCGCCGCGTCGATATTTCCAGCCGGATCGGCGACCGCCATCCGCTGACATCGACGGGCCTCGGCAAGGCGCTGCTGCTCGACGATTCGGAACCGACCTGGCGCCGCGTCTTTGACGCCGAATATGCCGCGGGCACCCACATGGCCGACTATGGCCTCTGGCTGGATCGGATGCGCGGCTATGCCGGTGAAGGCCGTTCCTTCGACCTGGAGGAGAATGAGGATCAGATCCGATGCGTCGCCGCCCCGATCCGCGATGCGTCGGGCGCAATCGTCGCTGCCATCAGCCTGTCGAGCGCCGCTCAATATATGGACGATGCGCGGATGCAGGCGCTCAGCACTGACGTCCGCGACACCGCGCAGAAGATCAGCGCCGATCTGGGCTGGACCCCCGGCGTCAAGCCGCCCCGCCGCCCGGTGCGGCGCTAGGGTGGCGCCACGCGCAAACCAAATCCTCCCCTGCCAGGGAAGGACTGTCACAATCGCTACACCAAGGAACCGATCCCATGAAACTGCTTGAAGGCAAGACCGTCCTCGTCACCGGCGCATCGACCGGCATCGGCCGCGCCGCGGCCATCGGCGCCGCCAGGCATGGCGCCGATGTCGTCATCAACTATGCCAGCAGCGACGGCCCGGCCGCCAGCTGCGTGGCGGAGATCGAGGCGCTCGGCCAGCGGGCCATCGCGGTGAAGGGCGACGTCGCCGACCCGCAGACCGCTCAGGACTTTGTCGCGAAGGCGGTCGAAGCCTTCGGCAAGGTCGACGTGATGGTCAGCAATGCGGGCATCTGCCCCTTCCACGCCTTCCTGGACATGCCGGTCGACGTGGTGGAGCGCACCTTCAAGGTGAACCTGCACGGCGCCTATTTCATGGTGCAGGCCGCCGCGCAGCAGATGGTGAAACAGGGCCATGGCGGATCGATCGTAGCGGTCTCCTCCATCTCGGCGCTGGTCGGCGGCGAATATCAGACGCACTATACCCCGACCAAGGCGGGCGTGCATTCGCTGATGCAATCCACGGCTATTGCCCTGGGCAAGCATGGCATCCGCTGCAACAGCGTCCTGCCCGGCACCATCCTGACCGAGATCAACAAGGATGACCTGGCCGATGTCGAGAAGCGCCAGTATATGGAAGCCCGCACGCCGCTCGGCCGCTTGGGACAGCCGGAGGATCTGGCCGGGCCGATCGTCTTCCTCGCGTCCGACATGGCCGCCTATGTCACCGGCGCCGCGCTGCTGGTCGACGGCGGCATGTATGTGAATCTGCAGTAATTACCGTCATCCCCGCGAAGGCGGGGACCCATCTCCCGCTATCCCAGGCGAAAGGTGAAGAGATGCGTTCCCGTTTTCGCTGGAATGACGAATGAAAGAGAAAAAGCATGAGGATCGCCCCCAAGCTCGCAGCAACCCTCGCCGCCCTGCTCGCGCCCCTGCCCGGCTTCGCGACGCCGCCCGGCAGCACGATCCTCATCGCGGGCGATTCCACCGCCTCCGCCTACAAGGCGGATCGCTACCCCCAGACCGGCTGGGGCCAGATGCTGTCCTGCGGCCTGTCCCCGGACGTCCGGGTCAGCAACCACGCCATGGGCGGCCGCTCGACCCGCAGCTTCCTGCGCGAAGGGCGGTGGGAGAGGCTGCTCGGCGAAATCACCCCCGGGGACACGGTACTGATCCAGTTCGGCCATAATGATGCGACCCGCGCCAAGCCTGAACGCTGGGCACCCGCCCAGACCGACTATCGCGACAATCTGCTGCGCTTCATCTGGGACGCGCGCACCGCCGGCGGTACGCCGGTGCTGGTCACGCCGGTCGCGCGGCGCAGCTTCGGCGCGGACGGCAAGGCGAAGGCGGACTTTGCCGACTATTCCGCCGTGATGCGAGACCTGTCCGCCAGCACGCACACGCCGCTGATCGATCTGGAAGCGCTGTCGCGCGCCTGGGTCGACCGCGCCGGGGAAGCGGCGTCCAAGGCCTATTATCTCCATTACACGCCGGAGGATCATGCCCCCGGCTTCCCCAAGGGCATCGCCGACAATACCCATTTCAGCGAAGTGGGTGCCCGCAATGTCGCCAATCTGGTAGCAGGCGGGCTGAAAGCGCTGAACCTGCCCATCTCCGCGAAGGTGCTGGCCGACCGGCCCGCCCTCGCCCGCATCACGCCACTGGGAAAGACGAGCTGCCAATGACGCAAATCGATCGACGCACCCTGTTGACCGGCGCGGCCGTGACCGCCGCCATGGCGCCCGCGACCGCCGCATTCGCCCAGAGCTTCCCGCTGCCGCAGGGGTTCGAGCGCTTCCCGATCTGGCCCGGCAAGGCGCCGGGCGGCGAGAATGTCCATGTGCAGGAGGTGGAGTCGCTGCGCCGCCCCGACAGCGGCCCCGACGACGGCGTCTTCGCCCATATCGTGACACCGACACTGACGATCTTGCGGCCGGAGGCGGTTGGCGCGAAACCCAATGGCGCGGCAATGCTGTTCATCCCCGGCGGCGGCTATCTGCGCGTCGCCATCGGCCATGAAGGCTACAGCCTCGCCCGCCGTTTCGCGCGGGCGGGCTATGTCTGCTTCGTCCTGCTCTACCGCCTGCCCGGCGATGGCTGGGCCGCCGGAGCCGAAGCGCCCTTGCAGGATGCGCAGCGCGCGCTGCGCCTCGTCCGCGCACTCGCGTGGAAGGAGAAGTTCGACGCCAGCCGTATCGGGGTAATGGGCTTCTCTGCCGGCGGCCATCTCGCCGCCTGGCTGACCAGCCGGACGCCTGCGGAGACCTACAGGCCGATCGACGCCGCGGACCGCGAACCGATCAAGGCCGCGCTCGCCGCCTACATCTATCCGGTAATCCAGATGCAGGGGCCGTTCGCCCATGCCGGATCGCGCACCCAATTGCTGGGCGCCAATCCCGCGCCCGAACGGCTGCGTGGCCTTTCGCTCGATCAGGATGTGAGCGCGGAAACCCCGCCTGTGTTCCTCGCCCATGCGCTGGACGACAAGGCAGTGCCGCCCGAAAACAGCCTGTCCATGCTGGCCGCACTGCGGGCGAAGGGCATCCCGGCCGAATGCCATCTGTTCGAAAATGGTGGCCATGGCTTCGGCCTCGTCCCCGAACCGGCCGCGCCGGCGCACTGGCCCAACCTCTTCCTCTCCTTCGCGAAACGCCACACATTATGACACGCAACGTCGCCCTCTTCGTCACCTGCCTGGTCGATGTCATGCGCCCGCGCATCGGCTTCGCCGCGATTCGCGCGCTGGAGGCGGCGGGCTGCGACGTGGTCGTGCCGCAAGGCCAGACCTGCTGCGGCCAGCCCGCGCTCAACAGCGGCGACCGCGACCATGCCGCCGCGCTGGCGAAGCAGACCATCAAAGCGCTCGAACCCTATGAGGCGATCATCGTACCGTCCGGCTCCTGCGCGGGTACGATCCGCTGCCATTATCCCGAGATATTCGAGCATGACGCGGCCTGGCTCCCCCGCGCGCAGGCGGTGGCGGCGAAAACGTTCGAGGTCATGGCCTATCTGGACGAAGTGTGCGGCTGGAAACCCGAGGGCGTGAGCGTCGACGCGAAAGCCACCTATCATGATAGCTGCTCAGGCCTGCGCGAACTCGGCATCAAGGCCCAGCCGCGCCGCTTGCTCAAAAGCATCGACGGCCTAACCTTCGCCCCGCTGGCGGGCGAGGAAACCTGCTGCGGCTTCGGCGGCACCTTCTGCGTCAAATATCCCGCCATCTCCAACGCCATCGTCGGAGAGAAAGCCGACGCGATCGACGCCACCGGCGCCGACCTGCTGCTGGCGGGCGACCTTGGCTGCCTGATGAACATGGCGGGCAAGCTCAACCGCAAGGGGAGCAAGGTCCGCGCCTACCACGCCATCGAACTGATCGCAGGCATGGGCGACGGCCCGGCCATCGGGGAAGAAGCATGAGCGGCTTCACAGACCGCGCCGACGCGGCGCTGGCCGACCCGATCCTCAAGATCGCGGTCGAGCGCACCGCAGGCACCGCCGAGGCCAAACGCGGGATCGCCGTCGCCGCCTTCCCCGACTTCGACGCCGCCCGCATCCGCGCCGCCGCGATCAAGGATCATGTGATCGCCCATCTCGGCCATTATCTCGAAAAGTTCGAAGCCAACGCCGTCGCTGCGGGCGCGAAGGTCCACTGGGCCAGCACGTCGGACGAAGCCTGCCGCATCGTCATCGACCTTTGCAAAAGGGCCAACGCAAAAACCGTCGCCCGCTCCAAATCGATGCTGGGCGAGGAAATCGGCCTGCCCCATGCGCTTGCCGAAGCCGGGATCGGCCGGGTCGAAACCGACCTGGCCGAACATATCATCCAGCTCGCCGACGAGCGCCCCTCGCACATCATCTGGCCCGCCATGCACAAGACCCGCGAGCAGGTCTCCGCCCTCTTCAAGGCGAAGCATCGCAGCCCGCATGAGGAAGAGACCATCGCCGCCATGGCCGAAAGCGCCCGGCGTCAATTGCGGGGCGAAATGCTGGGCGCGGATGTCGGCATTTCGGGCGCGAACTTCCTGATCGCGGACACCGGCGCTATCTGCACCGTCACCAATGAAGGCAATGCCGAACTCTCGCTCGTCCCGCCGCGCGTCCATATCGTGACGGCGGGGATCGAGAAGATCGTGCCCTCCATGCCCCATGCCATCCACATGCTGCGGATGCTGGCGCGATCCGCCACCGGCGCGGCGCTCACCCAATATACGACTTTCTACACCGGCCCCAGGCGGCCCGGCGACCGTGACGGGCCGGAGGAAATGCACATCGTCCTGGTCGACAATGGCCGCACCAGGATGCGCGAGGAAGGCCTTGCCGAAATGCTCCGCTGCATCCGCTGCGGGGCCTGCATGAACCACTGCGTCGTCTTCCGTCAGATCGGCGGCCATGCCTATGGCGGCACTTATCCGGGACCGATGGGATCGGTGCTGACCCCGGTCTTCGACGGACTGCCGAAGAATCGCGACCTCGCCCATGCCTGCACCCTCAACGGCAAATGCCAGGAAGTGTGTCCTGTCCGCATCCCGCTCCCCACCCTGCTGCGTGGCTGGCGCGAAAAAAGCTGGCGCGAGGGGCTGGAGCCGACCTCGATGCGCTTTGGCCTCGGCGTCTGGGCCTGGGTCGCCCGCCGTCCCGCACTCTACCGTTTCGGCACTGGTCTCGCCGTGCGCGCGATGCGGCTGCTGGGCCGCAAGGGCTGGATCGGCAAGCTGCCGCTCGCGGGCGGCTGGACCCGCTATCGCGACATGCCCAAACCGGCGGCACAGACCTTCATGGCCCAATATCAAAGGGAGCGCCGCAAATGAGCGCCCGCGACACGATCCTGTCCCGGCTGAAACGCACCGGACCCGGCAATATCGACGCCGAAGCCGCCGCCCTGCTGATCGCGCCCGAGCGCCCAGCCGTGGACGAATCGGCGCTGGAGGCCGAATTTCTCGCCCGCCTCGCCCTCCCCAGCGTCAATGCCAGCCATGACGTCATCGGCGCCCTCGCCGATCTGCCCGCCGCCATCGCCCGCTATCTCGACGCGCAGGGCGAACCCCTTGCCCTCTGCCTCCCCCCCGATCCGCGCCTCGCGCCCTGCGACTGGACGGGCTTCACCCTCCACGAGTCCGCCGCCCCCGACGAAGCCGCCGCGCTCGCCATCGCGCGCAAGGGGATCGCCGAAACCGGTTCGCTGATATTCGAAACCAGCCCGACAGCGCCGATGCTCCCCAATTTCCTGACCCTGCACCATATCGTGCTGCTGCCGGTAAAGGACATCGCCCCTTATCTGGAAGATGCCCCCCTGCCGGGCGCCCAGCCGCGTGCCCATTACTGGATCACCGGCGTATCGGGCACGACGGATATCGAGGGTACCTATGTCCGCGGTGCACATGGCCCGCGCTTCCTTCATGTCATCCTGCTTCGCGATTAATCACCGCATGGTAGAACTTCATTCCACATTACGGGAATAAAGGCTTACTTTCGCGTCGCCGGGCGCTATAAGCAGGAAAAATCCCCAAAGGAGATTCCTGTGTTCGAGAAGACCTATCACGCGACGCACCCAGACATGATGGAGTGCGTGGACAATGAGAGCCTGCGCGACCGCCATCTGGTGGGTGGCATGTTCGTCGAGGGTAAGGTCGTCCTCAACTACAGCCATAATGAGCGGTTCGTGATCGGCGGCGCGGTGCCGGCCGGTGGCAGCCTCAAGCTGCCCGACCAGACCGAACCGGCCTCGGCGGCGGGCCATCCCTTCCTGGAACGGCGCGAAGCGGGCATCGTCAATATCGGCGGCCCCGGCGCGATCATCGTCGACGGCACCCGCTACGAGATCGGCAACAAGGAATGCCTCTACGTCCCCATGGGCACGAAGGAGGTGATCTTCGAGGGCGCGGAGGCCCGCTTCTACATCGCCTCGCTGCCCGCGCACAAAGCCTGCCCGATCAGGAAGATCACGCTGGCCGAGGCGAACCCGCTGGAGCGCGGCGACCTCGCCAATTCCAACCACCGCACCATCTACCAGCTGGTGATCCCCGGCGTGTGCGAAAGCGCACAGCTGCTGCTCGGCCTGACGGTGCTGGAAACCGGCAGCGTGTGGAACACCATGCCCCCGCACCTTCATGACCGCCGCAGCGAAATCTATCTCTATTTCGATCTGCAAGGCGGCGACCGCGTCTTCCACTATATGGGTGAGCCGGACGCCATGCGCCACATCGTCATCGAAAATGAGGAAGCGGTCATCTCGCCCCCCTGGTCGGTCCATATGGGATCGGGCACCAAGAGCTATGCCTTCATCTGGGCGATGGGCGGCGAGAATCTCGACTATACCGACATGAACGTGCTGGACATCTGCCAGCTGCGCTAACCTGTTTGTCGTCATCCCCGCGCAGGCGGGGATGACGCGGGAGAGAATAGGATGACCACCCCCTTCGATTTGACCGGCAGGCGCGCGATCGTCACCGGCGCCAACACCGGCATCGGCCAGGCGATCGCGCTGTCGCTCGCAGCCGCCGGCGCCGACATCGCCGCCGTCGGTCGCACGCCCGCGCAGGATACCGTCGATCAGGTCCGCGCGCTGGGCCGCAAGGCGGAGATCGTCTCCGCCGACCTTTCCAGCATCGAGCCGGTCCAGCGCGTCATCGACGAAACGCTGGAAAAGCTCGGCGGGCTCGACATCCTCGTCAACAATGCCGGCATCATCCGGAGAGCCGACAGCGTGGACTTCACCGAGGAAGACTGGGACGCGGTGATCGACACGAACCTGAAGACCAGCTTCTTCCTCTGCCAGGCGGCCGGTCGTCACATGATCGCGCAAGGCAGCGGCAAGATCGTCAACATCGCCTCGCTCCTGTCCTTCCAGGGCGGCATCCGCGTGCCGAGCTACACCGCGTCCAAGAGCGGGATCGCGGGCCTGACCAGGCTGCTGGCGAACGAGTGGGCGGCAAAGGGCGTCAACGTCAACGCCATCGCGCCGGGCTATATCGCCACCAACAACACCGCAGCGCTGCAGGCCGACGAGACCCGCAACCGCCAGATCCAGGAACGCATCCCCGCCGGCCGCTGGGGCGATCCCGGCGACATCGGCGGGGCGGCCGTGTTCCTCGCCTCCGCCGCCGCCAACTATATCCACGGCCATATCCTCGCCGTCGACGGCGGATGGCTCGCGCGCTGACAGACGCGCGATCCATATCCCGTTCTAACTGAGCCTGCCGAAGCCCGCTGCTTCTCTTCGGGAGAAGAGAGACAGGCTCAGCCCGGACGAAAGATCATCCCGAGGAGGGACAAACCCTCCCGCATTCACAGGTAGAGGAGGACCGATGCCCGATCTCGACAGGCGAACTGCGCTCACCGCCACCGGCCTCGCGACGCTGGGGCTGGCGCTTCCCGGCCGCGCCGCCCCGATCGCCCCGCTCAGCCTCGATGCCCGAAAGCCCGGCCTCCTGCTCAAATCCGGCCATCTCCACATGGGCAGCGGCACCGGCCCGCATAGAGCGCTCGGCATCACCAACCTCTATCTGACCCGCGACGACCGGCCCTGGCTCCCGGTCATGGGCGAATTCCACTTCACCCGCTTCCCCAACCAATATTGGGAAGAAGAACTGCTCAAGATGAAGGCGGCGGGCGTCACCATCGTCGCCTCCTATATCCTCTGGAACCATGTCGAACTGGCGCCCGACCGCATCGACTGGACCGGCGACCGCGATATCCGCCGCTTCGTCACCCTCTGCCAGAAGCACGGCCTGCTCTTCTTCCTGCGCCCCGGACCATGGGGCCATGCCGAAGCGCGCTTCGGCGGCATCCCCGACTGGATCGTCGCCGGCACCCGCCCGCGCAGCAACGACCCGGCCTATATGGCGCAGGTCGATCGCTTCTGGCGCAGCCTGCACGATCAGGTGAAGGGACTGTTCTGGAAGGATGGCGGCCCGATCGTCGGGATGCAGGTCGAGAATGAATATAATCTCGACGGCGAAGGGCAAGGCCGCGCCCATATCGCAGCGCTGAAAGCCCTGGCGCAGAAGATCGGCTATGACGTGCCGCTCTACACCGTCACCGGCTGGGACCAGACGCTCTATCCCAGGGGGGAGGTCGTGCCCGTCCATGGCGGCTATCCCGACGAACCCTGGTCGGCCAAGACGACCGCGCTGCCGCCCAAGGAAAATTATCTGTTCCGTTTCGACAGCCGGGTCAGCGGCGACCTTGGCGCGCAGACGCGCAACAATCGCCGGGGCGACGCCGACAGCGACATGGCGGACACCCCCTTCCTTGGCGCCGAATATGGCGGCGGCGTGCCGGTCATGTATCGCCGCCGCCCGCTGCTCGAACCCGCCGACGTCGCCGCCGCCGTCACCACGCAGGTCGGGTCGGGCGTCAATCTGCTCGGCTATTATATGTTCCATGGCGGCGCGAACCCGCTGGCGCAGGGCCGTACATTGGAAGAAACCCAGCGCTCGGGCGGCTATAATGACTGCCCGATCATCGGCTATGATTTCCAGGCGCCGCTCGGCCAATATGGCGAGGTGAACCCGGTCAACGCCACGCTGCGCCCGCTCCATTATTTCCTCGGCCACTATGGCGAACAACTCGCGCCCATGGCGGTCCACGCGCCTGCGACGCTCCCCGCCGACAAGAATGACCTCAACACCCTGCGCTGGGCCGTCCGCAGCAAGGGCGACAGTGGCTTCCTCTTCGTCAACAACCATGTCCGCCAATATGCCACGCCCGCTTTTCCCGGCACGCGCTTCACCGTGCAATTGCCCGGCGGCGAGGTCACCCTGCCCTCGCGCCCCGTCACCATAGCGCCCGGTGCCAGCTTCTTCTGGCCGATCAACATGGATATGGACGGCGTGACGTTGAGCTGGGCCACCGCCCAGCCCGTCACCCGCATCGAAGATAAAGACGGCCCGATCCACATCCTCGCCGCCACATTGCCCGGCGCGGTCGAACTCGCCTTCCCCACCGGCACGCGCCTCTCCGCCCCCATCCGCACGGAGGAAGGCCGCGTCATCGCGCAGGTGCCACCCTCGCCCGATCGCCTGCTGACCATCACCAGCCCGGAAGGCCACCGCATACGCCTCCTCCTGCTGGACCCGGCATCGGCGCAAAATCTCTGGGTCGGCGACATCAGGGGCCAGCGCCGCCTCGTCCTCACCTCGGCCGACACGATGTTCACGCCCGAAGGACTGGTTCTGCGACAGCGCGGCAAGGCGCGGTTCGACTGGCGCATCCTCCCCGGCCCGGCCGCCAGCGCCACCGTCAAAGGCCCGGCCTCCACCACCATCGCTTTCACCCAGACCCGCGAAGCGGGCGAAGCGCCACCCATCATCATCGGCGGTCCCGCCAAGGCGGCGATGCAGCCGCTGCCCGAAGCGCATAAGGCCGCTGCCGCCTTCACCTTCACCCTGCCCGCCGACGCGGTACAACAGGGCGACGCCTTCCTCGAAATCGACTGGCGCGGCGACATCGGCCGGCTGTTCGACGGCGCGGACATGCTGGACGACGCCTATTGGGACGGGCGCGTCTGGCGCATCGGCCTCAAGCGCTTCGCCAATCGCCTCGGCAAGCCCTGGACGCTCACCATCCTGCCGCTGCGCGCCGATGCGCCCATCTATCTGGACGACAAGGCGCGCGCAAAATTGCCCAAGGGCGATCAGGTCGCCAGCCTCCTCACCCTCCGCCTCGTCCCCGAACTGGAGCATCGCCCATGACCCGCCTCACCCGCCGCGCCACCTTCGGCCTTGCGGCCCTGCCGCTGCTCGCCCATCCCGCCCTCGCCGCGTCGAAGACGGGGGGCGCGCGCCCCGGCCCCTTCCTCATCGGCGCGGACATCAGCTGGGTACCGGAGGATGAGGCCGCCGGTGCCCGCTATTATGTGAAGGGCGAACGGAAAGACCCGATCGCGATCCTGCGCGACGCCGGTTTCAACGCCATCCGCCTGCGCATCTTCGTCGATCCGGCCAAGGGCTATTCCAAACGAGAACCGGACAAGGCTTGGGCGGGCCTCGACCAGACGATCAAGCTCGGCCGCCGCATCCGCGAGGCGGGCCTCTATCTCGTCCTCAGCTTCCATTATAGCGACACATGGGCAGACCCGGAGCATCAGGGCGTGCCCACCGCCTGGGCCGGTTACGACCTGCCCCAACTCGCCACGGCGGTCGAGGCCCACACCCATGACACGCTGGTCGCGATGCGCGCGGGCGGCGCGCCGGTCGACATGGCGGTGATCGGCAACGAAACCACCTTCGGCATCCTCTGGCCCCATGGCCGGGTGAAGCTCTCCACCCCGACCGGCAATCCCGTCACCGACGCCAACCATGCGAAGGTGGGCGAAGTCGGCGGCTTCGACAATTTCGCCAGCCTTCTGCGCGCCGGGATAGCGGGCGCGCGCCGCGCCGAACCCGCCATCGCCATCCAGTTGCACAATCATCTCGGTCGCCACTGGCCGATCGTGCGCGAATGGACCGACGCGTTGGTTGCCCGCAAGGTCGATTTCGACGTGATCGGCTTCTCCTGCTACCAGCAGCGCGCGCAGGGCGACTGGGAAACGACGTTCCGCGAATTCGTGAAACGCTATCCCGACAAGGGGTTGCTGATCGCCGAATATTCCAGCCGCAAACGCTACCTCAACGACCTCGTCTACAGACTCCCCGGCAACCATGGCTGGGGCAGCTTCATCTGGGAACCGATCCGCCATCAGGAGGCGATCTTCGATCTGGACGGCCAGAATGCCGGCGGCGGTCCCAAGCCGGACCTGATTTCCCAGGGTCTCAACGGCGCCGAAGCCCCCGGCGGCCTCGCCACCGCACAGCCCGCGCCCAAGCCCGAGCCGACCGGTCCCATGGGCCATGGCGGCGACTATGTCGCAAACCCACTGCTCGACCTCTACGGCCAGATGGCAAAGGACTATCAGTGAGGCGCCGCGACTTCGCCCTGGGGCTGGGCGCGCTGACCCTGGCCGCCTGCGCCACCGCCCGCACGGCGCGGCGCGACGATCCGCTGATCTTCGCCTATTTCACCACCGGCAAGAAGGGCGAGGCTGATGGCCTGAAACTCGCCGTCAGCGACGACGGCTTCGCCTTCCGCACGCTGGCGGGCGGGCGCAGCCTGCTCATCCCGCAAGTCGGCGAGAAGAAACTGCTGCGCGATCCATTCCTCTTCCATGACGGCAAACTTTATCACCTGCTCTGGACCACCGCCTGGGAAGGCGTGTCCATCGGCCATGCCACCAGCGCCGACCTGATCCACTGGTCCGCGCAACAGGCGATCCCGGTGATGCAGGCCGTGCCCGGCACCCGCAATTGCTGGGCGCCCGAAGCGATCCACGATCCGCGCACCGGCCACTATCAGATTTTCTGGTCCAGCACCGTCACCGGTCGCTTCACCGAAACGGCGGGCACATCGGAATCCGCCTATAATCACCGCCTCTGGCGATCCAACACGGCCGATTTCGAGACCTTCTCACCGCCCGAACCGCTCTACGACCCCGGCTTCAGCGTAATCGACGGCACCTTCGCCCGCGGCCCCGACCAGCAACTCTACCTGATCGTCAAGGACGAGACGGTCGAACCGCCCCGCAAATGGCTTCAGGTCGCCAAGGCCGACAGCCCCACCGGCCCCTTCGGCCCCCTGTCCAAACCCTTCTCACCATCGTGGGTCGAAGGACCGATGACGGCACAGGTCGGCGACGCGCTGATCTGCTATTATGACGTCTACAAGGAAGGCCGCTGGGGCGCGGCGATGACCCGGGACATGGCGACATGGGAAGATGTGAGCGCGCGCCTCGCCCTGCCGGCGGGCGCGCGCCACGGATCGCTACTGCGCGTCCCCCGCGCCCTCATCGACCGGATCGCCTGAAGACCATCCCCCGCCCAGCGCGAGGAAGATCGCGATCTGGTCCTGTACCAGTTGCGCTCGCGCGGCGGCGGCGGAAGCCTCCGCGCTCGCCAGGCTGCGCTGCGCATCGAGCAGCGACAGGAAATCCCCCCGCCCGAAACGGAACAGCTTGCCTGCCTGCCCCGCCGATACGCCCGCGCTGTCGCGCGCCCTGTCCAGCGCAGCGGCCTGCTCGGCATTGCGGCGATAGCTTTCCAGCGCCGTCTCGGTCTGGCGCAGCGCCTCCAGCACCGATGCGTCGAAGCCGGCAAGGTCCGCCTTCACCTGCGCATCGGCCTGCGCGATTCGCGCGCGGACTACGGGACGATTGGGAAAGCTCCAGCTGAGCAGCGGCCCGAGGCTGAAGCCGAAGGCCGATCCCGATCCGAAATCCTTGAGCGGTCCGGCGAGGCCCACCGACCCGCCGATGCTGACCTGCGGATAGAGGTCGGCCGTCGCGACGCCCAGCCGTGCCGTATCGCCCGCGATCGTCCGTTCCGCCTGCCTGATATCGGGCCGCCGCCGGATCAGCGCCGCGCCATCGCCTACCGGCAAGGGCTGGCCCAGCGTCGGTAACGCCGCGCAACTTTCCACTTCGCGCGGATAGTCGGCGGGCGCGCGACCCAGCAGGGTCGCCAGCAGATAGAGCGCATTCTGCCGCTGCGCCGCGAAGCCGGGCAGCGCCGCCTCGCTCGTGTCCACGGCCGCCTGCGCGCGGCTGACGTCGAAGGCGGTGCCGCGCCCGCCTTTGGCCAGCCGCCGCGTCGCGCTGAGCGTATCGCGCTGCAACGCCACCACCTTGCGGTTGATCGCGAGGTTATAGTTGGCCGCGCACACCTGCGCATAGGCCTGCGCCGTCGCCGCCGCCACGCTGACGCGCACATAGTCGCGCGCCGCGGTCACCGCTTCGACATCGGCGCCGCTCGCCTCGATCGCGCGCTTGATCCGACCGTTGAGATCCAGCGGATAGGAGGCGGCCAGCCCCAGATCATAGCTCACCGAACCGGGCAGATGCTGCGACACGCCCGAAGCCCGCGCAATCGTCTCGCCGCCACTCACCGATGTCGTGATCTCCCGTCCTGCCTGCGCTTCCCGCAGCACCGCCTGCGCCTTTTCCAGATTGGCATCGGCGGCGCGCAGGTCGGCATTGGCGACCAGCGCCTGCTCGACCAGCGTGTCGAGCTGCGGATCGGCGTAGAGCCGCCACCAACGGTCGGGCAGCTCGCCTTGCGAAAATTGCCCGCCCTGCGCCGAATGGAAGGCACCCGTCGCCCCCGGCGCGGTCGCCGCCGACTGTTCGGGCGGGCGATAGTCCGGCCCGGCGGTCGCGCAGGCGGCAAGGCTCAGCGCCAGCAGCGGCGCCCAGACGCGCTTACCCATGACGGCAATCCCCCGGCTTGCCGTCCTTGGCCGCCGGCTGCACCGTCACGGTCGCGGTGCGGCCGGAAATCAGGCGCAACCCCGCCGGCACCTTCTCCAGCTTCACGCGCACAGGGATCCGCTGGGCCAGCCGCACCCAGGAGAAGGTCGGTTCCACCGATGGAAGCAGGTTGCCCGCATTGCTGCGGCTGTCGTCATTGATGCCATAGGCGATGCTTTCGACCCGGCCATGCACATCCTGCGCCTCGCCCATCAGCCGCACCGTCACCGGCGCGCCGATGCAGATCAGCGGCAGCTTGGTTTCCTCGAAATAGCCCTCGACGCGCAGCGAATCGCTGTCGATCAGCGCCATCGCCTGGCTCCCCGCGCCGACATAGTCGCCGGGATGCAGGTCCAGATTGGTGACGACGCCATTGACCGACGCGACGATCTTGGTGCGCTTCAGGTTCAGCGCGGCGGCATCGCGCCCGCTCAGCGCTTCGGCCAGCGCGGCCTGTGCGGTTTCGACCTTGGCGAGATTCTGCTCATGCGTCTCGGCCGCCACCAGATCGCCCAGCGCCGTGTCGCGCCGGGCCTCGCGCCGCGCCTGCCCCAGCGTCGCCTGCGCGCTGGCGATCCGGGCGTTCGCCTCCTCCAGCGCCATGGAATAGCGGGGCGTGTCGATTACGAAGAGCAGGTCGCCCGCCTTCACCTGCTGGTTGTCGCGCACCGCGACCGAGGTGACGAGGCCGCTGATGTCGGGCGTCACCCGCACGACGTCGGCGCGCACCCGGCCGTCGCGGGTCCAGGGGCTGCCCTCATAATGATTCCACATCCACACGGCGACGGCGGTCGCGGCGATGACGAGGGCGATGGTGGCGGCGCTGCGGATCAGCACTGTAGTGAGGCGATTCATAGACGGATTCCAAGGGTGGGGACGAGGATGGCGAGGCCGCCAAGGATCAGCACGAAGATGCTGAGATCGACGGCCGCGCGATAGGCGAGGAAGCGGTAGAGGCCGGCGGCGCCGATCAGCCGGGTGACGGCCCAGGCGAGGATCAGCGCGACGAGCGCCAGCAGCAGGAGCGTGGGGATGAAGATACCGCCAAGGGCAATTTCTCCGGTCATGCGGTGGCCCTCCGATGGCCTTGCGCGTCGGGGAACAGGTTACGGCGCAGGCTGACGAGGCCCAGCACCGCCTCGCGCCGGATCGACGGTCGCGGATTGGCCGCCAGTTCGTCGATCGCCGCGTCTATGTCGTCGAGCAGCGCCGGGTCGGCGGCCTGCGGTGCGTCAGGGTCCAGCCGGCGATAATGACGGCCGACCCCCTGCAACACAGTAGCGAGCCGCCCGCCCTCCTGCACCGGCAGGTCGAGCCGCAATTGCCGCAGTTCGCCGATCGCCACGCCCGTGCGCAGGTCGCGCAGCGCGTCGTAGAGCGGCTTGCCGCTGTCCCGCCGCGTGGCGGCCAGGCGCGGGGCGAGCAATGCGATGCGATCCAGCATCCGGTTTATCCAGCCGCGCACGTCGGGCGGCGACATCAATGTCGCGCGATTGGCGATGTCGGTCCAGCCCGCGCGGATCGTCCGGCGGATTGCCCGCTCGACGCCCGCCGACTGGAGCAGGCCGGCCATGATGATCGCGAACCAGATGCCGACGATCTGCGCCACCGCGCCGTTGATGTAGGTGGCGAAGGCGCTGACATAGCGGTCGGACAGCAGCACCGGGCTGCCGAGGCCCAGCAGCGTCGGCAGCGCGATCCCCGCCCAGCGGGGCGAGGCCATCAACGCGCCGAGCAGCAGCAGCACCGGCGCATAGGCCAGGGCCAGCATCGCGAAACCGTCCAGCCGGGGCATGATCGCATAGCCATAAAGCGCGCCCAGCGCGGATGCGGCGATCGTCCCGACCATGAAGCCCTTGAGCGGCGCCAGCGGATTGTCGGCGGCAGCGAACAGGGCCAGGAACACGCCCGCCAGCATCACCGCCGTGCCGCCATCCTTCCATCCGCTGCCGATCCACAGGGCGCAGCCGATGGCGATGGTCATGAAGGCGCCGAACGCGCCGCGCGCCGCCCCCGCATAATCGCGATGCAGTTCCCGGTTGCGTCGCCCTTCCAGCAGCAGCGCGACGCGCGGCGTCACGGCGGCACGGCTGTGAGTCGCCATCTGGTCCGCCAGGTCGCGGCAATCGCGATGCGCCGCGACCAGCGCCGCGAGCCGGGCATAGAGGCTCAACCGCATCATGTCGCCCCAGCCCATCGCCGCGTTCGCCTCCGGCTCCAGCGCCTGGCAACGGTCGATCAGTTGCTGCGCCCGCGTGGCGCGGGTCGCATTGTCGGGCGCGGGCGTCTCCAGCCACAGTCGGATATCGGCTATCAGCGCCTCGACCTGCATCGGCACCCTGCCGTCATTGGCGGCCTTCAGCTCGGCCAGCCTGTCTTCCACCGCCGCGCCCAGCGGCAGCAGCATCGACAGCTGGTCCTGCAACGCGCGCACGGTGCGGACGCGTGGGGCCAGCCGGCTGATGTCGAAGGGCAGGTGGACCGACATCTGGTGCAGTTCGGTGACGTCCTGCGCCAGTCGGCGGCGCTCGGCGTCCAGCCCCGCCACCGGCGCGACAGCAATCGCGTCGCGCGACCAGCGCTCCGCATCACGAAGGATCGCCTCGACCCGGCCCAGCAGCACCGCCGTGATCGATCCGGGCAGGACGACGCCATGGACCAGGCTGCCACACAGGATGCCGATGGATATTTCCTGCACCCGTAGCGACGCGACGGTGAAGATGGCCTGGGGCGTATCGACGTCGGGAAAGACGATCAGGCAGGCGGTATAGCCCGCCAGCACGAACATGTAGGAACGGGGCGTGCGATCCAGCAGCGAGACGAAGACGCACAGCCCCAGCCAGGACGCCATCGCGAGCGACAGCAGTTCCGGCGCATTGACCAGCGGCGGCACGATGGCGACGGCGAACATGGCGCCGACGAAGGTGCCGATGATGCGGAACAGCGCCTTGGAAATCACGGCCCCCGCCATCGGCTGGGCGACGATATAGCTGGTCAGGAATGCCCAATAGGGGCGCTCAAGCCCGATGCTGAAGGCGACGAACAGCGCCAGCATGGCGGCCGCCAGGCATTTCAGGGAAAAGAGCGCGGCCGGCAGGCCGAATTTTTCGCCCAGCGTCACATCTGGCTCCGCCGTTCGGCGATGCGATGGGCAAGAAGGTCGAGCATTTCGACCATGATCTCGATCGCCTCGTCGGGCACGTCGCGCAGCAGGTCGGCGCGCAGCGCGCCCAGCTTCGTCTCGATCTGCCCGACCAGTTCCTTGCCCGCCGAGGTCAGCGCGATGACGTTGGACCGCTTGTCATCCGGATGCTGCGTTCGCGCGACCAGCCCCGCCGCCTGCAACTGGTCCAGCGTCCGGACCAGCGAAGGCTGGCTGATGTCGAGGGATTCGGCCAGTTCCGCCTGGCGCACATCGGGGCCGATGCGGTCGATATGGATCAGGCACCAGCCCGCGCTGTTCGACACGCCGAACTGCGCCAGCGCGGCGTCGGCCAGCTGCCGCCAACTGCGGGCGACAGGCGCCATCTTGTGCGCGAGCGCGCGCTTGGATTCTGAAAGGGGCATATTCATTAGATAGCTAACTAATGAATAATGTCAAGATTCGTACAGCTGTCCATGTCGCTGTCCGCTTTCGTCCCGTTCGAACGGGAAAGGCCCGGACGAATCCGGGCCTTTCGCCTTTCAGCCTCGACGCGTGCCGTTGAAGGCCGACGCGCCGAAGGCGCCCAGCTGCATCGTGCCGGTGATCGCGTCGCCGGCGACTTCCGCCTCGCACTCCAGCGTCATCGGCATGGGCATGGTCATTTCCATCTTCCAGGTCAGCTTCGCGCCATCGACCTTGCCGTCGACCACGTCCAGCGATCCCATCATGCCGGCGAAGGTGCCGTTGAAGCGTTCGCCGCTGCTGATGACGGTGAACACGCCCTTCTGGTCGCCCATCGGGGTCTTCGCCACGCAATCATAAGCGCCATCGACACTTGCCATATCCAGTCTCCTTTACGTTCGCGTCAGTCTGCGAGTGTGCCCGTTTCAACCGGCAAGCCCACCGCGTCAAGCTGCGGCCGCACCAGTTTCGCGTCGCCCACCACGACCCAGATCAGCCGGTCGGGGCTGATCGCCTCGCGCGCGGCCTTGTCCATGTCCGCCGCGGTCATGGCGCGATAGACGTTGGGCAGCGTCTCGTAATAATCGTCGGGCCGCCCGATCAGGCTGTTGCGCATCATCGCGCCCAGCAGGTCGGACGAGGTTTCGAAACTGCCGGGCAGCGAGAGGATCTGGCTGTTGATCGTCTGGTTCCGCTCCGCCTCGGTCGTGCCCTTGGTCGTCAGATACTCCCTGATGTCCTGTCGCGCGGCGATGATCGATTCGCCGGTCTTGTCGGTCTGCACCGGGGCGTAGACCAGCAGCGGGATCGTCTCCTTGACGCCCGGCAACGCCGTGCCGGCACCATAGGCCCATCCCTTCGTCTCGCGCAGGTCCATCGTCAGGCGCGACGTGGTGCTGCCGCCCAGCACTTCGTTGGCAGTCAGCAGCGTCACCGGATTGTCGGTCCCCGCCTTGCTGGTCAGCAGCCCGCCCAGGATCAGCGACTGCGGGCTTTGCGGCTTGTCGATCAGGATGATCCGCGCCGGGCGCATCATCCGGTCCATGCGGAACAGCTTGGCGCCCTTGGTCACTGCGGGCGCCTTCCAGTCGCCGAAGCGCTTTTCCAGCAGCGGCAGCAGTTCGCTCAGCGTCGTGTCGCCCGCGACGAAGATCGTCGCATTGTCGGGCCGCAGCCACTTGTCGTGGAAGGCGCTCAGGTCCGCCCGCGTCACCGCCTTGACGCCCGCCTCGGTGCCCGATCCGGTGAAGGGAATGCCATAGGGATGCGCCTGGCCGTAAAGCAGCGGCGGCAGCATCCGCTGCGCGATCGCCATCGGCTCGGTCTTTTCCGCCTTGATCCGGGTCAGCACCTGCCCGCGCAGCCGCTCCACCTCGGCTGGCGCAAAGGCGGGGTTGCGGATCACATCGGCCAGCAGGCCCAGCGACGCGTCCAGATTGGGCTTCAATGCGAACAGGCCGACATTGGTCCGGTCCATGCTGTTGCCCGCGCTGATCGACGCGCCCAGCCGCTCCTGCTCCTCGGCGATCTGCACCGACGACCGGGTCGTCGTGCCTTCGTCCAGCAGCGCGGTGGTCAGGCCCGCCGTGCCCAGCTTCGCCTTGTCGTCGGCGGCGTTGCCCGCGTCGAAGGCGACCGACACGCGCACGGTCGGCACGGCGGTGCGCCGCGCGAAGACGACCGGGATGCCGTTCTTCAGCTTGGCATGTTCGACATCGGGAAAGTCCAGATCCTTGACCGGCTCGATCGGCGGCTCCGCGATCTTCGTGGACGCGGGCGGTGTCGCCGCAGCAGGCGCCGCGTCGGGATCGCGGAAATAGGCCGGGCTGTGCGTCGCCCCACCTGCCTTCACATTGCCCGCCAGCGCATTGTCCGCCGCGCTCCGTTCGCCCGGCGCAACGGTCAGGCGCAGCACCGGCCGCCCCAGCCATTTGCGCGCGGCCGCCGTCACGCTCTGCGGCGTGGCCGATGCGTAGATGGCGAGGTCTTTCTTATATTTGCCCGGATCGTCGGAATAGACCGCCCCTTCGGCCAGCGTCACCGCCTTGCCCGAAAAGCCGCCGACCTTTTCCAGTCCCGAAATGGTGCCCGCGGCCTGCCCGGTGGCGGCGCGCAGCACCTCGTCGGCGCTCGGTCCCTTGGCCAGATAATCGGCCAGCAGCGCGTCGAGCCGCTTGCCCACCGCCACCGGGTCCGCGCCCGGCTTCACGTCGACGGTGATCTCGGCCAGGCTCAGCTTCTCGAACGGCTGGATGCTCGCCTTGACGCTGACCGCCACCTTCTCGTCGCGCACCAACGCGTTGTCGAGCCGCGACGAGCCGAGGCCGCCGAACACCGTCATGGCAAGGTCCAGCTGCTGCAATTCGGCCGAATTGACGCCGGGCACCACCCAGTTGCGATAGAGGCGGGTGGCGGCGACATTGTCGTGCATCACCACCTCGGCATCCTTGGCCAGGGTCGGAACGGTCGCATCCACATCCTGCGGTGCCGGGCCGGCGGGGATATTGCCGAACCACTTTCCGACCTTCGCCTTCGCCGTCGCGACGTCGATATCCCCGGCCAGCACCAGCACTGCGTTGTTGGGACCATAATGGGTCTTGAACCAGTTCTGGACGTCCGCCAGGCTCGCGCTGTTCAGGTCCGCCATCGACCCGATGGTCGAGTGGCGATAGGGATGACCCTCCGGCAGCAGCGCGGCAAGCTGTGCATATTCGACCAGCCCGTAAGGCTCATTCTCGCCCATCCGCTTTTCATTCTGCACGACCCCGCGCTGGGTATCGAGCTTGGTCTGGGTGACGGCGCCCAGCAGATGCCCCATGCGATCCGATTCCAGGAACAGCGCCCGGTCGAGCGCCCCGGTCGGCACCGTCTCGAAATAATTGGTCCGATCGAACCAGGTCGTCCCGTTCCAGTCGGTCGCGCCGATATCCTCCAGCCGGCCGAAGAAGGGGCCATCGGCATTTTCCGAGCCGTAGAACATCAGATGCTCGAACAGATGGGCGAAGCCTGTCTTGCCCTTGGGCTCGAAGCGGGAGCCGACATGATACCAGATCGACACCGCCACCACCGGCGCCTTGCGGTCGGTGTGGACGATGACGCGCAGCCCGTTGGGCAGGCGGAACTCCTCATAGGGAATGTCCACCTTCGCCACGAGGCTGGAAAGCGGCGCCGGCGCGCCTGCTTCCGCGCTCTGGGCGACCGCCTGCGTCATCGGCGTCATGGCAAGGACGGAGAGCGCGAGAGGGGACAGGCCGATCAGCAGGGACAGCCGGCGCGACAAAGAGGAAAGGATCATGAAAGGCCTCTGGCAGGAGCTACGGACCATGCGGTCAGGGGAACGACCGCGACAGACGGGCAGCATAGCGGGGCGTGGTAGAGTCGCAATACGCTTATGCTGGACAGTCGCGCAGGCCGGCGGCAAATCTGTCGCCATAAAATGCTTGAGTGAAAGACCATCCATGAACCGTCTGGCCCTGCTGGCTGCCGCCGCCACCCTGATCCTGCCCGCTGCCCTTCCTGCCCAGCAGGCGGTCGATCCCGTCTTCTCCGCCGCCGCCGTGCGCGCCCATGTCGAATTTCTCGCCGACGACCTGCTCAAGGGCCGCGACACCGGGAGCGAAGGGCATGAAATCGCCGCCCGCTATGTCGCCAGCCAGTTTGACGGCCTCGGCCTCAAGCCCGCCGGCGACGCTGATGCCGATGGGCGCGGCTGGCTGCAACGCATCACCTTCCAGAAGACCGAGCGCGGCGAAACCCCCGCCACGCTCACCGTCACCGGCCCCGGTGGCGCCAGAAGCTTCACCCATGCCGGCGACGTGCTGGTCGGGCTGAACGCTGCCGAGCCGAAGCTGGACGTCACCGCCCCGCTGGTATTCGTCGGCTATGGCCTTGAAAATGCGCGCTTCGGCCTCGACGACTATGCCGGGCTGGACGTGAAGGGAAAGATCGTCGTCACCCTGCGCGGCTATCCCAAGGGTCTGCCGAGCGAGGAGGGCGCCCACCTGTCCGCGACCAAAGCGATGATCGCGCAGGCCCATGGCGCGATCGGGATGCTGTCGATCGGCACGATCCAGTCGATGAAGGCCCGGCCCTGGGCGCGCATGGTGCAGTTCGCCGATGAACCCGGCTTCACCTGGGTGTCGCCCGAAGGCGTCCCCTTCGACGAGGCGCCGGGCATCCGCGCTTCGGCCTCCCTCGATGATCCGGCGGCGGAGGCGGTGTTCGCGGGCGCGCCCACGACCATCGCCGCGATCCGCAAGACCGCCGACAGGGCGGGCGGCAAGCCCCGCGGCTTTGCGCTCAAGACCTCGGTCCGGATCAAGGCCGACAGCGTCAGCCAGCGCGTGACCAGTCCCAATGTCGTCGCCATCCTGCCCGGCAGCGATCCGAAGCTGAAGGACCAGTATGTCGTCCTCTCGGCCCATCTCGACCATATCGGCGTCAGCCCGGCCAAACCGGGCGACGCGCCCGACAAGGACCGGATCAACAATGGCGCGCTGGACAATGGCGCGGGCATCGCGACCATGCTGGAAGTCGCGCGCGCCATGGCGCAGTCCCCGGACAAGCCGCGCCGCTCGATCATCTTCCTTGCATCGACCGGCGAGGAGAAGGGGCTGCTGGGCGCCGACTATTTCGCACGCCATCCCAGCGTCCCGGTCAGCCAGATCGTCGGCAATGTCGATCTCGACATGCCGCTGCTCCTCTATCCCTTCACCGACGTCATCGCCTTCGGCGCGGACCATTCGACACTGGGACCGATCGTCGCCAGGGCGGTCGCACCGATGGGCGTGAAACTCTCTCCCGATCCGATGCCGCAGGAAACCATCTTCGTCCGCTCCGACCATTACAAGTTCGTCAAGCAGGGCGTGCCGGCCGTCTTCCTCGCCACCGGCTATGCCAATGGCGGGGAAAAGGCGTGGGGCGACTTTCTCTCGGGCGCCTATCACCGGCCCGGCGACGACATGAGCCAGGCGATCGACTGGCAGGCGGGCGCCCGCTTCGCCGAGGCCAATTACCGCATTACCCGCGCCATGGCCGATGGCGACACGCCGCCGCTCTGGTTCGCAAAGGACTTTTTCGGCGACCTGTTCGCGCCGCAGGCCGCAAAGGCTGCCAGATAGGGATAATTGCCTATCGCCCCTTGTGTGGTTTTTGCGCAACACTACATCGCCTGCATCATATTGGGTGGGACGCACATGAACCTCGAAAAATTCACCGACCGCGCCAAGGGCTTCCTCCAGTCGGCGCAGACCGTGGCGATCCGCATGAGCCATCAGCGGATCGGGCCGGAACATCTGTTGAAGGCGCTGCTGGAAGACCAGCAGGGCATGGCGTCCGGCCTCATCAAGGCGGCGGGCGGCGATGCCGGAGTGGCGCTGCGGGAAACCGACGTGGCGCTGGCCAAGGTGCCGTCCGTCTCCGGCAGCGGCGCGCAACAGACCCCCGGCCTCGACAATGATTCCGTCCGCGTGCTGGACGGCGCCGAACAGGTCGCGGCCAAGGCGGGCGACAGTTTCGTCACCGTCGAGCGGCTTCTGCTGGCGCTGACCCTCGCCACCACCACCACGGCGGGCAAGGCGCTCGCGGCGGCGGGCGTTAAGGCGGAGGGGCTGAACGCCGCGATCAACGCCCTGCGTGGCGGCCGCACCGCCGACACGGCGGGCGCGGAGGATCGCTATGACGCCCTCAAGAAGTTCGCCCGCGACCTGACCCAGGCGGCGAAGGACGGCAAGCTCGATCCGGTGATCGGCCGCGACGAGGAAATTCGCCGCACCATCCAGATCCTCGCCCGTCGGACCAAGAATAATCCCGTCCTGATCGGCGACCCCGGCGTCGGCAAGACCGCCATCGCCGAAGGGCTGGCGCTGCGCATCGCCAATGGCGACGTGCCCGATACGCTCAAGGACCGCAGCCTGATGGCGCTCGACATGGGCTCGCTCATCGCGGGCGCTAAATATCGCGGCGAGTTCGAGGAACGCTTGAAAGGCGTCCTCGACGAGGTGAAGGGCGCGGAGGGCCAGATCGTCCTCTTCATCGACGAGATGCACACGCTGATCGGCGCGGGCAAGTCCGAAGGCGCGATGGACGCGGGCAACCTGCTCAAGCCCGCCCTGGCGCGCGGCGAACTCCATTGCATCGGCGCGACCACCCTCGATGAATATCGCAAATATGTGGAGAAGGATCCCGCGCTCCAGCGGCGGTTCCAGCCCGTTTTCGTGGGCGAACCGACGGTGGAGGACACCATCTCCATCCTGCGCGGCCTGAAGGAAAAATATGAGCTGCACCATGGCGTGCGGATCACCGACAGCGCGATCGTCAGCGCAGCGACGCTCTCCAACCGCTACATCACCGACCGCTTCCTGCCCGACAAGGCGATCGACCTGATGGACGAGGCCGCCTCGCGCCTGCGCATGGAGGTCGAATCCAAGCCCGAGGAAATCGAGAATCTCGACCGCCGCATCATCCAGCTCAAGATCGAGCGGGAGGCGCTGAAGCGCGAGACCGACAAGGCTTCGGCCGACCGTCTGGCCGCGCTGGAAGAGGATCTCGCCAATCTGGAGGAACAGTCCGCCGCCCTCACCCAGCGCTGGCAGGCCGAGAAGGACAAGATCGCGGGCGAAAGCCGGATCAAGGAACAGCTCGATGCCGCCCGGCTGGAACTGGAACAGGCGCAGCGCGCCGGCGACCTCGCCAAGGCGGGCGAGCTGGCCTATGGCCGCATCCCCGATCTGGAGCGCAAGCTGGCCGATGCGCAGACCGCGTCGGAAGGCGCGATGTTGCGCGAGGAAGTGACGGCGGAGGATATCGCCTCGGTCGTCAGCCGCTGGACCGGCATCCCGGTCGACCGGATGATGGAGGGCGAACGCGAAAAGCTGCTCGCCATGGAAGCGGAACTGGGCAAGCGCGTGATCGGCCAGGCCGAGGCGGTCAAGGCCGTATCGACGGCCGTGCGCCGCAGCCGCGCCGGTCTACAGGATCCCAATCGACCGTTGGGGTCGTTCCTGTTCCTCGGCCCCACGGGCGTGGGCAAGACCGAACTGACCAAGGCACTCGCCGGCTTCCTGTTCGACGACGACAGCGCGATGGTGCGGATCGACATGAGCGAGTTCATGGAAAAGCACAGCGTCGCCCGGCTGATCGGCGCGCCTCCGGGCTATGTCGGCTATGAAGAAGGCGGCGTGCTGACCGAGGCCGTCCGCCGCCGCCCCTATCAGGTGGTGCTGTTCGACGAGGTGGAAAAAGCGCATGGCGACGTGTTCAACATCCTGCTCCAGGTGCTGGACGACGGCCGCCTGACCGACGGGCAGGGCCGCACGGTCGACTTCACCAACACGATCATCGTGCTGACCTCCAACCTCGGCAGCCAATATATTGCGGGTCTTGCCGACGACGAGCCGGTCGAGAAGGTCGAGGATCAGGTGATGGACATCGTCCGCGCCCATTTCCGCCCGGAATTCCTCAACCGCCTGGACGAAATCATCCTGTTCCACCGCCTGGGCGCCAGCCATATGGCGCCGATCGTCGACATCCAGGTCGCGCGCATCGGCAACCTGCTCAGGGACCGGAAGATCAGGCTCGACCTGACCGACGGCGCGCGGGCCTGGCTGGGGCGGGTCGGCTATGACCCCGTCTATGGCGCACGCCCGTTGAAGCGCGCGGTCCAGCGCTATCTGCAAGACCCGCTGGCCGACCTGATCCTGCGCGGCGAGGTGCCCGACGGCGCGACGGTCAAGGTCGAGGATGGCGACGGGGCGTTGAAGATCGGCGTAGCGTAAAGGAAAAGGCCCGTCGCGCGATGCGGCGGGCCTGCTCATGTCCGCTCCTGCCGACCGGCAAGCCGGCTTGCTTCACCCGTTGGGGTTCATCCCCGCCCGGTTGCGGGTGATCAGGTCGTCGGCATCGCGATTCTGCTGCTCGCTGATGGCGCGCCATTCCGCGTTGGTCTTGCAGATGCGCTCCTTGCGCACCAGCGATCCGGTCACGTCCAGCCTTTTGCAGCGCACGGCATTGGGATCATTGCGATCCAGCTTGGGCTGATCTTCCGCCAGCGCCGGCATGGCCAGGGAGACCAGGCCGGACGCGATCACTGCTTTCAACATACGCACATCTTGTCTCCCAGAAAGACGACAGCGCGGACCGGGATCGTTCCGCCGCCGCTGTCATCGCTCAGATGCCGGTCAGGACGGATTGCGTCTTGCTGGCATCGGCAGTGGCATAGAATTGCTTCAATAATATCTGCTCTTCAAGTGACAAATGCGGATTCCAAACGTCGAAGATCAGCACCACGCGCAAATGGTCGCTGTCGTTCCAGGCTTCATGGTCTATCGTGTCGTCAAAGGCGAAGGCCACGCCTTCTTCCCACGCCCTAGTCTCTCCGCCGACGCGGAAGAAGCAGCCGGGCGGCACGACCAGCGGCAGATGGATGATGGCGCGGGTGTTGGTCACGCCGCTATGCGCCGGGATCCGGCTGCGGGGCTTGAGCAGCGAAAAGAAGGCCGAGGGCGCCCGGCCCGGTATGTCCGCGCGCGGCAGCGCTTCGAGCGCCGCGACCGTCTGCGGGCAGGCCGCGCAGACCGCTTCGTTACGCACGCCATATTCCCACAGGAACGACGCCCCCCAATCCAGCGATCCGTCGAGCGCGGTCCATTTATTCTGCGGCGTTCCCGCCTCCTGCTGAACATAGGGGCGGACATTGCCGCCGTCCCGCGCCACCATCGCCAGAAACTCGGCGCGGATCGCGTCGGTCCGTGCTTCCAGTTGCGCCATCCATGGAAAATGCTGCCGGTCGAAAAATTCGTCGGCGGGCAGGAAGGGGTAATGCAGCCCGGAACATTGGTTCTGGAACAGTGCGCGACGGCCGAATTCATGATCGAGGCAGGCCTGGAATCGCCGGCGCGCCACCGGGTCCGCCGCGCCCAGCCGGTCCGCCACGCCAGCTTCCACGAAGGCCGCGAAATTCGCCTTATGCTCCTGCACGAAATGGCGCGCCGTTTCCAGCGTTTCGGCGAGCGCCGGCGGAATGTCGCCCAGGCCGGACGCCAGGGCCAGCACCTTGCCCCAGCTGTCGGCCGCGTCCTGCCTTTCCCCAAGCCTCTGCTGCAACTGCGCCATGCGGATCTGCGCCATCAGGTTGCGCTGGTCGATCGCGATCGCCTGGTCGAGAGCAGCCCGCTCCCCCTCCGCATCCCCCAGCCCGCGCTCGGCGGAGGCGACGTTCATCCACAGCGCCGCTTCCCTGGGGTCGGCCTGCGCCGCCGCCCGGAAACGGGCGCGCGCTTCGGCGAAGTCGCGCTGGTCCAGCGCGATCAGACCAAGCAGGTTGAGCGCCTGCGGTTGCCCCGGCTGGAGCTTCAGGGCCTCCGCCAGCTGTTCCCGCGCATCCGCCAGACGGCCCGTCCGTCGCGCTTCCACCGCCTGTTGCAACAGGCGCGTCACATTCATGTCCATTCAAGCCCCCAGCGTCCCGCCATCATGGCTAGCATATGTCGCTACGCGCGCAACCAGGGGAAATGCGGCGGCCTTGTGCGCCCCGGCGACGCGTGCGAAGGCTGGCGACGATGAGCAGCGCACCGCCCCCGATCCGCGACCTTCTCGCCAGCGCCGAATGGCTCGCCCATCGCTATGATCCGGGTCACGACGCCCTTCACTTCCGCGCCGTGCCCCGTGCGCGCCATGCCGATATCCCCTTCCTGACCGACGAGCTTCTTGGTCCGCAAGAGCCGCTGGTGCTGCGCCGCGTCGACGCCATGGCGCAGGCGCCGGCCCCGGCGCCGATCCATTTTCTCTTCCATTCGGCCTATTGCTGCTCGACCCTGCTGGCGGCAGCGTTCGACAGTCCGGGCGTGGCGATGGGGCTGAAGGAGCCGGTGCTGCTCAACGACATCGTCGGCTGGCGGCATCGCGACGCCAAGGGAGCGGAGGTGGCGCGGGTGCTGGACGAAAGCCTGCGCCTGCTCGCCCGTCCCTTCGGTCCCGGCGAAGCGGTGGTGGTCAAGCCGTCGAACATCGTCAACCCGCTGATCCCCGCGATCCTGGGCCTACGACCAGAGGCGCGCGCGCTGTTGCTCCACGCGCCGCTCGAAGCCTATCTCGCCTCGATCGCGCGCAAGGGCATGTGGGGTCGGCTCTGGGTGCGCGACCTGTTCCAGAAGCTGATGCGGGAAGGAATGCTCGCGCCGCTGGGCGTCGCTCCCGATGAGTATCTCGGCCTGACCGACATCCAGGTCGCGGCCCTTGGCTGGCTGGCGCAGCATCGGCAGTTCCAGGCGCTGACCCGGCAACTGGGCGACCGGGTGGCGACCCTCGACAGCGAAAATCTGGTCGCCCGGCCGAAGGAGGCGCTCGCCGCGCTCGCCCGGCTGTTCGGGCTGAACATGGACAGCAGCCTGATGGACGCGATCGTCACCGGTCCCGTCTTCGCGCGCGACGCAAAGAGCGGCGATGCCTTTGCCGATGGGCAGCGAGCCCGGCAGGCGCGGCAGGACATGGACATCCATGGCGACGAGGTCGCGAAGGTCGCCCATTGGGCGGGCGTCCTGGCGGGTAATGCGGGCATCGAAATGACGCTGCCCCGCCCGCTCCTTGGCTGATCCGCCGAAGGGCACCCCCATCCTGCGGGCATCGCGCCCATGAAAAAGGGGCCGGTGTTGCCACCGGCCCCTTCTTTCTCATGCCTGATGCGCCGATCAGAAGCGCAGCTTGGCGGCGACCGTGTAGCGGCGGCCCAGCGCGTCGTAGGTCGACGGATAGACGTTGCCGCTGTTGTAGCTGGTCGAACCGATCGTGTTGCCGACGACCTTGGGCTGGTTGTCCAGCAGGTTCTGGACGGTCATGGTGATCGTCACTTCGTCGCTCACATGGAAACGGCTGGTCAGGTCGAAATAATGTTCGGCGGGGATCGTGTTGAAGTTCACGTCCTTGCCGTTCAGCGTTCCGACGAAGGCGTCGCCATCCTCATATTTCACGCCGTCGATATAGCGCCACAGGAGCGACAGATCGACCGACTCGAACGAGAGGGTGTTGCGGACCGACCAGGAGAATTCCGGCTGGATCGACGCGCAGTTGACCGAATAGAGGCCCACGCACTCGCGGTTGATCGACGTCGGGGTCGCCTGGAAGGTCGAGCTGTTCGTCCAGTTGCCGTTGGCGGTCAGCGCCCACTTCGCGAAACCAACATCCTTCTGATAGTTCAGCTGAACGTCGATGCCGTCGGTGGCCAGCTTGCCAAGGTTCGACAGAGTCTGCGGCAGACCACCCACCACAGCGGCTTCGCCGAACAACGCGCCGGTCGACGGATCACGGCGGATGCCGGTGCAGGCCGGGTCGGTCGCGCTAGCGGCGGTGATGTTGTCGAAGCAGGCCGAAATCACGTCATCAGGCGTCGGGTTGGTGATCGCACCCGTGATCTTGATGTTGTAATAATCGACCGTCAGGCTGAAGCCCGGCAGCGCGCTCGGCTGCAAGGTGACGCCCAGGCCCCAGCTGTTCGACTTTTCCGGACCGAGGGCGAGGTTGCCGCCGCCCGTCGAGTTCACCTGGCCGGCCGGATCGTTGATGATCGAACCGAGCTGCGCCGCAGTAGCACCCTGGGCGATACAGACAGCCGCCAGATTGGCATTCTGGGTCGGCGCGACGCCGGCGCAGGGATCGCTGTCCAGGTTGGTCAGGGTGGTGTTCACCGGTGCGAACAGTTCGGCGATGTTCGGGGCACGAACCGCGCGCGAATAGTTGCCGCGGAACTTGATGCCGTCCACCGGCGTCCAGTTGCCGGCCACCTTCCAGGTGGTCGTGTTGTAGCCCGAACCGCCATCGACGCTGTAGTCGGAGTAGCGGATGCCGGCTTCCACGGTCAGATCCTGGAAGAAGGGCTTGTCCTGCACCAGCGGCAGGATGATTTCGCCATAGGCTTCATAGACGTCATAGCCGCCGTCGATGTTCGGCGCCGCGCCGCCGGCGCCGCCCAGATCACCCGACTGCGACAGCAGGTCGGATTCCTGCGACGCGCCATATTTGCGATATTCGGCACCAAGCGCGAACGCGATGCTGTCGGTCGCCCAGGGGGCTGCAAAGCCGACGTCGCCGCTGATCGTGCCCTTGACCTGAGACAGCGTGGTCTTGGTCGCGACCTGGCTGTTGGCGGTCAGGAACGCGTTCTGCGCGGCGGTGATCGAGCCGTCCGGACCGAACACGTTGAGCGGTACGCAGCCATTGGTGTCGGTCAGGCAGGTCGACGTGTTGGTCGCCAGCAGCGCCTGACGGACGCGCGAGTTCAGCCAGTAGCCCTGCTGGGTCTGGATATTCTCGGATTCGCCGTAGCTGCCCGACAGATCCCAGTCGATCGAGTCGGTGATGCCGCCACGGGCGCCAATGCGATAGTCGAAGAAGGTGGTGGTGAAGTCGGAGACGCGCGGACCCAGTTCGGTCGCACGACGCGACAGGGTGGTTGTGACCGTTTTATAATTGGGATCGGTCGGATCGGTTGCAGTGGCAGCGGCATTGCACTGGGCCTGCGTGAAGAGCGGCGTGTAGCCGGCTCCCGGGGTGGTGTCGAATGCGCAGAAGGCGTTGCGCTGGGCAGCCGACAGATAGGGGTTGCTCAGCGGAACGACGACGGAGATGCCGAACGCGCCCGACGGGGCGATGATGGTGCTGACGGTGTTCTTCGAGAAGATGCCGCGCGTATAGACTTCCACAGCGTCGCTGACTTCATAACGGCCCGCGCCGTACATGTTGAAGCGCTCGAACGGCGTCTGGAAGATGTTGAAGGGGTTGAAGTTGTAGGCGTCGAAGGCCGAGGTCGGACGGAAGGCGCCACCGGCGGCCGTCACCTGACGGTTGCCCTGAACGGTGTTACAGGCCGGCTGTCCAGCCAGGCCACAACCCGTGGTGATCGAATCCGCACCGGTCGTGTTCACGTTGGTGAAGCGCGACGGGGTCGACGTGCCCGAACCGCCGTTGGCGCCGGTGAAGGAGTCGATCGAGAAGGCCGAGAAGGGACGATCGCCCTGGTAGACCGGGTCCGACTGCTGGTAGCCGACCGAGAAGACCACATTGCCGCGGCCGTCATCGAAATTGGCGCCGAGCGTCAGGTCCGCACGGATATAATGGCCGTCGGCCTCTTCCGTCAGCTGGTTGGCGATATTGGCTTCCAGGCCCGAGAAGTCCGACTTGGTGACGAAGTTGACGACACCCGAAATGGCGTCCGCGCCATAGGTGGTCGAAGCGCCGCCGGTCAGCACGTCGACGCGGTCGATCAGGGCCAGCGGAATGTTGTTGAGGTCGAAACGGCCGTTCAGTTCGGCAGGCACCAGGCGGTTGCCGTCGATCAGCACGATGTTGCGGTTGGAACCCAGGCCGCGCAGGTTGACGAACGAAGCGCCGCCATTGCCGTTGTTGACGGCCGAACCGATGCTGGGAACGATACCGGGAATTTCACGCAGAATTTCTTCGGCGGTGTTGTTCTGCTTCAGTTCGATCTGGTCGGCCGTGGTGGCGGTGACGGGGGTCGAACGGGCAAGGTTCGGGTTCTTGATAAGCGAACCCGTGACGATGATGGTGTCGCCTTCGGCGGCTTCGGCCGCCTGGGGCGCGTCCTGCGCGAACGCGGCGGTCGCGATCAGCGACGCGCTCAGGATCGCCGGAGCGGCGCTGGCACGCAGAAGTGCCCTTTTCGAAAATGTTTTCACTGTCCAGTCCCTTGCTCTGGAGTTTGGCAGATGCCTGCCACTAGCTTGTCACCTATGGAGGGAATGGTGCCCGACAGCGTCCCCCCATTTGGATTGCGGGAAACTGCGCGGGGTTCAGGGCGCTGTAAAGCAGGGGAAAAGCCGGAAAGCCGCTTTTGAAGAAGGCTGTATCATAAATGCAACAAGCGCCGAACCCCGCTGTTTTACGATTGTGTTGCAAGATTGTTTCACGAATTTACAAGAGGCTGTAGCATTAATGCAATCACCCCCGGCCAAGGGGATCATTTGTGGCTTCACCGGCAGGCCATCGCCCGGCGCGGCGGATATTGACCTTGCTTCCGGCGGGTGCATGGTGCGCCAGACCGGACTGGGGCGAAGGAGATTGGGACATGATCGGCAAGCGTGGCTGGATAGTGATGGCGCCTCTTTGCCTCATCGCCGGGCAGGCGGGGGCCGCCCCCAAGCAGCAGCCCCGGCCGGAGATCTTCACCAATCTGCTCCAGTGCCGGACCATCGCCAGCGATGCCGAACGCCTCGCCTGTTTCGACCGGCAGGTCGCCACCATGGATGCCGCCGCCCAGCGTGACGAGGTGGTGGTGCTGGACAAGAGCGAACTCAACAAGACGCGCAAGACGCTGTTCGGCTTTTCCTTCCCCAAATTGCCCTTCCTGGGGGATGGCGATGACAAGGACGAGGTGAAGCAGGAGGAAGGCTTCAGCCATATCGAGGCGAAGATCGGCACGCTGCGCAGCCTGGGCTATGGCAAGTGGCAGATCGGCCTTGAGGACGGCGCACAGTGGATGACGACCGAGGCGATCACCGGCCGCGATCCCAAGGTCGGGCAGATGATCGAAATCCATCGCGCGGCCATGGGCAGCTTCATGGGCAAGGTCGAGGGCGGACGCGCGGTGCGGATGAAGCGGGTGGGCTGACCTCTCAGTCGGGTCATTCGGTCTGCGGCATCGGCCCCGCGATCAGCAGCGGGTCGATCCGCGCGTCATGCCATTTCATGCCCCAGTGAAGGTGCGGGCCGGTGGCGCGCCCGGTCGCGCCGACCGCGCCGATGCGCTGCCCCCGCGACACATGATCGCCCGGCTTCACGTCGATCCGCGACAGGTGCAGGAAGGCGCTGTTGAGACCATGGCCATGGTCGATCATCAGCAGATGCCCTTCCAGCGTGAAGGGCTTGTCCACCGCCGCGAGGATGACGACGCCATCGGCCGGCGCCACCACCGGCGCCCCGGTCCCGCCAGTGACATCGACGCCGCCATGATAGGCGCCCGGCTGGCCCTGATAGATTCGCTGCGATCCGAACAGGCCGGATATGCGGCCCGTGCGGGGCCAGATGAAGCGTTGCCGCCAGCCCTGCGCGTCCGTCGCTGTCGCGCGGGCGGCGGCGATCGCCTCCAGCTCGGGCTTGCGCAGCGCCAGGAAGGCTTCGGTGCTGCGCGTGGGGCGAAGCGGCGCATTCACCCTTTCGATCCGCCAGTCACGCGGCATGATGGTCAACTGTCGCTCGATCGCCCGGCCATCGGCGAGGCGCGCGAACAAGCGCGCGACAGGGGCGGCGTCCCGGTCGAAGGCGATGAGGAAACGGCCATCGGCGTCGACCGGCACCGCCTGCTCCCCCAGATGCAGGGCGATCGTGCCTGCCGGCGCGGTGCCGGTCACCGCCCCGCCCTGCATCAGCGGGCCGTCCAGCCGGAAATCGGGGCTTACCATGGCGGGCGACACAGGCGCGGCCATCCCGGCCGCCGGCAACAGGGCCAGCAGAGCCATCGCGATCGCCTTCATCCGGCGTGGTCGGCCTGCAACTCCGCCTGCACCGAAGCCTGGGCGCTGGCATAGGGTTCCTGCCGGGCGATGCTCCAATAGCGCAGATCCTCCAGCGCGATCCGCTGCCCGGTCACGGCGCAGACGACATGGTCGCCGGCCTGGAGCACGCGAAAGCTGTAGGCCATATAATGGAGCCGGGCGATCCGGTCTCGGTTGGACATCAACATGGTCGGTCTCTCTTCACGGCGTCAGGAAAAAAGATCCTGCTGCCCTTCGCCCGCTTCACGCGGCTTGCGAACGGGACGGGACGAAGCCGATATAGCGCTCGATGCGCTCTTCTCAAGCGGCTCGCCCGCCTGACCCACCACCGCGTCCACCGTGCCGTCGCGAAAGTGCAGCGTCACCCGGCCCGCCGCCTGCGCCGCCGCCACGGATTCCACCAGCCGCCCGCCGGCCATCACCCGCGCATAGCCGCGCTGGAGCGGCAGGTCGGGATCGAGCGAGGCGAAATGGCGCGACACCCGGTCGAATGCCGTGGCGCAGTCGCGATGCACGCGCAGCAGATAATCGGGCCGCAGGCGCAATCGGTCGAGCCGTTCGCGCCCGCGCTGAAGCTGCTGACCGAGCAGCGCCGGCCGCAGCGCGCCGCCTGCCTGCCCCAGTTGCGCGCGCGCATCGGCGAGGCGATGACGCAGACCGCTGACCAGTCCGTCGGACAGCTGGTCGAGCCGCTGCCGCTGCGGCGCCAGCAGGGTGTCGGGCGTCGGCATCAGCCGCGCCTGCATCTCCAGCCTTTCCCGCGCCTGCGCCGCGCCGCGCCGGACCGCGCGCCCAGCCCTCAGGCCCATTTCGGCAAGGCCCGCCAGCAAGTCCGCCCGCACCGGCACCGCCATTTCCGCCGCTGCGGTGGGCGTGGGCGCGCGGCGGTCGGCGGCATAGTCGCACAGCGTCGTGTCGGTCTCATGCCCCACCGCCGAAATGATCGGGATGGTGCAATCGGCGACGGCCCGCACGACGATCTCCTCGTTGAAGCTCCACAGATCCTCGATCGATCCGCCGCCCCGCGCCACGATCACCAGGTCTGGCCGGGGCAACGGGCCGCTGCCATCCATGGCGGAAAAGCCGCGCACCGCGCGCGCCACCTGCTCGGCCGCGCCCTGCCCCTGCACCAGCACGGGCCAGAGCAGCACATTGGTCGGGCAACGATCCGCCAGCCGATGGAGAATGTCGCGGATCACCGCGCCGGTGGGCGACGTCACGACGCCGATCGTGCGCGGCAGGAAAGGCAGGGGCTTCTTGCGTTCGGGCGCGAACAGCCCTTCCCCTGCCAGCTTCGCCTTCAGCTTTTCCAGCAGCGCCATCAACGCGCCTTCGCCGGCCAACTCCATCCGCTCGATCACGAGCTGATATTTGGACCGGCCGGGATAGGTGGTCAGCTTGCCGGTGGCGATTACCTCGACGCCGTCCTGCGGCGCGAAGGCCAGCCGCTGCGCCCCGCCCTTCCACATCACCCCGTCGATGACGGCATTATCGTCCTTGAGCGCAAGATAGAGATGCCCCGACGCCGCACGTTTGAAGCCGGAAATCTCGCCGCGCAGCCGCACATGGCCGAACCGGTCCTCGACCGTGCGCTTGAGCAGGCCCGACAATTCACTGACACTGAGCGGCGGCGCGTTGTCCCCCGCCCGTTCCTCGGCTAACAGGCGGCCCGAACTGTCATAGGCATCAAATTCCGGGGACATGGGCGAGATGAACATCCTTTTGCTTGGCGGCGGCGGCCGCGAACATGCGCTGGCGTGGAAGCTGGCGCAATCGCCCCGGCTGTCGACCCTCTATGCCGCGCCGGGCAATCCGGGCATAGCCCAGCACGCGATATTGGTCGACCTCGAAGCCACGGATCATCGCGCGGTGCTGGATTTCTGCACCCGCCATTCGATCGGGCTGGTGGTGATCGGGCCGGAAGCACCGCTGGTCGACGGCCTCGCCGACAATCTGCGCACCATGGGCGTTCCGGTCTTCGGTCCCAACAAGAAGCCCGCGCAGCTGGAAGGGTCCAAGGGCTTCACCAAGGATCTGTGCCGGCGCGCTAACATCCCGACCGCGGCCTATGTTCGCGTGACCAGCAAGGATGGCGCGATCGCCGCGCTGGACGATTTCGCGCTGCCGGTGGTCATCAAGGCGGATGGCCTGGCGGCAGGCAAGGGCGTCATCATCGCGGAAACCCGCGATGAGGCGCTGGAGGCGCTGGATTCGATGTTCTCCGGCGCGTTCGGCGCGGCGGGCGAGGAAGTCGTGCTCGAAGAATATATGACCGGCGAGGAAGCGAGCTTCTTCGCCCTCACCGACGGCACCGCCATCCTGCCTTTCGGCTCGGCGCAGGATCACAAGCGCGTCGGCGACGGCGACACCGGCCCCAATACCGGCGGCATGGGCGCCTACAGCCCCGCGCGGGTGCTGACGCCCGAACTGGAGGCTCTGGTGATCGAAACGATCATCAAGCCGACCGTCGACACGCTGGCGGCGGAGGGCATCCCCTATTCGGGCGTCCTCTATGCCGGTCTTATGCTGACCGCCGAAGGGCCGAAGCTGATCGAATATAATGCCCGCTTCGGCGACCCGGAATGCCAGGTTCTGATGACCCGCTTCGACGGCGATCTGGTCGACCTGCTGATCGCCGTGGCGCAGGGCAGGCTGGCGGAGCAGGGCCCAGTGCAACTGGCCGATCGCACCGCGCTCACCATCGTCATGGCGGCGAACGGCTATCCGGGCACGCCGGAAAAGGGCGGCGCGATCGGCGGGATCGATGCGGCGGAACAGAACGGCGCCAAGGTGTTCCATGCCGGCACCGCCGACAGCGACGGCGTGCTGGTCGCCAATGGCGGGCGCGTGCTCAACGTCACCGCCACCGGTGACACGGTAAGCGCGGCACAAGCTGCCGCCTATGCGGCGGTGGACGCCATCGATTTCCCGACCGGCTTCTGCCGCCGTGACATTGGCTGGCGCGAGGTCGCGCGCGAGGCGCGATAGGGGGCTGGCGGGAGGTCGCGGGCGAAAAGGCGTGACGCCCTTGCCCCCTGCCCGCAAGCGTCATTAAATAGAGCCAGACACGCAAACAGGGAGACGATGCTCGATGCAGGAATTCTTCATGGACTATGGCCTGTGGCTGCTGATCGCGCTGCTGGTCGTCATTGGCCTCATCTTCCTTCTGTCAGGCAAGCGCGGGACGCATGTCGACGCGCCGATGGCGCCGGTCGCCCCGCCCCCGATCGCGGAACCGAAGCCCCAAGCGCCCGCTGTCGCGACTGCGGATGTCGATCCCGCACCGGCTCCGGTCTTGGCCCCAGAAGCCGCGCAGCCCGCGCCGGCCATTGCGGACGTGGCGCCGCCGGTCGCCCCCGCCCAGCCCGTCCCGGCCTCCCCGGCCGTCACGACACTGGATGGCGAGGTAGACGATCTGCTCAGGCTCAAGGGTGTCGGTCCCAAGCTCAAGACGCTGCTGATCGAACTGGGCGTCACCCGCTATGCCCAGATCGCGGCCTGGTCCGACACCGACATCGCCACGATCGACACCAAGCTGGGTAATTTCAGGGGCCGCCCCGTGCGCGATCAGTGGATCGACCAAGCGAGATATCTGGCCGCCGGCGATATCGCCGGTTTCGAAGCCAAATATGGCAAGCTCTGAGCACTCAGACGGTCTGAACCACGGGCGCGGTTGAAGGAGGCGGAGCGCTCTGCAACGGCGCGGCGCCCAGCATCCGTCCCAGCTCGGGCAGACGCATGATCGCCCGGCTGGCGAGAAAAAGGCCGGGGACTGCGAGCGTCAGCAATCCCGCCGTCCCGGTTCCGCCGGCCATTAGAAGCGCCATGGCCATGGGATGCCAGAGGTAAAAGAAGAGGCTCTCGCGCCCGATGGCGTTGAGCGGCGCCAGGCGCAGCTGCAGGGCCGAAATTGCCGGCAGCAACGCGATCAGCCCCAGGCACATCAACAGCCGCGCCGCCATCAAGGTCACCGGGCTGGCGCCGCTTGCCAGCCCTGACCACCAACTCATGCCCAGTCCCGCCACCAACAGCGCAACCGCCAGATAGCGTTTGGGCATCTCCCGCTCCGCGATGACCATGCCGAAGAAGAAATAGACCGGATAGCTCAGGAACCGGCTGTCCAGCGCCAGCGGCGCGGTGCCGATCGCGCCGTGGTTCAGTCCGAAACTCGCCATGATGAACAGGCTGACAGGCGTGCCGATGGCGAGCAGCAGGATCGGCGGCGATGGGATCAGCCGCGCCAGCATCACCAGGAAGAACAATACCGGGACATACCAGAGGTGGAAGGGGGGCAGCAGCAGCAGATCGATCGGGGCCGTCCAGCCGACCGGCCACCCGCCGGCCATGACATAGACCAGCATCGCCACGCCCCAGGGAATCAGCATCCGCCGGCCATAGCGGGCGAACAATTGCCGTGTCGATGCCGCGCGCAGTGCCGCCAAGTTGAGCAGATAGCCCGAAATGCCGATCATCAGGGGCATACGAAAGCCCGCCCCGATCCACAGGATCGGATGCTGCTGATGCGTGATCTCCATGGCATGGCCGATCATGACGAACAGGATCAGCGCGCCCTTCAGCAGATCGACTGACGGATTTTTTCCCACCCCCGACTCCAATGCCCCAACACCCCTATAGACGGACGGCGGCGCCATCGGCTTAACACAATTGGTGAATGGATCATGACAGGGCCTGCCGCCGCACTCCGCGGGGCTTGGCGCATTTCGCCGGTATCGATCCAGTCTGGGGAAAACGCCCCAGGGTCGCCTAATCCCGGGCCAATATTTCCCGCGCGCGCGGCATCAATCGGTCGACCGCGGCGGCATGGATGCCGGGTGCGGCGCACAGCAGGCCGAAGGCGGTGGGCTGGGGCCGGTTGAAGCGCAGCGCATCGCCGAGCGCATCGGTAACCATCGCCCCTGCTTCCGCGCAGATCAGCGCAGCCGCCGCGACATCCCATTCATTGCCCCAGCGCACCGTCGCGACCAGATCGGCCTCGTCGGCAGCGACCATCGCCATGCGCAGCGCGATGCTATTGGGCTTTTCGACGACGGTCAGGTCACGGTCGGCGCGCGGCAGCTGATCGGCGGGCACGCGGGCGCCCGGCAGGTCGGTCCGCGCCCCTGCGCGCAGCGAAAGGCCATTGCGGGTCGCACCCAGCCCCGCCTGGGCGATCCACAATTCGTTGCGCGCCGGTGCCGCAAGGATGCCGAGCTTGACCGCTCCGTCCTCGACCAGCGCCACCGAAACCGCCCAGCCCGGCCGTCCACGCAGATAGTCGCGCGTGCCATCGATCGGGTCGACTACCCAGACACGCGACACGCCCAGCCGATGTACCGTGTCGGCCGTCTCCTCCGACAGCCAGCCCGCCTGCGGATCAATCTCCGCCAGCCGCTGGCGTAGCAGAGCGTCGACGGCCAGGTCGGCTTCGCAGACCGGATGGCCAGGCACCTTTTCCCACTGGCGCACGCGGGTTTCCCCACCTGCCCAGAGGGTCAGCGCATGGTCGGCCGCATCCGCCACGGCGGACACGACAGCGCGCAGATGGGCGTCATCCCCCGGCAACGGTCATCCCGTCGATGCGCAGCGTCGGCACGTTCATGGCGTATCGGAACTGGAGGTCGTTGGCGGGTACCAGCGCCCGGAACATATCCTTCAGATTGCCGGCGATGGTGATTTCCGACACCGCGTGCGCCACCGCCCCATTTTCGATCAGGAAGCCTGCCGCCCCCCGGCTATAGTCGCCGGTGACGCCATTGACGCCCATGCCGATCAGTTCGGTGACGTAGAGGCCGCGCTTCACATCCGCCATCAGGTCGCCCGGCGACACGCCGCCCGCCGCCATATGGACGTTGGTGACGCTGGCGCCTGGCGCGCCGCTGCCGCCCCGGCTGGCATGGCCGGTGGGTTCCAGGCCCAGCTGCCGTGCCGACGCGCTGTCCATCAGCCAGCCGGTCAGCACGCCCTTGTCGATCAGCGCGCGCCGTTCGACCGGCAGACCTTCGCCATCGAAGGGGCGCGAGCGCAGCCCGCGCGGCAACAGCGGGTCGTCGATGATGGTCACACCGGAATCGAAGATCGCCTGGCCCAGCATCTCGAGCAGGAAGCTCGACCGGCGGGCGATCGCCGGGCCGACCATCCCGCCGATCAGATGGCCGAGCAGACTGGAGCCGATGCGCGGGTCGAAGATCACCGGCATGACGCCGCTTTCGACCTTGACCGGATTGAGCCGCGCCACTGCGCGCTGGCCGGCGCGGATACCGATCGCTTCGGCATCGTCCAGGTCTTCCAGGTGCCGGACGCTGTGGCTGGCATGATCGCGCTGCATGTCCGCGCCGGCGCCGGCTAGCACGCTGGCCCAGGTCGCATGGCTGGTCCCGGCATAGGCGCCGGCAAAGCCGTGGCTGGTCGCGAGCGCCATCTGGCTGCGTCCGCTCGACGCGCCGCCGCCTTCACTGTTGGTGATACCCGGAACGCCTCGCGCCGCCTCTTCGGCGATCAGCGCGCGTTCGCGCAGGGCCGCGGGTTCCGGCTCTTCCTCGTCGGTCAGATCGAGCGAAGGAGGCCGCTTCCTGAGCAACCGATCCTCTGGTGCCAGCCCGGCATAGGGGTCTTCGGGTGCCTCCCGCGCCATCGCTATGCAGCGATCGACCAGAGTCGACAGCGTCGCAGGGTTCATGTCCGACGCGGAAATGCTGGCGGAACGCTGGCCGATGAAGACGCGCAGGCCGATCTCCTCGCCTTCGGACCGCTCGACATCCTCCAGTGCGCCGAGACGCACCGACACGTTGGTCGATGCGTTGCAGGCGTAGATGGCGTCGGCCGCATCCGCGCCCGCCTGGCGCGCGGCGCTGACCAGATCCTGCGCGCGCGACTGGGCTTCTTCTAGGCTGAGCATGGAGCGGAGATAGTCCTTGAATGGAAGAAAGTAAGGGGCATGGCCTTACGCGCTTGCGTCCGCAGGGACAACCGTCGCAAGCCAGCGGTCGAGCAGATGCCAGGCGACGGCCATCGGCGGCGGCGGGAGGAAGGGCGCATCGGGATCGCCGGCCAGTGCTGCGCGGACGCCGTCCGCATCGCACCAGAAGGCATCCTCGATCTCGGTCGGATCGAGGGTCAGCGCCTCGTCATCCGCCTCCGCGAAGCAGGCGATCATCAGCGAGGAAGGGAAGGGCCAGGGCTGGCTCATGACGTAGCGGACATCATGGACACGCACGCCCGCTTCCTCATGGAGTTCGCGCGCCACTGCCTCCTCGATCGTCTCGCCAGGCTCGACGAAGCCCGCCAGCGCCGAATAGCGGCCCGCCGGCCAGCTATGCTGGCGACCCAGCAGCACCCGCCCCCGATGTTCGGCCAGCATGATGACCACCGGATCGGTGCGCGGAAAATGCTCGGCCCCACACTCATCGCATTTGCGCGACCAACCCGCCTTGACGGATTCCGTCGCCGCTCCGCAAACCGAACAAAAGCGATGCCGCGCGTGCCAATGGACCAGGCTGCGCGCCGTGCCGTAGAGCGCGACCTCCTCGGCCGGCACCAGGTCGACGATGGCGCGGCTGCGCGGCGTCGGGAACAGGCCGGGGCCGAGGTCGGCGATCAGCCGGGCAAAGATCGGCCTGCCCGCAGGGTCGATGCCCAGCAACACATGATCCTCGATCCGCGCATCGTGCGGCAGCGGCTCCAGCAGCAGATGTCCATCCGCCTCGACCGGATCCAAGCCGTCCAGCAGCAACAGTCGGGTCGCCGGGTTCGCGAAGCTTTCCGCCAGCAGCGCGGCATTGGTTCGGATATGGTCCACCCGGTCCAGCGTCCCGCCGACAAATCCCGGCAGCTTGCGCATCTCAGTCCCGTGCATGTTTCTCCTTCCTCACCGCCTCGGCCGCGCGGGCGAACAGGGTCGGCAGCCCGGCCTCGCCGATCCGTGCGATCGGCCACCACGCGCCGTCGCCTTCGGGCGTCACTCCCGCCTCCACATGGGCATGATGGATGCGCAGCGCCAGTGAGAAATGGGTAAAGACATGGGCGACGGGCTCATCGATGGTCGTCCAGCGCGCGGGAATGGGCGGCGTTGAGTCGGGCGCGGCGCTCCAGTCGGAACTGGGCAGCGCGCGCATTCCGCCCAGCAGCCCCTTGTCGGCGCGGCGTACCAGCCAGACATGGCCGTCGCGCTCGATCCACCAGCCATGGCCCAGGCGATGCGGTTTCGCCTTCTTCGCCGCCTTGACCGGGAAGGCGGCGGGATCGGCGGTCAGGAAGGCCGCGCAATCCTGCCGCAGCGGACAGATGCCGCAAGCCGGATTGCGCGGGGTGCAGATAGTCGCCCCCAGGTCCATCATGGCCTGGGCGAAGTCGCCGGCGCGCGCATCGGGCGTGATCCGGTCGGCCGCAGCGCGAATTTGCGGCCGAGCGGCGGGCAACGGCGTATCGATCGCGAACAGCCGCGCCACCACGCGCTCGACATTGGCGTCGACCACAACCGCACGCCGGCCGAAGGCGATGGCGGCCACGGCGGCGGCGGTATAGGCGCCCACCCCTGGCAGGGCGCGCAGCCGATCCTCCGTATCGGGAAAGCGTCCGCCATGGTCGCGCACGACCGCCCGCGCGCAGGCCAGCAGGTTACGCGCGCGGGCATAATAGCCCAGCCCTGCCCAGGCGGCCATCAGGTCGGCGTCCTCGCTCGCGGCCAGATCCCCAACCGTCGGCCAGCGATCGGTGAATTTCGCATAATAGGGGCCGACCGCCGCCACCGTCGTCTGTTGCAGCATCACTTCCGACAGCCACACCCGATAGGGATCGGCGGCGTTCGCCCCCGGCGGCGCGCGCCAGGGCAGGCGGCGGGCATGGACGTCATAATGGACGAGCAGGTCGTCCGCGATTTTTCTGTCTCTACCCTCGACGTGCATGGCGGCGCTATGCCATTAAGCGAGCTATGACGGAACGCCCGGTCCCCCCGAAAATGAAGAATCGCAAGCTGTCGGCCGAGGAACGCCCACGTCTCGGCGCGCCGCGCCGGATCGCCGACCTGATGCCGGACATCGGCCGCGCCGCCTTTCGCAAGTTCGGCTTCGTCCAGTCGAGCATCGTCACCCGCTGGCCGGAGATTGTCGGGCCGCATTATGCCGCCATTACCGCGCCCGAATCGATCCGCTTCCCGGTAGGTCAGAAGGCCGGCGGCACGCTGCAACTCACCGTCATGAGCGGCCATGCGCCGATGGTCCAGCATGTGTTGCCTGACATTATCGACCGGGTGAACCGCTTCTTCGGCTACGCCGCCGTCGCCAAGGTCGCGATGCGCCAGGGCGACATATTGCCCGCCACCGCCGAACGCCGCCCGCCGCCCCGGAATTTACGACCCATTCCGGTCGAACTGGGCGATTCGCTGCGCGACATCGGCGACCCCGAACTGCGCGCCGTGCTCGAATCGCTGGCGCAGGGGCTTGCCAACAGCAGCGGCTTGCCCAAGATCAACTGAGCGATTTCACGTCAGATGGCACTGCTGGTCGCCGGGAAATCGCACGAGACAAAATGATTAGGCTGTCGTTCAGCCGCCTTCACCTACGGACCCGGCCCATGAAGAAATCGCTCCTGCCGCTCGCCCTGCTCGCCGTTCCTGCCACCTTGGTCGCGGCGCCCGCCGCCAATTGGGTGAGCCGGGTCGTGCTGTCCCCGATCGGCGGCCATTATATGGGCAATCCCGCCGCGCCGACCAAGCTGGTCGAATATGTAAGCTATACTTGTTCGCACTGCGCCCATTTCGTCGGCGAGGCGAGCGCCCCGCTCAAGACGCAATATGTGAAGGGCGGGAAGGTCGGCGTCGAAATACGCAACGCCGTGCGGGACAAATATGACCTGACCGCCGCACTGCTCGCCCGCTGCGGCGGCCCGGCCCGCTTCATGGGCAATCACGAGGCGCTGTTCGCCAACCAGAGCGCCTGGATGGAGCAGCTTGAAACCTATGATCGCGACGCCACCAAGTCCGCCGACCAGACGGCGGCCATGCGCGACATCGGGCAGAAGACCGGCCTCTATGGGCTGATGAACAAGCGCGGCTTCACCAATGCCCAGCTCGATGCCTGCATCGCCAACCCGCAGGCGATGAAGCAGATCCTCGCCATGACGGACGAGGCGTGGAACAAGGTGAAGATCGGCGGCACACCGGGCTTCACCGTCAACGGCACTCGGGTGGAGGGATCGACCTGGTCGATTCTGCAGGCCGCATTGCCCCCCGCCGCGCGCTGATCTAAACCCGCTTCATATCGTCCATCATCGGAGCCCCGCCCGTCGTGAAAGCCGTTTCCGCTATTGCCCTCATCGCCCTCAGCCTGACGCTCGCCGCCTGCGGCAAGAGCGAAGAAGGCGCCAAGCCGACCGGTGAACCCATCGCCGCCGTCGCCGCGCCCGCCGGCACCAGCTGGTCGCAAACCATCGCCCAGACGCCCGATGGCTATTTTGTGATGGGCAATCCCGACGCCAAGCTCAAGCTGGTGGAGTTCGGCTCCTACACCTGCAGCCATTGCCGCGATTTCGCCGCCGAAGCATCGGAAGAGATCAAGAAGCTGGTCGACACCGGCAAGATGAACTTCGAGTTCCGCACCTATGTGCGCGACCCGATCGACCTCACCACCGCGCTGCTGGCGCAATGCGGCGGCAAGGATATCTATTATCCGCTGTCGGAACAGTTCTTCGCCAACCAGACTGCGATGTTCGAGAAAATCCAGGGTCAGGACGCCGCCTTCAAGGGCGTGGAACAGTTGCCGCCGGCCCAGCGCCCCGGCGCCATCGCCCAGATCGCCGGACTGATCGAATATGCCCAGCAGCGCGGCATTTCCGCCGACCAGGCCAAGCAGTGCCTGGCCGACACCGCCGCCGCCGAAAAGCTGGCCAAGGGGGTCGAGGCGGCCAACAGCCAATATCAGATCCAGGGCACGCCCAGCTTCCTGATCAATGGCGTGCTGGTCGACAATGTCGCCAACTGGGCCTCGCTCCAGCCAAAGCTCAAGGAAGCGGGACTCTGATTGGCGGCCGGGGGGCGGAAACAGGCGTTCACGCATAGGAATACCGGGGCGGTGTGCCACCCCGGTCCGACCCCATGCAGATAAAACGTCTCAAGCTCTCCGGCTTCAAGAGTTTCGTCGATGGGACGGAGCTGCGGATCGAACCGGGCCTGACCGGCATCGTCGGTCCCAACGGTTGCGGCAAATCCAACCTGCTGGAAGCCATCCGCTGGGTCATGGGCGAATCCAGCGCCAAATCCATGCGCGGCGCGGGCATGGAGGATGTGATCTTCGCCGGCACGGCCACCCGTCCGCAGCGCGATTTCGCCGAAGTGTCGCTGCTCACCGTCCAGGAACAGGGCGAACTCTTCTCCGCCGTCGATGTCGGCGCGGACGGCGAACTGGAAGTCACCCGCCGGATCGAGCGCGGTGCGGGCAGCGCCTACCGTGCCAATGGCAGGGACGTGCGCGCCAAGGATGTCGCGCTGATCTTCGCCGACGCCGCCACCGGCCCGCACAGCCCGGCGCTGGTCAGCCAGGGCCGCATCGCCGCCGTCATCGCCGCCCGCCCGCAGGAACGTCGCGCGATGCTGGAGGAAGCAGCGGGCATCGCCGGCCTGCATGTCCGGCGCAAGGATGCCGAGCAGAAGCTGCGTGCGGCCGAGGCCAATCTCGCTCGGCTCGACGAGATCCTGCTCGACATGGACGCACGCGCCAACAGCCTGCGCCGCCAGGCCAAGGCGGCGGAACGCTATATCCGCCTGTCCGAACAGATTCGCGTGGCCGAAGGCCGCACACTCTTCGCCCGCTGGCGCGAGGCGAACGCCAGCGCCGAGGCCGCCCGCGCCGAAGCGAAGCAGGCCGACGCCGCCGTAGCCGCCGCGCAGGAAGGACAGATGGCCGCCGCCGCCTATGCCCAGGCCGCAGTCGCAACCCTGGCCGACAGGCGCGCCGCCGCCCAGAACGCCCGCGACGCCGCCAATGAGGCCGGCCACCGCCTCGCCGCGCTGCGCACGGAGCGGGATTCGGTCGTCCGCCGCCTCGCCGACCTGGCCCAGCAGGTAAGCCGGCTGGAGGAGGACCGGGCGCGCGAAGGCACGCTGGCCAACGACGCGGCGGACGCCATCGCCCGGCTGACCGCCGAGATCGCCACGCTCAAGGCGCGCATCGCCGAGACTGAAAGGCTGCGCCCCGATTTCGCCGCCCGCATTTCCGCCGCCGAAGATGGCGCGCGCGACGCCGAACTGGCACTGGCGAAGGCCATGGCGAAGCAGGCGGCCGAACAGGCCGAACTGCGGGTCTCCGATGCGGCTCTCACCGCCGCGCGCGGGCATCTAGACCGGGCCGAACGGGACGTCGCGCGGCTCGCCGCCGAAGCGGCCGGCCTGCCCGATGCCGCCCCGCTGGAGGCGCAGCGGACCGCCGCCCTCGCCGATCAGGAACGGGCGAAGGTGGATCGCGATGCTGCCGACGCTGCGATCCAGTGCGCCGATGCCGATCGCCAGGGGGCAGCGGACGCGCGGGCGGCCGCCGAAGCGACACTCGCCTCCGCCCGCGCCGCGCTCGCCGCGCTCGACAGTGAATCGGCCGCCCTCAAGCGCGCCGTGGAGAGCGGCGCAGCCGGCAAGGCCCGCGCGCTCGACCGGCTGAAGGCCGCCCCTGGCTATGAACGCGCGCTCGCCGCCGCCCTGGGCGACGATCTGGAAGCGCCCGTCGGAACCGAGGGCAAGCGCCGCTGGGCCGGCGCGGAGGCATTGCCGGCTGATCCCGCCCTGCCTACTGGCACTACATCTCTGGCCAGCCATGTCTCCGCCCCACCCGAACTGGCCCGCCGCCTGGCGCAGATTGCGGTGGCCGAAAGCGACGGGGGCCATCCGCTCGCCGTCGGCCAGCGACTCGTCACCCTCGACGGCCAGCTCCGCCGCTGGGACGGCTATGTCGCACTCGAAGGCGGCGCGGCGGCGGCGGAACGGCTGATCCGCCTCAACCGGCTGGATGCGATCGCCGCCACCCGCCCCGCCGCGCAGGCCGAAGTCGAACAGGCCGCCACCGCACAGGAACAAGCCAAGGTACGTGAACAGGCCGCCGCGCAGGCGCTGGCCGCAGGCCGCACCGCCCTCTCGCAGGCTGAACAACGGCTCCGCACCGCCCTGCGCGCCGCTGACGAGGCAACTACCGCGCTCGAACGGCTTGCCGGCCGGCGCGACGTGATCGAGGAACGGCTTGCGGCCGCCCGGCAAGACCGGGATGGCGCGCAGGTCGAGCATGAAAAGGCCAAGGTAGCGCGCGCCGCCGTGCCCGACGGCGCCGAAACGCGCGCGCTCGTCGCGACCCTTGTCCAGGCGAGCGAGAAGGCCCGCACTGCCGTCAGTCAGCTTCAGGCCGACCAGGCGCTCGCCGACCGCGCGCTTGGCAGCGACCGCGAGCGGCAGGCCGCCGCCGATGCCGAGATCAAGGGCTGGCGCGCGCGCGCCGGCGAAGCGGCCAAGCGCATCGCCGCCATGGTCGCCCGCGCCGACGAGATCGCGACCGAGCGCGCGACGATCGAGATCCAGCCCGATCGGCTGGCGCAGGCCATCGCCGCCCTCAGCGACCAGGGCTCGGCCCTGACCGACGCCGCCGATCAGGCCCGCCGCGCCGAGCAGGACGCCGAAGCCGAGTTGCGCGCCGCCGAAGCGCGCGCCGCCGAGGCGGGCGAGACCCTCGCGGCCGCGCGCGAATCCCGCGCCACCGCCGTCGCCCGCGCCGAGGCTGCCGACGAACGCCGCATAGAGACCAACCGGCTGTCGGGCGAGCGCTTCGAATGTCCGCCCCCGGTCCTGCCCGAAAAACTGGGATTCGCCAGCGCCGACGTGCGGCCGGCCCAGACTGAGCAGGCCGAACATGACCGTTTCGTGGCTGATCGTGAACGGATCGGTCCGGTCAATCTCGTCGCCGCGCAGGAACTGGAGGAGCTGGAAGCCACCCAGGCGACCATGCGCGCCGAAAGCGAGGAACTGACCCAGGCGATCCACCGGCTGCGCGGCTCGATCGGCAGCCTCAACCGCGAAGGGCGCCAGCGCCTGCTCGCCGCGTTCGAAGCAGTGGACGGCCATTTCCGCCGCCTCTTCACCACCTTGTTCAACGGCGGCCAGGCGCATCTGGAACTGATCGACAGCGACGATCCCCTGGAGGCCGGCCTCGAAATCATGGCCCAGCCGCCGGGCAAGAAGCTGGCCGCGCTCACTTTGCTCTCGGGCGGCGAGCAGGCGCTGACCGCCGTCGCGCTCATCTTCGGCCTGTTCCTGACCAACCCCGCCCCAATCTGCGTGCTGGACGAAGTCGACGCGCCGCTCGACGACGCCAATGTCGAGCGTTTCTGCGATCTGCTCGACGCCATGGTGGCGCAGACCGACACGCGCTACCTGATCGTCACCCATAATGCCGTCAGCATGGCGCGGATGCACCGCCTGTTCGGGGTCACCATGGTCGAACGCGGCGTCAGCCGTCTCGTTTCGGTCAATCTTCATGGTGCCGAAGCCCTGCTGGCGGCGGAATAAGGCCACTCCGCCCCGGTCGGTCCTTGTTCCCGCCCGGTTCGCATCCCAGCATCGCGCGCCAACGACAAGGAGCGACCATGGTAGATCTGCCTCCCTTCGCGCTCGATCACTGGCTATCGGCCTATGATTTCGCGACCCCGCCCATCGCCTATAATCTGGCATCGAGCACCGGCCCGCGCTGGAGCGTGGCCGACCTCTGCGCGCTGGGCGACGCCCCGCTGGCGATTGACGATGTAGTCCTGAGCTATGCCCCGCCGGAGGGAAGCCGGCAGTTGCGCGAGGCCATCGCCGCCTTCCATGGCGCTGATCCAGACGCGGTCATCGCCACCACCGGCGCGTCGGAGGCACTCTCGATCCTCTTCTGCCTGTGCGCGCGACCGGGCGCGAACATCGTCCTGCCCGATCCCGGCTATCCCGCCTATGCGGCCGTGAGCCGAGCCTGGGGCCTGGCGGCCCGCACCTATCGACTGGACCGCGAGGACGGCTTCGCCCAGCGCGCGGATGCGATCCTGGCGCAGGTCGATGCCGACACCAGCCTGGTCATCCTCAACACCCCCCATAATCCGACCGGCACGGTCATGCCCCGCCCCGACATCGAAGCCCTTGCCGCAGCCCTCGCGGAGCGCGGCGTCCCGCTGCTGGTGGATGAAGTCTATCATCCGCTCTATTTCGCCGCGCCCCAGCGGTCCGCAGCCGGTATCGCCAATGTCATCGTCACCAGCGACCTGTCCAAGTCGCTGTCGCTTCCAGGGCTGCGCATGGGCTGGCTGATCGACGTGGACGCAGATCGGCGCGCCCGCATCGTGGATGCGCGCAGCTATTTCACCATCAGCGCGTCGCCCCTGCTCGAACGACTGGCGACACAGGCTCTGCGCCACTGCGACGCCATCCTCCCTCGGCTAAGTGTGGTGGCCCAGCGCAATATGGCGATGCTGGACGCGCTGGTGGCGCAATCCGACGGCCGACTCGCCTGGGTGCGCCCTAACGGCGGCACCACCGCCTTCCCCTGGCTCAGCGACGGCCGTGACAGCCGCCCCTTCTGCCAGGCGCTCGCGGCGCAGGGCGTGCTGCTCGCGCCCGGCGACTGTTTCGGCCATCCCGCCCATATGCGAATGGGTTTCGCCCAGCAGGTGGACGGGTTCGATGTTGCGGTCGGCCGGATCGCCGAGGCGCTCGAAGCTCTGTAGCGACCGTTACCCCCGGCCGAACCAGCCACGCATCCGGCGGAAGAGGCCACGTTCGCTGACCGCCTCGAACATCTCCTCCGGACCTTCGGGGTCCAGCACCTCATGGTCCGCGAGCCAGGCCTGCACCTCGTTCAGGTCCGGGGTCACATAGGGGCGCAAGGTCCGTCCCGGCTTCTGTCGCAACTCCTCGATCGCCGCGATCAGGCCGCGCTCGGCGATCACCGTCGCCACCCGCTCCACCGGCAGGTCGAGATGTTCGGCGATCAACTCGTCGCGAATCCGCAATATCGTCGCCTGCCGTCCGTCATTGGCCGGCAGCGCGGTGTCGATGGAGATGTCGCATTCGGTGTCCAGCCGCATCGATCGATTGTTCATGTTGGACGATCCGACGCGGATCAGCCGGTCGTCCACGATCAATATCTTGGCATGGACGTAGATGGGGGCGCCACGCTGGGTGAACGGGTGATAGATGCGGAAGCGCCCGTGCGCGTCGCGCGCCTTCAACGCCTCGAACAGCCGGGCGCGGGCCGTGTCCATCGCCTGCTGCTCCAGCCAGCCATCGGCCTGCTCCGGATTGACGATGACGATTTCGGGGGGGTCGGCTTCCACCAGTCGCTTCGCGATCGCCTCGGCAATCCGACGCGAGGCGAAATATTGGCTCTCGGCATAGATATGCCGCCGCGCCGCCGCGATCTGGTTCAGATATAGCCGCTCGATCTCGGTCAGTTCTTCCTGGTCGTCCATCTTCGGCGCGGTCCGGGCGATGGCGACATCGACCTGCTCGAATTGCACCGGCAGCCGGTCCGGCCAGCAGTCATGGCTGCCTTCGACTGGCTCCAGCGCATCGCCACCCGCCCCCTTCCATCGCGCCCGCGCATGATCGCCCAGCGCGGCCGCCACCGGCCCCTTCAGCGCCGTGGTCGCATCATGCCAGGGGCCGTAGGGCGACCCGTCCGGGTGACGACGACCCGGATCTTCGTCGCGATGATGGCGCGTGTCCCAACGATCGCCGGTCATGTCGATGCCGCCGCAGAAAGCGAAGCAATCGTCGATCACAACGATCTTCTGGTGGTGCGATGCGGCCGGCGGATGATGACTGTCCAGCTTCACCGTGACGCGCGGATGCGCCATCCATTTGAGCGTGGTGTAGAGATTGCTCGGCCGCGCCATCGACTTCATCGCGCCGACATCCCAGCGCAGCAGGAAAATCTCCAGCTCAGGCGTCTGATCGACGAGCCAGCTGATGAAGTCGCCGATGACCAGCGGCGCGTCATCCTCCGCCTCATCCTCGCGGATCAGGCTGATTGCGGCGTCGAAATCCCAGCCTATCAGCATGATGCGGCGCCTGGCCTTCATCATCGCCGCGCGGGCATGACGGAAATAGGCGTCGGCGTCGATGATGACGCTGGCCTTGTCGGCGCGCGCGATGCGCCAGCAGTCCTCGCCGGGCTGCGGCGTCATGCGGCGCTCCCCACCACCAGGCAACCTAGGAACATCAGGAAGCCGGAAAAACGGTTGGACCGGAATTTGGCCAGCGGATCGACGCCATCCTGCTTGAGGGTCGCCACCTGCCACGACAGATGCGCCGCCATCGGCAGCAGCGCCGCAAGCGCCAGCGCGTCGGCGCGCACCTGCCAGATCGCACAGGCCCAAAGGGTCAGGGCCAGCGCGTAGCAGAAAGTCACGCCCGCCCGGACATGCCGCCCCATCGACAATGCGCTCGAACCGATCCCGATCAGCGCATCATCCTCCCGGTCCTGCAGCGCATAGATGGTGTCATAGCCCACGACCCAGAAAATAGTTCCGCCGTAGAGCAGCAAGCCAGGCAGGGTGAGTGCGCCGACGACCTCGCTCCATCCCACCAGCGCCGCCCAGGAAAAGACCAGGCCCAGCCAGAGCTGCGGCCAGCCGGTGATCCGCTTCATGAAGGGATAGGCCGCGACCAGCGCAAGACTGCCCAGCGCCACGATCTGCGCGTAGAGGTGGAGTTGGAGCAAAACGATCAGGCCGATGAGACACAGGCCGATGAGCCAGGCCCAGGCGGTCTTTACCGACATCGCCCCACTCGCCAGCGGCCGGGCGGCGGTACGCGCCACCTTGCGGTCGAGATCGCGGTCGACGATGTCGTTGAACACGCAACCCGCGCCGCGCATCGCGATGCTGCCCAGCAGCAACCAGGCGACCAGCGGCCAGCGGGCGAATCCGCCGCCCGCGAGCGCCACGGCCCAGGCGCCGGGCCAGAAGAGCAGCCACCACCCGATCGGCCGGTCGAACCGCGCCAGCTGCGCCAGCGTGCGCGGGGTTTCCGGCAGCCGCGCCAGCAGGCCGCGCGCTTCGCTGTCGGGGACGATCGTCTGATTCACTACGACTCCGTTCGGGCTGAGCTTGTCGAAGCCCCATTCTTCTCTTTAGGGAAGAATGGGCATCCGACAAGCCAAGAGAGATCATGACCGCAACCCCAGCCTGGCCGCCGCAAAGCGCCCCGCGCCTCCATGTCGAAACCCAGCTCGGCGAGGGGGTCGCCGTGCCGGTCGACGGCAACCCGGCCCATTATCTGATCAGCGTCATGCGAGTGAAGCCCGACGACATCGTGCTCCTGTTCGACGGCCGGTCCGGCGAATGGGCGGCACGTGCCCGCGACATTCGTAAACGGGATTTGGTGCTGGAGTGCATCAGCCAGACCAGGCCACCCGAAATCGTCCCTGATTTCTGGCTCTGCTGCGCGCCGATCAAGAAAGGACGGATCGACCTGATCGCGGAAAAAGCGTGCGAACTGGGCGTCGCCCGGCTCCAGCCGGTGCTCACCCGCCGCGCCGTGGTGGACAAGCTCAATCTCGACCGGCTCCATGCCCATCTGGTCGAAGCGGCAGAGCAATGCGGCCGCACAGCATTGCCCGACCTCGCCAATATGGTGAAGCTCGATGCGTTGCTCAAAGGCTGGTCCGCCGATCGCCATCTCTTTTTCGCCGACGAAACGGGCGGCGAACCGCTGGCCGAAAGCCTGCGCGCCCATATCGGCCCCGCCGCCTTCCTGGTCGGACCGGAGGGGGGATTCGATCCCGCCGAGCGGGAGGCGATCCGCGCCACGCCGGGCGCCGTGCCAGTATCGCTTGGCCCCCGTATCCTGCGGGCAGAGACGGCGGCAATCGCCGCCACGGCCGCCTGGATGGCGATTAATGGCGATTGGGACTAGTTTCATTTCGCTATGTTATTGCGCAACGGATAGGCGCAACTTATCTGTGCGCCGCGCGCTCTTGTTTGACGCGCAGAGGGGAAGCACTAAGGGCGGGCATGAGCACCAGAACCGACTCCGGGGGACATGATCCCGTCATCGAAAGCCGCGACCAGCTGATCGCGGCCTTTTCCAAGGGCGAGAAGCCCAAGGATCGCTGGCGCATCGGCACCGAGCATGAAAAATTCGTCTACAGCCGCAAGGATCATCACGCCCCTTCCTATGAGGAGATGGGCGGCATCCATACGTTGCTGATCGGCCTCACGCGCTATGGCTGGAGCCCGGTGTTCGAGGGCGAGAATATCATCGCCCTCTCCGGCAGCGACGGCACGGTCAGCCTGGAACCCGCAGGCCAACTCGAACTGTCGGGCGCGCCGTTGGAAAATCTCCACCAGACCTGCGCCGAAACCGGCCGGCATCTGGAGCAGGTGAAATATGTGGGCGACATGCTGGGACTGGGCTTCCTGGCCTGGGCATGTGGCCCGACAAGAACCGCGAAGAATTGCCGATCATGCCCAAGGGTCGCTACGATATCATGTTGCGGCACATGCCCCGCGTGGGATCGATGGGCCTGGACATGATGCTGCGCACCTGCACGATCCAGACCAACCTGGACTATGGCAGTGAAGCAGACATGGCGCAGAAATTCCGGGTCAGCCTCGCGCTCCAGCCGCTCGCCACCGCACTCTTCGCCAACTCGCCCTTCACCGACGGCAAGCCCAACGGCTATCTCTCCTACCGCAGCCATATCTGGTCGGACACCGATCCGCACCGCACCGGAATGCTGCCCTTCGTGTTCGAGGACGGCTTCGGCTATGAGCGCTATGCCGACTATGCGCTCGATGTGCCGATGTATTTCGTCTACCGCGACGGCAAATATATCGATGCGGCGGGCCACAGCTTCCGCGACTTCCTTGCCGGCAAGCTGGCCGTCCTACCCGGCGAAAAGCCGACCGAGAAGGATTGGGAGGATCATCTTTCCACCGCCTTTCCCGAAGTGCGAATGAAGAGCTTTCTGGAAATGCGCGGCGCCGATGGTGGCCCCTGGAGCCGCATCTGTGCGCTGCCGGCCTTGTGGGTCGGTCTGCTCTACGATCAGGGCGCGCTCGACGCGGCTTGGGACATGGTCAAGGACTGGAGCATGGAGGAACGGCAGGTCCTGCGCGATTCCGTGCCGAAACTGGGCCTCGACGCGCCGGTCGGCGGCGGGCGCAAGCTGCGCGATATTGCGGGGGAAGTGGTGGATATCGCCCGATCGGGCCTCGCCGCCCGCGGGCGTCTCAAACGCCTCAGGCGACAATGAGACCGGCTATCTCTCGGCGCTCGACGAGGTGATCGCCTCGGGCAAGACCCATGCGGAGCGGCTGCTCGACCGCTATCATGGCGAATGGCAGGGGGATCTCAGCCGCATTTATGCGGAAGAGAGCTTCTAGCGTCTACTCCGCCGGCTGGGCCACCACCGCCGTCTCGCGCTTCCTGCCCGTCATCCAGGCGAAGAAGCGCGGGACCGGTGCGTTACGCTCCATCCAGTCGCTATAGGCGCGATAGTCGGGATCGGCCGACAGATGCTGTTCTTCGGTCCTGGCGCGCCAATAATAGACCGCGTTGGTTAGCGCCAGCATCGCGCAGTTGCGGACCATGTCGGTCATCGACCCGCTGACCGTCAGGAAAGGCAGCGCCGAAAACCACCAGAAGAGATTCTTCGACAGATAGGCCGGGTGCCGCGTCCAGCGGTAAGGACCATGGGTCAGGATGCCCCGATGGGTCAGGTTGGAAAAGCGCAGGCCGAACGCCACCGTCGCCCAGGCATAGATGGCGGTCAGCAGCACAAGCCAGCCGCCCAATAGCCATTGCAGCGCGCCCTGCGTCCAATAATCCCATTCCGCCCCACCGGCATGATAGTCGAGCGGCCCGCCGCCGCCCATCAGCACGAAGGGCGGGTAGCAGATCAGCGCCGCCAGCCAGCCGCCCAGATAGGGATTGGCGGTGCGGATATGGGAATCCAGAGGTTTGAATGTCAGGATGTAACCGACCGTCGCCAGACAGACGTCGATCATGAACATGGCCGCGATCAGGAACCCTGCCAGCGCCACGGGGTTGGCGAAGCTATCCTCGATCCGCCAGTTCACAACGTTGGTGAAATTGCCCGGCACGATCGAGATCATGAAGGCGAGGAAAAATCCCTTCACCGCCCAGGCGCGAGCATGATGCGCCACCTGCTCCATGTCGGGTTTGCCGGCCGCGCCGCCGATCACCCATTGTCCGAAACTGTAGGAGGCATCCCTTGGCTCGATCAGGCGCCGGTCGATCCAGACGACATAGGGGATGGAAAACACCAGCAGCCAGGGCGCCGCATTGATGAACAAGTCCATGGAAAAGCGGTAATTGCCGCTCCAGTACCAGCGGGCGATGCAGTAGAAGATGGCGATGGCCAGCCATGTCGCCCATAGTCCGGCGATCTTGATGATGCTGATATCCAGCATTTGCCGGACCGGGCGGGGCGCGGCTTCCCAGTCGATCCCCGTCGATGCATTGCGATGCACCTTGTCTACGATCAGCGACCAGAGCACCATGGGCAACCCGCACGCGACCACGGCGGCAAGTCCTGCGTGGGGACCGTTCATCCCATAATGACGCGCTATCAGCGTCCAGACGCCCAGCCCAACCAGGCCGGCGATGCCGACGCCATGGCTCACCGAGGATTTGGGACAGGGATCGGCCTTGCTCATGACGCTCGGCCTCTAGCGGAAAATGGTAATCAAGCCATGAAGGCATTTCGTCGCAAATCCCCATACTGCCCATGAACCGAAAGAATATCAGATCGTTATGGCGAGAGAGCGGGCAAAAAAATGAGGAGAGCATCATGTCGATCGCCGTGCGATTTCCCGACGGAAGCGTCCGCGCCGTTCCGGGGCATTTGCGGCAGATCGATGATCCGCCGAAGGAACCGCCTTCCTTTGAACAGGTACCGCTCCACTGCGACTCCCGCTGGATCTACTATCGCAGCGGGAAAAGCTGGTTCGCCCGTCCCCGGTCCGGCCACGTCACTCCCTTTTGCCCGCCGGTAGACGAGTGGTGGCGTTCGATCCGCGCGATGGCGGACGATGAACCGCTACCTGAGACGCGTTGGGAATCAGCTGCCTGACCCGCCCAACACGTTGATGGTGAAGGCGAGGATGCCGATGTTGAAGAGGAACGCCGCCAGGCACTGGAACAGCACCGTCCGGCGCATCGCGCTCGTCGTCACTGAGACGTCCGACGTCTGGAAGGTCATGCCCAGGGTGAAGGCGAAATAGAGGAAATCCCAGTAGCCCGGTTCATTCGTCGCCGGAAAATCCAGGCCGCCCCGATCCTTCCCGAGGCCATCGGGCAGGTAGAAGATATGGGCATAATGCATGGCATAGACGAGGTTCGAGAAAACCCAGGCGATCAGCAGCGTAGCCAGCAAAAGCGCGATCATCGCTCCGTCCGGTCCGCCATGCTGGCTGATCGCGACCCCCACCGCCACCAGGATTACCAGACTGACGATTCCGGTCAGCAGCAGCATCAGGCCGCGATTGGCGTCGTTTGCTTGCGCATTGCGACGCATCGTATCGGGGGCGGCATCAATGAGCGGCGCGACCGAAGCCATGAAGGCGATCGCAGCCAGATCGAACCCGGCCATCACCGCCTCATGCCAGGGCAGCAGCACCGCAAGCGGCGCCGCGAGCGCAAGCAGCGCCAGGAACATACCGTAACGCCAGGGAAAGAGGGGCCGGGATCGCATGGCGGATATCAAAGCGAGAGGGAAGCCTGTGGCAAGAGGCAAATTAACCTGTGGTTGCGAGCGCCGCGAACCAATCCATCGTCGCAACATGGATTGCTTCGAGGTACTCGCGATGACGAAGCGATCATTCCGTCACAGCACGCCGGCGATCAGCCCCAGCACCTGCGCTTCATTCGCCTCCAGATACCAGTTTTCCGGCGCCTTTTCCAACAGTTGCTCCATCGTCACCTGCGATCCCAGGATCAGGTTCTGGAATCCCTCATTCTGGATGGCGATGGATGATTCGATCTCGTTGAGCGTCGCCTTCAGCGTCGCAATGCAGGTGGAAAGCGGCCCGGCCAGCTGGATCGACTTGGTGATGATCCGTTCATGGATCATCAGCCGCGTGCCGCGCGTCAAATAGCGATTCTCGGTCGCGAAGAAGCTCATGAAGGTCGCCCCCGCCGAATAGACCGCCGTGCGGCCCATGAATACCAGCCGCCGCTCGGGATAGAGTTCGGAATGGAAGCGGATGTCCTCGCCCATCAGCCGGGCGATTTCCGGGTCGCCGCCCAGAGTGGAGATTTCGACCACGACCAGCCCCTGCTGCGGCGCGGTGGACAGGCAATTCTTGAAATGCAGGTACATGCCATGGTCGACGATTCCCGACAGCATGATCGAGGGAAATTCGAAATCCTTGGGGCCAAGCAACGGCGCGGTCATCAGCATCCGGTCATCCTCATGTTCGGGAAGGTCGCGCTGCACTACGCATGGGCGGACAAAAGGTGCCGTGCTTTCCCACTGGCGCGCGGCGCAACAGGCTGTAAAGAACAGATCATGACCAAAGGGCAGCGCGCCGAAGGGCAAGGCAGATGATCGCGAAACTGAAGGGCTTGCTGGACAGCACCGGTATCGACCACGCCATCATCGATGTCGGCGGCGTGGGCTATCTGGTCGGCGCATCGTCGCGGACTCTCGCGGCGCTGGGGCCAGTGGGCGAAGCGGTGACGATCCACACCGAAATGCTGGTGTCCGACGATGCGATCCGCCTTGTCGGCTTTGCCCGCGCCGAGGAGCGCGACTGGTATCGGCTGCTCACCCATGTCCAGGGCGTGGGATCGCGCGTCGCGCTGGCCATCCTCTCCGCCCTCGAACCGCACGACCTGCACCGCGCCGTGGCGATGGGGGACAAGGCGATGATCGCGCGGGCGAACGGCGTCGGCCCAAAACTCGCCCAGCGCATCGTCAATGAATTGAAGGACAAGATCGGCGCGGCTCCTGCTGGTGGCCCGGCGGGCATGGGCGGGCCAGTGGCGGTGCCGACCGGCGGTTTCGCCGCCGACGCCCTGTCCGCGCTCCAGAATCTGGGCTTCAAGCCGCACGAAGCCAGCACTGCCGTCGCAGCCGCCGAAGAGGAACTGGGCGACACCGCCAGCCTTGACGCGCTGGTGCGCCTGGCGCTGCGGAAGGCGGCGAAGTGACCGACGACCGCCTCCTCACCCCCGCGCGCCGTCCCGAGGATGTCGATGCCGCGTTGCGTCCGAAATCGCTGGACGAGTTCGTCGGCCAGCAGGCGGCGCGTGAAAATCTGCGCATCTTCATCCAGGCGGCCAAGTCGCGGGGCGATGCGCTGGACCATGTGCTCTTCTTCGGGCCGCCGGGCCTGGGCAAGACCACGCTGGCGCAGATCGTCGCCAAGGAAATGGGCGTAGGCTTTCGCGCGACCTCCGGCCCGGTTATCGCCAAGTCGGGCGATCTGGCCGCTTTGCTCACCAACCTGGATGAGGGCGATGTCCTGTTCGTGGACGAAATCCATCGCCTCAATCCGGCGGTCGAGGAAGTCCTCTACCCGGCGATGGAGGACCGCGCGCTCGACCTGATGATCGGCGAGGGGCCGTCCGCCCGTTCTGTCCGCATCGATCTGCCGCGCTTCACCCTCGTCGGCGCGACGACGCGTCAGGGGCTGCTCACCACGCCACTGCGCGACCGCTTCGGAATTCCCGTGCGGCTGCAATTCTATACGGTCGAGGAACTGGAACTGGTCGTGCGCCGCGCCGCGCGGCTGCTCGACCTGGCGATCACCCCGGACGGCGCGATAGAGATTGCCCGCCGATCGCGGGGCACCCCGCGCATCGCCGGGCGGCTGCTGCGCCGGGTGCGCGATTTCGCCAATGTCGCCGGTGCGCCTGCTGTCGACGCGAAGGTCGCCGACGCCTCGCTCCGCCGGCTCGAGGTCGACCAGCTCGGCCTCGACCTGATGGACCGGCGGTACCTGATGATGATTGCCGACATCTATCGTGGTGGCCCGGTCGGCGTCGAAACCCTCGCGGCGGGCCTTTCCGAGGCGCGCGACACGATCGAGGAGGTGATCGAGCCTTATCTCATCCAGCTTGGCCTCATCGCCCGCACGGCCCGGGGGCGATGCCTCAACGGGCCGGGCTGGAAGCATCTGGGCCTCAATCCGCCCGCAGGGTCACAGGACGGACTTTTCGACTGAGGCGATTTGCGGTCGGATGAAATCGACGCCCCGGAAATCGCGAAACGCCAGAGCGAAACCTTGGAAAAGCATGGCCGTTACGGCGAGGCATGGTTATAGCCTTGCCTTACGATCAGGCGCGCGCCAGACGCGCCGAAAAGCACAGGAGTTGAGCCTTGAGGGCCATCGAGAAATTCCCCAACCTGGTGACGATGTTCTTCGCCCGCGCTGCCGAAAAGGGTGACGCCCCCTTCCTCTGGCGCAAAAGCGGCGGCCAATGGCGCAGCCAAAGCTGGGCCGAGGTCGCAGGCCAGGTCGTCGCGCTCGCCGCAGCATTGAAGGCGCAAGGACTGAGTCCGGGCGACCCGGTAATGCTGGTCAGCGAAAACCGTCCCGAATTCTGCATCGCCGACCTCGCGATCATGGCGGCGGGCTGTGTCACCGTGCCGACCTACACCACCAACACGACGCGCGATCATCAGCATATATTGACCGACAGCGGCGCCCGCGCCGTCATCGTCTCCACCGCCAAGCTGGCGCAGGCGCTGATGCCCGCCGTCGTCCGCTCGCAAGCCAGCTTCGTCATCGGCATGGAGCCTCTGCGCGGAGCGCAGGGCGGCTGCGCCTGCCATTTGTGGAGCGATCTGATCGCAGCCCATGCCGTCCGTGCCGCCGATGTCGATGCCTTCGCCGTCACCCAGACCGCCACCCGAAACGACCAGGCCTGCATCATCTACACAAGCGGCACCGGCGGCGCGCCGCGCGGCGTGATGCAGCATCATGGCGCGATCCTTGCCAATGTGGAGGGGGCGGGCAAGATCGTCGCGGAGGATTTCGGCTGGGGGGATGAGATATTCCTTTCCTTCCTTCCCCTCTCCCACGCCTATGAGCATAGCGGCGGCCAGTTCCTGCCCATGCTGCTGGCCGGGCAGATCTATTATGCGGAAGGTCTGGAAAAGCTGGCTTCCAATATCGAGGAAGCGCGCCCGACGATCATGGTCGTCGTCCCCCGCCTGTTCGAGGTGCTGCGCACCCGCATCATCAAGTCGATCGAGAAGCAGGGGAAATTTCCAACCTATCTGCTGGGTCAGGCCCTGCGCATCGCGGCGAAGGAGCAGGCCGGCAAGGGCTCTGTGCTCGATTTGCCGATGAAGCTGCTCCTCTCCCGCACCCTTATACCCAAGATCCGGGCGCGCTTCGGCGGCCGGATGAAGGCGCTGGTGTCGGGTGGCGCGCCGCTCAACCCTGATGTCGGCCTCTTCTTCGACGCCATGGGCCTCACTCTGCTGCAAGGCTATGGCCAGACCGAGGCGGGGCCAGTGGTCAGTTGCAACCGCCCCGCGGCCGGCATTGCGATGGACACGGTCGGCCCGCCCCTGGACGGGGTAGAGGTCAGGATCGCCGAGGATGGAGAGATACTGGTGCGCGGCGAGCTGGTCATGCACGGCTATTGGCGCAACCCGGCCGAGACGGAGAAAGTGCTGAAGAACGGGTGGCTCCACACCGGCGACATCGGTGAGATCGACGAACGGGGCCGCATCCGAATCACCGACCGCAAGAAGGATCTTATCGTCAACGACAAGGGCGACAATGTCTCGCCGCAGAAGATCGAGGGAATGCTCACGCTCCAGAGCGAGATCGGCCAGGCCATGGTCCATGGCGACCGCCGCCCCTATCTGGTCGGGCTGATCGTACCGGATGCGGAATGGACCCGCGAATGGGCGTCGGCGCAAGCTATAGCGCCCGACGCCGCCGCGGCCAACCCCGCCTATCAGGCGGCGCTGCGCGCGGCGGTGGACAGGGTGAACGACGACCTGTCGGTAATCGAGCGCGTCCGTCGCTTCATTCTGGCGGATGAGCCTTTCACCATCGAGAATGAGGAAATGACGCCTTCGATGAAGATCCGCCGCCATGTGATCCGCAAGCGCTACGCTGACCAGCTGGACGCGCTGTACAAGGGGTGAGGGATACGCGCCTGTCGAGGCCAGCAGTCTGATTGACCCGGCAGGTCGCCCCGCTAAGCCAACAGCATGACCGCCTTTCACATCCGCAGCTTCACGCCCGCAGACACCCAGGGCGTGATCGACCTCATCCTGTCGATCCAGCGCGAGGAATATGGCATCGACATCACCGCGCAGGACCAGCCTGATCTGTCCGAGATTCCGGCCTTCTACCGGAGCGGTACAGGCGATTTTCTGGTCGCAGAGGCGAAAGGCAGAATCGTCGGCACGATCGCGATGAAGGATATCGGCGCGGACCGGGTCGCGCTGCGCAAGATGTTCGTGGCCGCGCCCCGGCGGGGGCAGAAAAACGGCGTCGCCCAGGCCTTGCTTAACGCGCTGCTCCACCTTGCACGGGAACGCGGCGTCGCTGAAGTCCTGCTGGGCACCACCGATGCATTTCTGGCGGCCCACCGCTTCTACGAGCGCAACGGATTTATCCTGGTCAATGCCGATAGCCTGCCGTCCACTTTCCCCCGCATGGCGGTAGATAGCTGTTTCTATCGGTTGACGCTCGGCGCGCGCGGCTAGTCCGGAATATCGGCTTTTCTCCGCGCTGGCGGGCTACGTGTCAGCCCATCGATCGCCGCCCAGCCCTTCGCGCCAATGGCACGCAGCATGGGCTCATGCGCTGCGTTCACCCCTCCCAACGCCAGGACAAACCCGTCCGCCACCCGCGCCAGCGCCGCGAAGCGCACGCGGCCGAGAGACCGTGCCCCGGGATGCGACCGGGTTGGGAAAAGTGGCGACAGCAGGATCATATCCGCTCGCACAAGACGCGCCGCAGCCATTTCGCAGGCATCATGCGCCGGCGCGCTGCGGATCATGCCGCGCCCCAGGCGCTTCCTCCCATGGCCATGCCAGCCGTCAGCCTTCCAGGCGGCGGCATCCCGTCTGTCCCCTGCCAGCAGAAGCACCAGCCGCCGACGCCTCGCGATCTCGCGCACGGCAGCAAACAAGGCCCGCCGTCCGTCCCTTTCGGTGCGATAATGGCGGAAGATGATGCCCGCCCTGCCCTTCGGCAACCGCTCGGCCGCCTCCAGCAGCGCATCGTCCGTCACCCGCTCATCGGTGATCAGCCAGAGGCCGGGCAGCTTTTTGCGGTGGCGGCGGTGCATGGCCCTGCCTATAGCAGCGCGCATGACGACCGCCAGCATCCCCGATAGCCGCGACGCGGCCCAGCGCCTGGCCGCCGTGCGCGAATCCATCGAACGCGCCGCCCGCCTGACCGACCGCACCGCCGATGATGTCAAGCTCATCGCCGTATCCAAGACCCATGGCGCCGACGCGATCCGCCCGCTGATCGCGGCCGGGCAGTGCGTGTTCGGTGAAAATCGGGTGCAGGAAAGCCAGGACAAATGGCCCGCCCTGCGCGAGGAATTTGCCGACATCGAATTGCATCTGGTTGGCCAGCTCCAGTCGAACAAAGCGGCCGAGGCGGTCGCTTTGTTCGACGTGATCCACGGGCTCGATCGCCCCTCCCTGCTGACCGCGCTGGCCAGGGCGATGGACGTGGCGGGCAGGCGCATCCCCTGTTTCATCCAGGTCAATATCGGCGCCGAAGAGCAGAAGGGCGGCTGCGCGATTGCCGACACGGCCACGCTGATCGCTGCCGCGCGCGCCGCCGACATTCCGCTGCTGGGCTTGATGTGCGTCCCGCCCGCCGACATCGAGTCCGCGCCTTTCTTCGCGCTGCTGGCGAAGATGGCGCGGGAGGAAGGCCTGCCGCGCCTCTCCATGGGCATGTCGGGCGATTATGAGACGGCGATCATGCTGGGCGCGACCGACATACGCGTCGGCACGGCACTGTTCGGGGAGAGGCCCTCCCCCGCTCGCCCGGTGCCGGCGAGCGGGAGAGGAATGCTCAGAAACTCCCGCGCAGGGTAATGCCGTAGGTGCGCGGTTCGGCGAGATAGGCCGAGATGAGCTGGTTCGCCATCGGCGCGCCCGCCGCGAACTGGCCGGTAGTCGACGTCGCCGGGCTGCTCGACTGGAGCGGGCTGGAGAAAGCGACCTGGGTATAATCTTGGTTGAAGATATTCTGGCCCCAGAATTCGACTGCCCAGCGCTGGTTCGGCCCGCGAATACCGACGCGGGCGTTGACGATGGCGTAGCCGTCCTGCGCCTTTTCGGGGAACAGGTCCGACCCCGTATTATAGTCGCTGGTCATGCGGCCATCGACATAGAAGAGGGCGGACAGACCCGATGACCCGATCTCCGGCGTCCATGCGGCACTGGCCGTCGTGACGACCTTGGGCGCGTTGCTGTTGATCGAGCCGGGCAGCAGGAACAGCGCGGGGTCGAGCGGCACGCTGCCGTCGCTGCTGCCCACCAGCCGGTTGGCGAACTTGGCGCTGGCATAGGTGAAGCCGCCCGACACGCGGAAATTGCGCGCCGGAGTCGCGGTCAGTTCCAACTCGATGCCCTGGCTGATCAGCCCCGGCCCGACATCGCCGCTGTCGCAGGTGCGCGTGGCGCTCAAGGCGCTATCGCAGCCATTGATATTCTGCACGACGAAGCTGGTGCCGTTGAAGGTGTTCAATTGGAAATTCTTGAACTCCTGCCGGAAGGCGGCGATGTTCGCGCTCCATTTGGGCTGGCTGTATTTCAGGCCCACTTCGAACGCATCGACCTTCTCCGCCGCGAAGCGCAGGCTGGTGACGTCGGCGTTGGTGCGCGGCGCGAAGACGGCGGGCACGGCATTCAGGCCCGTCGATCCCAGCTGGAACCGGTCGAGATTGTAACCCCCGGCCTTATAGCCCTTCGAATAGCTGCCATAGAGCAGCAGATCGTCGATGGGCTTCCAGGACAGCACTGCCGTACCGGAAAATTCGCCATCGCTGATCTTGTCATTAAGGTCGAGCGCATTGAGCGTGGTGGAGCCGTTGCCGAGGCATCCGAGGGTCAGGATGCCCCCGGCGAGCGCCGCCGCGCTGCCCAGCGCCGCATTGGTCGCGATCCCCGGCAGCGCCGAGGACTGGAGCGCCGCGCACGTGGCGTTATTGTTGTTGAGATCTGCAGAAAAACGCTTGCTTTCATGGGTGTAGCGAAGGCCGAGCGTCAGATCGAACCGGTTCGTCACATGAATGATATTATGGGTGAAGAGCGCCCAATTCTCGCTTTTCTGGCGATAGAGCGACGCGACATCACCGGTGCCGGCGGGGATGGCGGACAGCGCGCGCAGGCCATTGCCAAGGCCGGTCGATATGGCGGACGCCTGATTGCCTGCAATTATCGCAGCCTGCATCCGAGGAACGCCTTGAGCAATTAAGCTGTTGGAAATCGCCGTCGCAATTCCTCCATTCAATTGCGCCTGGGTGCCGGTGATCAGCGCCGAGGTGGCAAGACCGCTGCCGCAGGCCGCCAGTTGCTGCGCGGTGAAATTGCTGTTGAGGCTGGAGCCCGCCATCAGGCGGCAGGCGGCAAAGCGACCATAATCCGCGCCGAAGACGATATTGTCCTGCAAGGTCAGCTTTTCATTGGCATAATAGCCGCCGACCAGCCAGTCGAGCATGTCGCCGAAGGCCGATCCCTGGAGCCGCAATTCCTGGGTGAAGGTCTTGAACTGGCGATAGGTGTTGGGATCGCGATAGAGCAGGTCGGCGCGATTATAGTCATAATCGCCATAGTCGCGGGATTTATAGTCGCGATAGGCGGTGATGCTGGTCAGCTTGGCGCCCCCGAAGTCGTAATTCACCTCACCAGACAGGCCCCAGTCCCTGAGTTTGCTGACATAATCGCGACCCGGCGTGATGGACAATTCCCGGTCATAGGGATCGGCGGGGATGGTGCTCCCCTGCCCCGCCAGAATGGCCGTGATGCGGTTGAACGGGGCCGTGGTATAGCCGCCGCCCGCCGCCGGGCGCCGTTCGCTCGCCTCTATATAGGCCGCCCCGCAGCAGCTTTCGTCGCGATTGGTATAATCGCCGATCAGGCGGATGGAGAGCGCGTCGTTCGGCTCGATCAACGCTTGGCCGCGCAAGAAGTAACGGTCGCGGTCGTTGGTATCGCCGATCGTCGCGCCGCTGGCGTCCACCAACTTGTAGAAACCGTCGCGCTTCGACCACACGCCGTCCAGCGCCAGCGCGACGCCTTCGGCGACCGGCCCGGTCACGCGACCCGACAGGCGCCAATAGTCGTAATTGCCGTAGGTTATCTCGCCCTTCGCATGGAAGGTCTTTTCCGGCGCCTTGCTGATAATGTTGATGAGACCGGCCGACGCGTTGCGGCCGAACAGCGTCCCCTGCGGCCCGCGCAGCACCTCCACTCGTTCGATCTCGCCCAGTTCGTTGAGGCCCGCACCCGTGCGCGAGCGATAGACGCCGTCAATGAATACCGCGACCGAACTTTCCAGCCCCGGATTGTCACCCACCGTGCCGATGCCGCGGATACGCGCCGAGGCATTGGCTTCCGATCCGGTCGAGGAAACTAGGAGCGAGGGGGCAAGCTGGTTCAGCGTGCGGATGTCGCTGGCGCCGCTATTCTGCATCGCCTGCGCGCCCACCGCCGACACCGCGATCGGCACGTCGGACAAGGGACTGGCGCGGCGGGTCGCGGTCACGATGATGTCGGCGCCCGGCTCTTCCTCTGCTGCCTGCGGCGCGGCGCTCTGCTGCGCCATGGCCGGCGCGGTCATGGCCAGTGCAACGGCACCGACGCTCGTCAGCCAGAGACTCTTGTCTGTCATGATGGTCTGATCCTCTCCTGGCCCGCGCGTCTATCTGTCGCGTCGGGATGCGGGTGATTATGCTGCCACAGCAGGGACAAGGCAAGATACCCCAGCTTTTCCGGGCGTTGTAAACGATGAAGCGGGCGGATAATCATGCTGTGTTGCCTATCGGCCACGGCTTAATTTCCGGTTTCCGTAACGTCGCTTTACGATAAGGGAAAGCGCAGCAGCCGGTCCGCGACCGGCACCAGAGCGGCCGCTCCCGGTCCCACCGCCCGGCGAATCTCCCCATGACCCGCATCCAGTCCTCCCGTCAGCGCTCCCAGCGCGGGCAGGATCAGCTTGGTTGCCGATCCCACGAAACAGCGCCGCGACACATGCCGTCCGCGCAACGACAGGCGCAGCTTGGGGTGGAAATGACCGGAAATTTCGGGTCGGGGATCGTCCGGCTCCGCCTCATGCCTCAACCGGATTCCCTCGACCTCCGCCTCCGCCATCCGCCTTCCCCCCGGCATGGCCGTGACACCGACATCATGATTGCCGGTAATCCACGTCCAGTCCAGCCTTTCCGTAAGGGAAATCAACCGATCGCGCGTTTTCCGGTCGAGCCGCGCGGCACCATCGCTGTCATGGAAACTGTCTCCCAGCGAAAAAACGGATCGCGCGCCGGTCCGCGCCACCAGCGCCTCGACCATGTCCAGCGTCGCCTGACTGTCATGGGGCGGCAGAAACTGACCGAAACGGGCATACCAGCTCGCCTTCTCGAAATGAAGGTCGGCCACCAGCAAGGCGCCCTGATCCGGCCAGAAAAGCGCAGCCTCGGGCAGCGCCAGAAACTCATGACCTGCGAACGAAAGGGGAACCATGTCCCGCCTATGCGCCTGTCCGCCCCGGCTTTCAAGAGGCCGGCGGTTCGCTTATAGGCGCGCCATGTCCTACACCGTCGCCGCCCTCTATCATTTCACCCGCTTTGGCGATCCGCAGGCCATCGCAACCGATCTCAAGGCGCTGTGCGCCCATTTGCGCACCTGCGGTACGCTGATCGTGGCGGGGGAAGGGATCAACGGAACCGTCGCCGGGGATGGCGACGCCATCGCCGCGTTGGTCGCGCATATCCGCGCCCTGCCGGGCTGCGCCGAACTCGACGTCAAATATTCGCAGGCGCAGGCAGCGCCTTTCGCCCGGATGAAAGTGAAGGTGAAGGCAGAGATCGTCACGCTGGGCGCCGGCGACCTCGATCCGGCGACCCGGGCGGGCACGCATCTCGACCCGGTCGCATGGAACGCGCTGATCGCCGATCCCGAGACGGTCGTCATCGACACCCGCAACGCCTATGAGGTCGCCTGCGGCACCTTCGATGGCGCGATCGACCCGGCCACCCGCTCCTTCCGCGACTTTCCCGCCTGGTTTGACGATTTCGCCGCCGACCTGAAGGCGCAAGGCCGCACGCCCAGGATCGCCATGTTCTGCACCGGTGGGATACGCTGCGAGAAATCGACCGCACTGGTAAAGGCGCGGGGTTTCGACGAGGTCTATCACCTCAAGGGTGGCATCCTGCGCTATCTGGAGGAGATGCCGGAGGCTGACAGTCGCTGGCAGGGCGATTGCTATGTCTTCGACGAGCGGGTGACGGTGGGGCATGGCCTCAAGCCCGGCGATTATGTCACCTGCCGCGCCTGTGGCTTGCCCCACCCGCGCGATGTCGCGCATGACTGTCCGGGCGACGCATCGGGCGCCTGGCCGCACCGGAACTAGGCTGGCGTCTCGACCAGTTCGGCGATCTCGAACCGGTAGCTTTTCCACCCCCGCATCCGCGCGCCGTCGGCCGCCGGCCCCTTCAGCTTCTTCGCCTCGGCGAGGGAGCGTGTATGGCCCCAGAAAACCTCGGTCTTGCCATTGTCCAGTTCGGCGACGATCCGCCAATAATGGGTGAAGGGGTCGGCCGTCGGCCCGATCGTCTTCACATAGCCATCCGGCATGGTCGCCGTCAGATAGCGTTTCCGGCGCGCCATATCCCCTAACCCCGATAGCGATGCAGGCCCGCGCCATGTGCCCGCAGCCATTCGCGCGCGGGCCGGGGATCGGCACCGTAGATACGGCGGTGCGCGGCGTGGAACGCCTGGCTATGGTCCATGTGCAGCAGGTGCGCCAGTTCATGCGCCACCGTCGCCCGCCGAACCTCCGGCGGACAGAGGATCAGCCTCCAGCTATAGCGGATCGCGCCGGAAGAGGTGCAACTGCCCCAACGGCTGCGCGGATCGCCGACGCCGACCGAGGCGACGATCAGTCCATGCTCGCGCGCCAGTTCATGACTTTCGGTCTCCAGCACCGCCTTGGCGCGGGCCACCAGCCAGCGTTGGACGCGCGCGCCGACCGATTCCGTCGCCCCGCCCAGCAGCAGCCGGTCGCCTTCCAGGCGAATCGTGCGCGTCGCACCCTCGACCCAGACAATTTCGATTTCGCGCCCCTCCAGCGGGAAGGTCGCGCCATGTGCCAGCTGCGTCACGACCGGCTGCTTCGCCATCTGCGCGCGCACCCAGGCTTCATGGTCCTGCGCCCATCCCAGCGCCTTCTTGAGGTTCGCGCGCGCAGGCAGCGACAGTCGCAATTCACCGCGGGCGCTGTCGATCGTCAGCCGATAGGCCCGCGCCCGCGCGGACCGGCGCACCCGCACCGGCATCGCGGCGCCGTCGATCAGGATCGCCGCGTCAAATGTCTCGGTCGACAAGATGATGTTCCCAATCGCCCGCATCGGCTTCGGCCACCGTCCAGCCGCGGACCGACTCCCCGGCGCGATGGACCGCCTCCCGGTCGCCGCAGACCAGATAATGCCACTCCGGCAGCGGCAAGCCTTCCCCCCGCAACCGATAGGCGCAGGTACGGGGCAGCCAGCTGATCTGTTTCACCTTGGTCGGAGTCAGCCGCACGCAATCGGGAACGAATGTGCGCCGATCCTTGTAGTTGCTGCATTGTCCGCTCTGCCGGTCGAGCAGGCGGCAGGCGACATTGGTGGGATAGATATGCCCCGTATCCTCGTCCTCGGCCTTGTGCAGGCAGCATTTGCCGCAGCCGTCGCATAGCGCCTCCCATTCGGCACGGTCGAGCTTGTCGAGGGGCTTGTCCCAGAAGTTCGTCACTTGACCCATTTTTCAAGGAAGGCGAGCACCTTGTCAGGTGCGCCCTCGTCCGTATCCGGCGTGCCCGGATCATCCACTGGCACCAGCGCAACCGGCTTGCCGTCGCCATCGAACAGATAGGGCGTGCGGCTGTGGCTGACCAGATAGTCGCTTGTGCCGCCGGTCTTTTCCGGGCTGCTCTTTTCCGGATTATAGATCACCACGAAATCCCTGGCGACCTTCGCGATCTGTTCTTTCGTGCCGGTGAGGCCAATCAGGCGCGGGTGGAAGGCCGCGACATAGGTCTTGAGTATCTCCGGCGTGTCGCGGTCGGGATCGACGCTGATAAGCATGGGCTGCACCTTGGCCGCCAGCGCAGGCTTGTCCTTCTCGAACCGGGCGAAGGCCTGCATGATCTTTTGCAGATCGACCGGGCAGACATCCGGGCAATAGGTGTAGCCGAAATAGACGAGGCGATACTGCCCCTTGTAATCGTCCCAACGCGCAGGCTGGCCATCCTGGTCGGTCAGGGTGAAGGGCGCGCCGATCCTGGCGCCGGCCAATTCGCCCGGCTCGCTTGATCCGCTTGATCCATTGCCACCCGCGCCCATATTGCAGGCGGCCAGCAGGGCGAGCATTGGCAGGGCGAAGGCGGAGACGGCTTTGTTCATGGCGTGGCCAGCCATGCCCTGCTAGGACGCGATTTGCAATGCAACGGGGCGCCAAGATGAAGACGAAGTTCCTTTCCGCTTTCCTGGGTTCGATGGCGCTGGCACTGCTGGTCCCGGGACCGGCCCAGGCCCAGTTTTCGGACAATTATAATTTCCTGAAGGCGGTCAAGGACAAGGACGGTCAGAAAGTCACCGACTTCATCCAGAAGCCCGGCTCCACCGTCATCAACAGCCGCGATGTGTCCACCGGCGAAAATGCGCTCCACATCATCGTCGCCCGCCGCGACGCGACCTGGCTGACCTTCCTGCTCGCCAAGGGCGCCAACCCCAACCTGACGGACAATGACGGCAACACCCCGTTGATGGACGCGGTGCAGGGCCGGTTCGAGGAAGGGGTGCGTACCCTGCTGAGCTACAAGGCACAGGTCGACAAGACCAATGACAGCGGCGAAACGCCGCTGATCCGCGCGGTGCAACTGCGCGACGTCGGCCTCGTCCGCCTGCTGGTTGCGCAGGGCGCCAACCCCGACAAGCGCGACACCATCGCCGGCATGTCCGCCCGCGACTATGCGGCCCGCGACAATCGCACGCCCGGCCTCAGCGAAGCGCTGGACGCCGCCAAGGGAAATGGCGTCAAGCCGACAGGACCTGTACAGGGTCCGGTATTCTGACCACCTAAAAGCCCGATAGTACAGAGACAAGATTATCCGCCCCCGGCGCGGGAGAGGATGATCTGGTCTCTACCATCCCAGTTCCGCTGCATGATCCGGGTCGCCAAGCGCGGTCAGCCGCCGGGCCGCGCGCCGGGCGAAGCGCAGCGTCTCCGCCTTGCGCCGCGCCGCCGCCAGCGGCTCGACCGGCGCGGGCCGCACCAGTTCGGCATCATATTGGTCGGCGACGATCAGGCCCGTGCGAGCAGGCCACAGCGCCTCACTGTCGAACAGAGTCAGGTCGAACCCCGCCGGCACCGCCCAGAAAAAGCGGTCGCAATAATCGAAATAATCGGGCCACTTCATGTCGCCCAGCAGGTCCGCGCGGCTGCACTTGATCTCGACGATGGTGAGCCGCCCGGCACCGTCGATTGCCATGATGTCGGCGCGCCGGCCATTGGGGAGCGGCACTTCCAATATCCCGCTCATGTCATGGCGGAAGAAGAGGCGCAGCGTGCCCCGCGCCACCGCCAGCGCAGTGCCGTCGGTCAGCGGAGAACAGGCATCTGCAGGAACGGTGCTCATGCCCCATATTAGAACATTATGGGAACAAAAGAAAAGGCCGATTCGGTGATCCCGAACCGGCCTACCATATCGTTCGCCTGCGCTCCGCCAGCGATGGGCGGCTATCTCAGCGATAGAAGACGTGATTGTCGATCGACGCCAGCCGGGCCTTGCCCCAGCCCGGCGACACGCGGCGCGCATGGAAATAGAGTGCGCCTTCGGCCAAGCTGTCCCAGCTGTCGTTGGCAGCGATCTGGGCGATGGCGACGGCCTGCCGCCAACCGCGGCCTTCCGTGCGAATCGGGGGCATACCGCCGCCGCGCACGAAGCTGAACTGGCTCGGCTGATAGACGACGCCGCAAAGGCTGCTGGCGAAGCGGCCGGACTTGGCGCGGTTGATAATCACGCGCGCGACGGCCAGCTGGCCTTCCAGGCTTTCGCCCTTGGATTCGAAATAGACCGCTCCGGCCAGGCACTTCATATCGCCGTCCAGCTCCTCGGGTTCGCCTTGGGCGTCGACCAGAGCAGCGAGGCTGTTCGCCTGAAAATCGGAATCGGTGGAAAAACCATTGTCGGCCCTGGGGGCCGAAGCCAGCGGCTGCGCGATTTCGCGCGGCGCGGCGAAGACGACAGCGGGCTTAGCACCGGCGTGGTTCGTCTGGGGAAGAGAAGCAACCGAGGCGACAGATTCACCTGCGATCGACATGTCGGAAGCGGACACCGCAGCGGCGGTGGACAGGGCAAAGGCTGCTAAGATCGCAGCTTTCAGGCGGAAACTCATCGTGGCTCAAAGACATGCGGTTCTTGGCCGGGGCGTCGTCATTTAACCCATATTCACCGCGACGACCGGCCGCCCCCCGTCTGCGTGTTTACCGCGCCCGCCCCCCATTGGGCGAATTCGGCAACCTGCGCGTTGGCGTTGGGCGCCTCTGCACGGCTCATGACGATGAGTCAACGATCAGCAAATCGTTTCAGCGGCGAAGCGTTCCGCTTCTGGGACATCGAGTTCGATCAGCCACAGGTCGGGGTCCGCCCTGCGCCGTCGCGTCACATAATGTGACAGCGACTCCGAACCCTCTGCAGGAGAGGGTCCACAGCGCATCAACGCATAACCTCCGGCAAAGTTCGGCACTCGCTCAAAAAGACCAGTTTCCTGACCTTTTTCAAGTGTTTGCACCAGGATAACGCCGCTGATTTCGTCACCCTTGGCCAGCACCGTCGCGAAGCCGCCCGCCGCGGCGACGCGGCGCCGCAGCGCGCCGACGAGCATGGCGCTGGTCAGCCGGGCGGTGGGATCCGATTCAGGCGCCATATCCCGGGAGCGATGACAGCGGAAATTGCGAGCGCATGAAGGTGCCGGTGCCGCGGCCCACCTCCTCGCCGGTGGAATCGATCAGGCTCGCCTCGGCGACATAGACGCGGCGCTTGCCGCTGATCCAGCGGCCCTCGGCGCGGATTCGCCCCGGACCGATCGGCCGGGTGAAAAGCAGGTTGAAGGCGGTGGTCAGCAGGAAGCGATCGCTGACCAGGCTGTTGGCGGCGTAGAAGGCCGCATCGTCCAGCATCTTGAAATAGACGGTGCCATGCACCGCGCCTGCGGCGTGGAACTGGCTTTCGTCAACGTCAAAGTCGATGACCGACCGGCCAGGCTCGGTAATGGTCAGATCCGACCGGAACATCCGGTTGATCGGCGCGGAACGGTAAAGCTGTTCCAGCGCGCGAAAATGCGCCGCCTCGCCGCTGGGCGCCTCAGGCTGCGTCACGCGCCTCGCCGCCCGCGAGCAGTGCGTGCAGCGCTTCGGTGGAACCCGCGCCCCGCAATCGCACGACATTATTCTCATCGCGCAGATAGCGCGACACGCGCGCCAGCGTCTTGAGATGCTCCGCGCCGCTGTCGACCGGCGACAGCAGGGCGAAGACGATATCGACCGGCGCCTCGTCGACCGCGTCGAACGGCGCAGGCGGATCGAGCAGCACGACGACGCCGCACATCCTGGAAAGATCGGGTATCTTGGCGTGGGGAATGGCGACCCCGCCGCCGAAACCGGTCGACCCGAGCCGTTCACGCTCGAACAGCGCGTCAGCGACGCTATCGGCGTCAAGGCCGTAAGCGCCGGCGGCAAGCGCGGCGATTTTCTGGAACAACTGCTTCTTGCCGTTCACCGACAGGCTCGTGGCAAGCGCGTCAGGCGAAACGATATCGTTGAAATGCACCATGACAAATCCGAACCAGCCGAGCCGCGCCCAGCCAGTCAATCATGCGCGTCTGCTCGGGGAATATGAAGCCCGGCCCCATAGGCCGCCTGCACCCGAAGGTCAACAGCCGCAGGGCCGGGCAGAATGGGTCAGCCCCGCGGCTCGACCCAGCCGATGGTCCCGTCATGGCGGCGATAGACCATGTTGTAGGCGGCCGTTCCGGCATTGAGGAACAGCAAGGCGTTGGTGTTGCGCAGGTCGAGCATCATCACGGCGTCCGACACGCTTGCTTCGGGAATGTCGACCCGCGTCTCGGCCACGATCAGCGGGGCGTCCGCCGGCTCCTCTTCTTCCGCCGCGGTGGCGAAAATGGTGTAGCCCGCGCCGTCGATATCATCGACGCTGTAGCCATTGGCGCGCTGCGCCTCCGCCGCGGCCGCCTGGACACTGCGATCCTTCAGGCGGCGCATATAGCGGCGCAACTGCTTCTCGATCCGGTCCGAAGCCTGGTCGAAGGCGGGATGCGCTTCCTGGGCCTCGCCCGCGCCCTTGAGGATCAGGCCGGTCATCACATGGCACACGATATCACAATGAAATGCGCCATGCGGAGCCTTGCGAAAGGTCACCTGGGCGGAAATCGTGCGGGAGAAATATTTCTCGGCCATCGCCTCCAGCCGGTCCCTGACATGCTGCTTGAGCGCGTCGCCCGTGTCGACCTGATGCCCGGAAACACGAATATCCATATGCCTTCTCCTTGTTCTTGCCGGGTCGCCGGAAAGGCGGCCCGGTTAGCGGGGAGGCAGGAAGGCCGGCAGCCTGGCCGTCGGCCTATGCCTCCTGCAACCAGAGCGGCTCCTTCAGCGTCGCGACGAACGCTGCGTGCCGTTCCAGCTCCTGCGCGCTGGCCGCGAAGACCCGCGCGGGACGAACAGGGCGAACCACGGTGGTTTCCGTCAGTTCCACCCTGATGATCTGTTTCGCTTCCTCCTGTGCAAGACCAAGGCCGATCTGACGGCCCCCGGTCAGTTCGATGTAGAGTTGCGCCAGCAGTTCGGCGTCGAGAAGGGCGCCATGCTTTACCCGGTGGCTGCGGTCGATGCCGTAGCGGGTGCAGAGCGCGTCGAGGCTATGCTTGGCGCCGGGATGTAGTTGCCGCGCGATCGCGACGGTGTCGATCATCCGATCCAGCCCGACTTCGGAATGGCCGCACAGCCTGAGTTCGTGATTGAGGAATCCGAAGTCGAAACGCGCATTGTGCGCAACCAGCGGGCTATCCTCGATGAAGTCGAGCAGTTCCCGCGCGCCCAGCCCGAACAGCGGCTTGTCGCGCAAAAACTCGCTCGACAGCCCATGCACCGCGAAGGCGGCGGCGGGCATGTCCCGTTCCGGATTATAATAAGCGTGGAAGGTCCGGCCACTCGGCACGCGGTTGATGAGTTCGATACAGCCGATTTCGACCAGTCGGTCGCCGGATGCGGGATCGAATCCCGTCGTTTCGGTATCGAAAATGACCTCGCGCATCGCCCTCTTCATTCGACTCTGTGGGCCAACCCTTATCTGCCTGTCTTCGCGCCAAGGCAAGCGACCAGACGCCTGACCTGTGCACGGGTCGCGGCAAATGTCGTACCCGTATGGATGATATAGTCGGCCCGGCGACGCTTTTCAGCATCGGGTGTTTGCAGATGGACAATCTGGCGGAATTTCGCTGCGGTCATGCCCGGCCGCGCCAGGACCCGCCGGCGCTGCTTCCAGGCCGGCGCGGTCACGACGATCACCCCGGCCAGCCGCTTCTGCCCGCCGGTCTCGAACAGCAGCGGAATGTCGAGAATGACGAACGTGCGCGACCGGTGCCGGCGCAGAAAGGCGCGCCGCGACTGCTGCACCGCCGGATGGACGATCGCCTCCAGCGCCCGGCGGGCGTGGGGATGGCCGAACACCGCCGCGCCCAGCTTCGCCCGGTCGACGCCCTGCGGCCCGGTGGTGCCGGGAAAGCGCGCCTCGATCGCGGGGAGCAGCGCGCCCCCTGGCCCCTGGAGCCGGTGCACCTCGGCATCGGCATCGAAAAGCGGGACGCCCTCGCGCCGGAACATCGCCGCCACCGCCGACTTGCCCATGCCGATCGACCCGGTGAGGCCATAGACCTTCATTCCTCGCCCGAAAGCAGCAGCGCGCGCAATTCCGCGTCCAGTTCGCGCGGCGCTTCGGCGTCGAAGAAGATGTCGAAGGCGAGCGCCGCCTGCCCGATCAGCATTTCCAGCCCGTCGAGCGTCCTGAGGCCGCGCGCCTTCGCCGCCTTGAGCAGGTCCGTCTCCAGGGGCGCATAGACGATGTCATAGACGGTCGCATCATCGGCCAAGGGCGTGAGGTCCAGATGGAGCGGCGGCTGGCCCACCATGCCCAGCGAGGTCGCATTGACCAGCAGGTCGGCGGCGGGCAGTGCATCCTCCATGCCGATCGCCCGCCCCCGCACCCCGGCGCGGTCGAGCAGTGCCTGGCCCCTGGCAGGATCGCGCGCCATGATGCTGATGTCGGGCACGCCCAGGCTGGCAAGCGCGAACAGGATTGCGCGCGCCGCGCCGCCGGACCCGACGATGACGGCGCTCTGACCCTTCCACTTGTCGCGCAGCAGCGGCTGGAGGAACCCGCCCGCGTCAGTATTGGTCCCGATCAGCGGCCCGCCGGCTTCCGATGCGATCGTGTTCATCGCGCCGATCCGTTCGCGCACGCCGCCCGGATCATCGGTATAGTCCATCACCGCAATCTTGTGCGGAATGGTGACGTTGCAGCCGAGCCAGTCGGGATCGGCCCGACGCGCCAGGAAATAGGCGGCCAGCCCCTCAGGCGGCACATGGGTCTTGCGATACTCCGCCTCGATATCCAGCGCCCTGAGCCAGAAATTGTGAATCAGCGGGGATTTGCTGTGTTCGATCGGATCGCCGATCACCTCGGCATAGGGGAGGGGGGCATGGGGCAGCTTGTCGGTCATGCCGCCAAAACGCCGCGCACGCGCAGAAAGTCAAGCAAAGGCAGCAAGGGAAGCCCCTGAATCGCGAACTGGCTGCCCTCGACCTTGCTGAACAGCTGCACCCCCGGTCCCTCGATCCGGTAGCAGCCGACACACCAGCGGCACGCGTCCCATTCGGAATCGAGATAGGACGCGATGAAGGCGTCCGACAGCGGACGGACCGTCATCCGCACCCGTTCGACATGGCGCCAGATCGGCTCGCCATTGAGCGCGATCACCGCCGCGCTGTGGAGATGATGCACCCGGCCCGACAGCAGCCGGAGAATCCGCTCGGCATCGGCCCGGTCGATCGCCTTGTCGATCATCTCGCCGCGATCCTCGCCATCGCCGATGCTCAGCGTCTGGTCGCAACCCAGCACCAGCCCGCCCGGCACCCGACGCGACACCTTGAGCGCCTTCAACTCCGCCAGCGCGTCGGCCAGGGCGCGCGCATCCAGCCCGTCGGCGCGCAGCGCGTCCTTGGCCGCATCCTCGTCCACGCCCGGCGACAGCGCCTCGAACGGCACCTGAGCGGCGGCAAGCAGCGCCCGGCGGCTTGCGCTCTGCGATGCCAGCACGATCATGGATGGGCTCCTTCGCCAAGTTCGCGGTCGTTGAACAGATTGATGATCGCTGCCGCAGCCTCCTCGATCGACCGGCGCGTCATGTCGATCACCGGCCAGCCCTGGTCGGCGAACATGCGCCGGGCGAAGGACAGTTCATCCTGCACCTTGTCGATATCGACATAGGCGGTCTCGGGCGCCTGGTTGAGCGAAAGCAGCCGGTTGCGACGGATCTGCACCAGACGCTCGGGGCTGACGGTCAGGCCCACGACCATCGGATGGCGCAGGTTGAAAAGGCTGCGTGGCGGCGGCGATTCCGGGACGAGCGGGATATTGGCGGTCTTGTAGCCGCGATTGGCCAGATAGATGGAGGTCGGCGTCTTGGACGCGCGCGATACGCCCGCCAGCACGATGTCGGCCTCCTCCCAATTTTCATGCCCCACCCCGTCATCATGGGCGATCGTGAACTGGATCGCTTCGATCCGCGCGAAATAGGCTTCGTCCAATATATGTTTGCGTCCCGGCCGGGTCCGCGTTTCCTGCCCCAATATGTTGGACAGCGCGTCCGCCACGCTGTCGAGCGCGGCGACATGGGGCAGCCCCAGCGCGCGGCACCGCGTTTCCAGCCGGCGGCGCAGCATATGATTGGTCAGCGTGAAGAGGACGAGGCCGGGATTGGCGGCGATTTCCTCCATGATCCGGTCGAGATGCACCTCCGACCGCACCATTGGCCAGAAATGGCGGATTGCCTCGACATTCTCGAACAGGCCGATCGCCGCCTTGGCGATATTCTCCAGCGTTTCGCCGGTAGAGTCGGACAGAAGATGCAGATGAATACGCGCCATGGGCACATCTCTGTGGGGAGGCTGTGGATAAAGCAAGGGATGAATCCGGGGATAAGTTTCCCTCATTTCCCCGTCCCCGCTGCCCGGATTCTTATCCACAACAGCCCAACAGCCCCGAATTTTCATCCACAACCTGTGGATAACGGGGATAGTCACGCTGACTCGTACCGCCTTGCGTGACTCTGCGGAGTCAAGTTGTTGGCAAAAGCGGGCACAGCGCATAAACCCCGCTGCCAACGGACCAACAATCACCACCATCCTTTGAATCTAAATATAAGAGAGAGTCTGATGAGCTTTGACGCCCCGGCGCGCCTCGCCGAAAAACCCCTCCTGGGCGTCCTCCAGGGTGAACGCCCAGCCGTGCCGCCCATGTGGCTGATGCGCCAGGCTGGACGATATCTGCCCGAATATCGCGCCTTGCGGGCGGAGAAAGGCGGATTCCTGGAACTCGTCTATGACAGCGAAGCTGCGGCCGAAGTGACTCTCCAGCCGCTCCGGCGTTTCGGATTCGACGGCGCCATCCTCTTTTCGGACATTTTGATCGTGCCCTATGCCATGGGGCAGGATCTCTGGTTCGAGGCGGGGGAAGGTCCGCGCCTGGCACCGATATTGGCCGAAACCGCGCTGTCGGTGCTGAAGCCGGATTTCAGCCGGTTCGAGGCGGTCTATGAGACGGTAAGACGGGTAAAGGCCGCCCTTGATCCCCATGTCACCTTCCTGGGCTTCGCCGGCAGCCCCTGGACCATCGCCACCTATATGGTCGCGGGGCAGGGCAGCAAGGATCATGGTGCCGCCCGTCGCATGGCCTACAACGAACCAGACAGTTTCGCGGCTTTGATCGACGCGATCATCGACGCCACCGTCGTCTATCTTTCCGGCCAGATTCAGGCAGGCGTGGAAGCCGTGCAACTGTTTGACAGCTGGGCAGGCAGCCTTGCCCCGCTTCAGTTCGAACGCTGGGTGATCGAGCCGAACCGGCGGATCGTCGAGCGACTGAAGGCGCTGCATCCCGATGTTCCGGTCATCGGCTTTCCCAAGGGCGCGGGCGCCAAGCTGGCCGACTATGCCGCGCGCACCGGGGTCGATGCGATAGGCGTGGACGAGACGATCGATCCGCATTGGGCCAACCGGGCGCTGCCGCAGGGAATGCCGGTGCAGGGCAATCTCGATCCGCTGGCGCTGATCGCCGGTGGCCGCGCGGTTGAGGAAGCGGTCGACACTATCCGCGCCGCCTTCGCCGACCGCCCGCATATCTTCAATCTGGGCCATGGCATATTGCCCGACACGCCCCTATCGCATGTCGAGGCGCTGATCCGCCATGTGCGGCAACGGGGAGTTCGCGACTGATGGCCTATCTTGGTGCCGCCTATCTCTGGGTGAAGGCTGCCCATGTCATCTTCGTCATCTTCCTGATGGCGGGGCTGTTCATGATGCCGCGTTTCTTCGTCTATCATCAGGAAACCCTGCCCGGATCACCCGAGGACAAGAGGTGGATCGAGCGCGAGGGACGGCTGCTCAAGATCATCCTCAATCCCTCGCTGATCCTCGTCTGGCTGTTCGGGCTGATGCTGATGGTCGAGATCGGCGCCTGGCATTTCGGCTGGTTCCACCTGAAGCTGCTCTTCGTGCTGGGGCTGTCCGGCTATCATGGCTGGATCGCCGGCTATGTGAAGAAGCTCGCAAGGGGACAGCGCCCACTGACCGACCGGCAACTGCGGATGCTGAACGAGATTCCCGGCATCGCCGCCGCCGTCATCGTCATCGCCGTGATCGTGAAGCCCTTTTAGGCGCTGCCGTTCGAACAGGCGGCATCAGGCAGGGTCGATCGCAATATTGTCGATCAGCCGGGTGGTGCCCAGCTTGGCCGCACCGAGCAGCCGCGCCGGACGGTCGAGCGCATGGATCGGCGCCAGTGTAGCCGCATCGCACAGCGTCACATAATCGATCGGATCAAAGCCGTGTGCCGCCAGCGAGGCGATCGCCTTCGCCAGTGCCGCATCGACCGGCTCGCCCTTCTCGATCTGCCGCTTCGCCTCGCCAAGTGCGCGGGGCAGGGCGAGCGCCGCCTTGCGCTCTTCGTCGGTCAGATAGGCGTTGCGGGAAGAGAGGGCGAGGCCGTCCTCGGCCCGCTGGGTCGGCATCCCGACGATCTCCACGGCCATGTCCAGGTCCGCGACCAGGCGCCGGATCACCGCGAGCTGCTGATAATCCTTCTCGCCGAAGATGGCGATGTCGGGCCGCACCTGGTTGAACAGCTTGGCGACGACCGTCGCCACCCCGTCGAAATGGCCCGGCCGGGCCGCGCCGTCCAGACCTTCGCTGATCCCGGACACGCTGATATTGGTCGCGAAACCGGCGGGGTACATCATGTCCACGCCGGGCGCCCAGAGAATGTCGACCCCCGCCGCCGCCAGCATCTGTGCGTCCTTGGCCTCCCGCCGGGGATAGGCGTCCAGATCCTCATGCTCCCCAAACTGTTTCGGGTTGACGAAGATCGACACGACGACATGCCGTCCGCGCCGCCTGGCTTCGTCTACCAGAGCCATGTGCCCGTCATGCAACGCGCCCATGGTGGGCACCAGAACCAGCGGCTTTCCGTCGCTCTTCAGCGTTTCGACGGCGGCGCGGAGGGTGGGCAGGTCACGCAGCGTTTGCACGGAAGTTATGGCTCCGATAAGGGCGACAGGATAGGAATGTCCTGCTAGGCTCGTGCCGGCGCGACCGTCAACAAACATTGCGACAATCAACGGGGTTATCAGGGGCAATGGCGAATCCGCAGCCGCATCTCATCGTTTTCGCCAACGAAAAGGGTGGGACGGGCAAGTCGACCACCGCGGTTCATACCGCCATCGCATTGTCGGCGCTCGGTCATAACGTCGGCATGATCGACCTCGATCCGCGCCAGCGCACCGTCACCCGCTACATGGAAAATCGCCGTGAAACCGCGCGTCGGCGCGAAATCGACCTGCCGACTCCTGCTTTTTCGGTATTCACCGGCGACAGTATCGCCGCGCTGGACGATCAGGTGATCGAACTGGCGCAGGGCAAAGATTTCCTGGTCGTCGACACGCCCGGCCGCGACGATGTCTTCGCCCGGCATCTGGCGCCCCATGCCAACACGCTGGTCACGCCGATGAACGACAGCTTCGTCGATTTCGACCTGATCGGCCAGGTCGACCCGGAAACGTTCCGCGTGCGCCGCCTGTCCTTCTATTCCGAACTCATCTTCGAAACACGCAAGGCGCGGGCGAAGGTCGATGGCGTGTCGATCGACTGGGTGGTGCTGCGCAACCGCGTCCAGCATCATGACGCCCGCAACAAGAAGCGCGTTGGCGATGCATTGATGGAATTGTCCCGCCGCGTCGGCTTCCGCGTCATTCCCGGCCTGTCGGAACGCGTCATCTTTCGCGAACTCTTCCCTTCGGGCCTGACCCTGCTCGACAAGGGCCATCTGGGCGAACTGGGCGTCAGCCATATCGCGGCGCGGCAGGAACTGCGCGAGATGGTGTCGGGGCTGGCCCTGCCCACGCGTGAGGGCGTCGACTCGGTGGACCTGCTCGGCGCCGCCTGATGGGCGTGTTCGCACTGCTGCTCGCCGGGCTTGCCGTCTGGCTGATCTGGACGGGAAGGCTGCAACGCATGACGGCAAAGGATGGCATGGCGCTCGGAGCGGCGCTGGTGGGGGCGGTCTTCGCGGCCAAGGGCAAGCCGGTGATCGGGGCTCCGCTGCTGATCGGCGCGGCGCTTTTCTTCGTCAAGCAGGGGAAAGCCAGAACAGGCGCGCGCAAGCGTCCCATTGCACCGCCCCCGCCGCACAGCGCGGAGGATGTCGCCAGGGCGCGCGCGCTGCTCGGTGTCGCGCCCGATGCGGACGCCAGGACGATCCGCGCCGCCCATCGCCGCCTGATCGCGTCGGTCCATCCCGACAAGGGCGGCACCGAGGCGCTGGCTGCCCAGATCAACGCCGCGCGTGACCTGTTGCTCGAAGAACAGAAGACCCCATGACGCATCGTTTCGACCCGACGCTGCTGCGCGATTATGATCTGCGCGGTACGGTGGGCGAGACGCTCCATGCCGCCGACGCCCGGGCGCTGGGCCGCAGTTTCGGCACGGTCATCGCCCGCGCCGGCGGCAACCGCGTTGCTGTGGGCTATGACGGGCGGCTGAGTTCGCCGATGCTGGAATCCGCGCTGGTCGAAGGGCTGACTGAAAGCGGAATCGACGTCGTCCGCATCGGCCTTGGACCCACGCCGATGCTATATCATGCCGAGGCGACCGGCGATGTCGATGGCGGCATAGAGATAACCGGCAGTCATAATCCCGCCGACCAGAATGGCTTCAAGCTGGTCAAGGACCATGTCCCCTTTTTCGGAGCCGACATCCGGCGACTGGGAGCCATGGCGGCGAGCGGCGACTGGGAGTCGGGCACGGGACGGATCGAAACGGTCGCGGTGACGGACGCCTACGCCGCCCGGCTGGTGCAGGGATTTGACGGCCCGGCCTGCCGCATCGGCTGGGATGCGGGCAATGGCGCCGCAGGTCCGGTGGTGGAGAAGCTCGTGCAACTCCTGCCCGGTGAGCATCATTTGCTCTTCACCGAAGTGGACGGTCATTTTCCCCATCATCATCCCGATCCTTCCGAGGAGCGGAATCTGGCGGACCTGCGCGGGCTTGTCCTGGAGAAGCAGCTTGATTTCGGCGTGGCTTTCGATGGTGACGGCGACCGGATCGGGGTGGTGGACGGGCGGGGCAGGGTGATTGCCGGCGACCAGCTGCTGGGCCTGTTCGCGCAGGATGTCCTGAAGAACCGGCCCGGCGCGACGGTCGTCGCGGATGTGAAGACCAGCCAGCGCATATTCGACGCCATTGCCGGGCTGGGTGGCCAGCCGGACATGTGGAAGGCGGGCCACAGCCACATCAAGTCCAGAATGAAGCAGATTGGCAGCGTGCTCGGCGGCGAAACCACCGGCCATCTCTTCTTCGCTGACGATTATTATGGGTTTGACGACGGCCTTTATGCCGCCGTTCGCCTGATCCGACTGGTGGGGACACTGGGCCAAGGCGTCACGGCGCTGCGCGACGCGATGCCGGAGAGCGCCATCACGCCCGAATTGCGCCTTCCCGTGCCCGAGACGCGCAAGTTCGCGGTGGTGGAAGACGTCCTCGCCCGGCTTCGCATGATGGGTGCCGATGTTTGCGCCATCGATGGGGCACGGGTGCGGACGGCGGACGGCTGGTGGCTGCTGCGGGCGTCGAATACGCAGGCAGAACTGGTGGCGCGGGCGGAGGCGTCCGACGAGGCGGGGCTGGCCCGGTTGCTGGCGCACATCGATTCGCACCTCGCCGATTCGGGTATCGAAAGCCGCGTCACGCCGCGAAAATGACCCGACACGATCATATTCTATTAGCGCTATAATTTTTTGTGATCATCATTCCCTTACGGAATTATGGATTTTTGAGAATGATTGCAGGAAATGCAATCATGCGTGCCCGTTTCGCATTTGCGACAATCCGCGCTGCACTGCACAAGGAACGGGCCTTTCAGGCATCCTCTCCTAAAACTTCACAGCCGCCTTCCGGGCGGCTTTTTTTTTGCCTTTTTTCCGCTGCCGCTTTTCGCTTGCAGCCGTAGCGTCCGCGTCACGCTAACCATGAAAAATGCCCTGAAACCGCGGCAATGCCCGATCTTCAACACTGGAAATTAACGATATTCTTGATAAGCCGCCTGACTCATAAGCCCGGCTTGCGCGTTCGCGCGTCATCGGCCGGCATGAGAATAGCGCAACAAGCAGAGGATTTGCCCATGTCCCTTAGCCGCCGCCTTGGCTGTTTCCTTCTCGTGACCGGGGCCATGACCGCGTCGTCTCCCGCGCTGGCGGGCGGTTTCTATCTGCAGGAGCAATCCCCCATCGAAACCGGACGCGCGCTGTCCGGTGGCGCGGCGGCGGCGGATGATCCCTCGACCATTTATTTCAATCCCGCCGCCATGACCCAGTTGTCGGGCATCCAGACCTCTGTCGGCGGATCGCTGCTGATGGCGTCGGCGCACCAGACCAACCGGGGCAGCTATCGTTCCATTCCCGGATCGACGGTGCGGGTGCCGGTGACCGGCAATGACGGTGGAAACGCGTTCGAGAGCGTGATCCCGGTCCCCAGTTTCTACGCCAGCGCGCAGGTCAGCGATCGGTTGTGGCTGGGCCTGGGCGTGAATGCACCCTTCGGTCTGAAGCTGGAATATGATGACGGCTTCTTCGGTCGCTATGACTCGCTCTATACCGACCTCAAGACCTACAATATCCAGCCTTCCGCGGCGTATAAGCTGACCGACAGCCTGTCGATCGGCGGCGGCGTCGACGTGCAATATGTGAAGGCAGAACTGACCAATGCGCTGCCGCAACTGTCTCCGCTCGCCACCACCGACGGCTTTGCCAGTCTGAAGGGCGACGATTGGTCGGTCGGCTGGAACGCAGGTCTGTTCTATACCAGCGGAGACACCAATGTCGGGGTTCATTATCGCGCCGGCATAACGCATAAGCTGGCCGGCACCCAGAGCATTTCCGGCCTGACCGGGCTGCTCGCCGGGGCGAATGGGGCGTTTGCGGCGACCGCGCCGCTCAGCCTGCCCGATATCGTCACCGTCAGCATGATGCACCGCCTGACGCCCGGCCTGCGGGCGATGATCACCGGCAAATGGTATAACTGGTCCAAGTTCAAGGGGATCGCCGTGACCACCGCGTCGGGCACCACCAACAAGGAACTGGATTACCGGGACAGCTATTCGGTCAGCGTCGGCGGAGAATATGACGTCAGTCCCGCGCTGACCCTGCGGGCCGGAACGATGTTCGATCGGTCGCCGACCAACGCGCAGCATCTCACCACGCGCGTGCCCGATGGCGATCGGGTCTGGTTGAGCGGCGGCGGGACGTGGAACATGTCGGAATCGATGGCGCTGAACCTCAGCTACGCCCACACCTTCGTGGCGAAGGCGAACATCATTCGGCCGGACAGCTATTATCCATCGCCTGCGACCGTGACGGCGACGACCCTGTCCCAGACCAGCGGCAATGCGGACCAGATTGCCGCATCGCTAACCCTGCGCTTCTAACCGGCGCCAAAAATCCCTATAGGGGCTTCGTGAACACGGAGCCCCTATTTCATGTCCGACCATAATCCCGGCCTGCGCCCCTGGCGCGACATCGCGCGGCGGCAGTCGCGCCAGATCATGGTCGGCAATGTCCCGGTGGGCGGCGGCGCGCCGGTCACGGTCCAGACCATGACCAACACGCTGACATCCGACGCGAAGGCGACGATCGACCAGATCCGCCGATGCGAGGAGGCGGGCGTCGACATCATCCGCGTGTCCTGCCCCGATGAGGAATCGACTGCGGCGCTCAGGCAGATCGTCCGCGCATCGCGCGTGCCGATCGTCGCGGACATCCATTTCCACTATAAGCGCGCGCTGGAAGCGGCCGACGCCGGTGCTGCCTGCCTGCGGATCAATCCGGGCAATATCGGCAGCGAAGCACGAGTGAAGGAAGTGGTCGATGCGGCCAAGGCTAATGGCTGCTCGATCCGCATCGGCGTCAACGCAGGCAGCCTTGAGAAGGATCTGCTCGAAAAATATGGCGAGCCGTGCCCCGAGGCGCTGGTCGAAAGCGCGCTCGACCATATCAAGCTGCTGCAGGACCAGGATTTCCACGACTATAAGGTCGCGGTGAAGGCCAGCGACGTGTTCCTCGCCGTCGCTGCCTATATGCAACTTGCCGACGCGGTCGATTGCCCCCTCCACCTGGGCATCACCGAGGCAGGCGGCCTGATTGGCGGCACGGTGAAGAGCGCGATCGGCATCGGCAACCTGCTCTGGGCCGGGATCGGCGACACGATCCGCGTCTCCCTTTCCGCCGAGCCGGAAGAGGAAGTGCGGGTCGGCTATGAGATATTGAAGTCACTCGGCATCCGGACCCGCGGGGTCAAGGTCATCTCCTGTCCGTCCTGCGCGCGCCAGGGATTCGACGTCATCCGCACGGTGCAGGCGCTGGAGGAGAGGCTCCAGCATATCCATACGCCGCTTTCGCTGTCGGTGCTTGGCTGCGTCGTCAATGGTCCCGGCGAAGCGCGGGAAACCGACATCGGCCTGACCGGCGGCGGCAATGGCAAGCATATGGTCTATCTTTCGGGCGTCACCGACCACACGATTCACGACGCCGACATGGTCGATCATATCGTCAGGCTGGTCGAGGCCAAGGCGGCGGAGATCGAGGCCGCAAAGGCCGAAGCCGACATGACCGACGCGGGCAAGGCGCAGGCGGCGGAATAGGCCGGACGGCCGGGACATGAGCGGGACTGGTCGCGGAATCGCGATACCCTTCGCCATATGTTGCATCGGGGTGACGCTCTTCTCCGTCATGGACGCGGCGATGAAGGGACTGAGCCTTTCCATCGGGCTCTACAACGCGCTGTTCTGGCGCGCCGTCAGCGGGACGCTCCTTGGCCTGACGCTCATGCTGCTGACCCGCCAGCGCTGGCCGTCGCGCGCGGTGTTGCGCATCCATCTGCTGCGCGGCGTCGTCGTCGCGCTGATGGCGGCACTCTTCTTCTGGGCGATCATGCGATTGCCTTTGGCCGAAGCCATCGCCCTGTCCTTCATCGCGCCGCTCATCGCGCTCTACCTCGCCGCGCTGCTGCTGAACGAGAAGGTCGGGCGGCAGGCGATCGGCGCGTCCCTGCTCGGGCTGGTCGGCGTGGGCGTGATCCTGTCCGGCCGTCTGCATGGCGATTATGACGCCGATGCGCTGCTCGGCGCCGTCGCGGTCCTGATCTCGGCGGTCCTCTTCGCCTGGAACCTCATCATCCAGCGGCAGCAGGCGCAGGTCGCGTCGCCGATCGAAGTCGCCTTCTTCCAGCATCTCGTGATGCTGGGCGTCTTTGCGATCGGCGCCCCGCTGTTTGCGGTTTTCCCGCCGATCAAGGCTATCCCTCTGGTGCTGCTGGCGGCGGTTCTGGCCTTCACTTCGCTCGCGGCGTTGGCCTGGGCCTACGCCCGTGCGGAGGCGCAGCGGTTGATCCCGGTCGAATATAGCGCCTTCGTCTGGGCCGCGATCATCGGCTGGCTGGTCTTTGGCGAGCGGCTGACGCTGACCACACTGGCGGGCGCCTTGCTGATCGTTGCCGGCTGTCTTATCGCGGCCCGCACGAAGCGGGCGGACGTCCCTGATGGTCGGGGCGCCCATGTGGAAGCGGGAACGGTATGAGCATCATCATTCGGGACGCGGTGGCGGACGACATCGACGTCATCCAGGATTTCATCCGGGCGCTCGCTGACTATGAACGGCTGTCCCATGAGGTGAAGGCCGATCGCGAGACGCTGGCCCGCTATCTGTTCGGCCCGCGCCCGATGGCAGAGGTGCTGATCGCCGAGCATCAGGGTGCGCCGGTCGGCTTCGCCCTCTTCTTCCACAATTTCTCGACCTTCGAGGGCCGGCCCGGACTCTATCTGGAGGATCTGTTCGTCCTGCCGCAGGCGCGGGGACTGGGCGCGGGCAAGGCTTTGCTGGCGCGTCTGGCGCAGCTTGCCATCGAACGCGACTGCGCCCGGCTCGAATGGTCGGTGCTCGATTGGAACGAGCCGGCCATCGCGGTGTACCGCGCGATCGGCGCCCGACCGATGGACGAATGGACGGTACAGCGCCTGGACGGCAACGCCCTGAAGGCGCTGGCCGCGTCCTAGAACGCGCTGCGTTAAATCGGACGCAGGACGCGCGCTCTAGTTGTTTGTTGTCGCATCGTGTTTTGCGCAAAATCGGTGCCCACTTTTGCGCAGGATGCTCTAGTCCTTCAGCCAGTCCTCGGTGCTGACGAACAGCAGGCCGGCGGCGAAGGCGCCGAGCGCGAGGACGACCAGGGCGGGATAATAGGCAGCGATCATGGGATGGACTCCTTTCGCGCCGCTTGTACCGCGCCTGCCACGGCCACTTCGATACGGGTTGTTACGGACCCGTTGAGACGGGCCGAAGGGCCGCAGGCTTGACGCGGACTCACCGCCGGAGGCATTGTGCCGATCCGGAACATTTGGGGGACATGCAGTCATATGGCCGTCGGCCGCACCGTGAAACGCTCGCCGGAATGGCGTGAAATGCTCAAGCGCAGCCTGATCCGCAGCGGGGCGCTGATCGGGGCTTTCGCGCTGATGCTCGCGACGCTGTTCCTGGCGCTGGCGCTGTTGAGCTATACGCCCAGCGACCCGTCGATGAACACGGTCGCGGGCGAGCATGTCGCCAATATCATGCAGGCGCCCGGCGCATGGGTCGCCGATTTCCTCCTGTGGCTGCTGGGCGTGCCGGTGGCGCTGGTTCTGCCCTTGATGGCGATCACCGCGCGCCGCCTCTGGGGCGATCAGGACATGGCGGGATGGAAGGCGCAGTTCGGCAAATGCCTGTTCGGCATCATCCTGATCGGCATCGCGCTGGCCCTGTTCCAGAGCGAGCCGCTGGTCGGGCTGCCCGCCGGTTGGGGGGGCGTCATCGGTCTTGTCATCGCGAAGGGCATTGCCAGCCTGACCGCGCAGGCGCCAGTCGCCGCGCCCTGGATCAGGGGCATCCTGATCGTCATCACGCTGATCGCCGGCCTCTTCACCTGTTACCGCAGCCTGGCGCTGGAGAAGCCGATCATCGCGCTGCGGCGTCCCTCACTCCCCCGGCTCAGCCTGCCGCGCCCCAGCCTGGCCTTTGCCGGCGGCGCGGCGCTGCCTGACGAGGAGGAGGAGGAGGAGGATGACGAGCCGGTGGAACGCGTCATCGCGCCGCGCAAGCAGGTGTCGAACGAGCCCAAGCCGCCCATCACCATCCAGACGCCCAAGCCCGCGCCGGTGCAGCGGTCCATGGCGCCGGTCAGCCAGGACGACCTGTTCGGCAACAGCTCGCTGCCCTCGCCCGACCTGCTCAATCCCATCCCCGCGAGCCAGGGCGGCAAGATCGACAAGGCGGCGCTGGAGCGCAACGCGCGCCTGCTGGAGAGCGTACTCGACGACTTCCATGTGAAGGGCAATATCGTCGAAGTGCGGCCCGGCCCGGTCGTCACCATGTATGAGCTGGAACCGGCGCCGGGCATCAAGGCGAGCCGGGTGATCGCGCTGGCCGACGACATCGCCCGCAACATGTCGGCGCTCTCGGCCCGCGTCGCGACGATTCCCGGCCGCACCGTCATTGGCATCGAATTGCCCAACGCCCATCGCGAGGGCGTATCCTTCCGCGAGCTCATCACGTCGGAGCAGTTCGCGCAGGAAGCGACGCTGCCGATCATCCTGGGCAAGAATATCTCGGGCGAGCCGATCATCGCCGATCTCGCCCCCATGCCCCACCTGCTGATCGCGGGCACCACCGGGTCGGGCAAGTCGGTCGGCCTCAACGCCATGATCCTGTCGCTGCTCTACCGCATGACGCCGGACCAGTTGCGACTGATCATGATCGATCCCAAGATGCTGGAACTGTCGACCTATGACGATATTCCGCATCTCCTCTCGCCGGTCGTCACCGAACCGGCCAAGGCGATCCGTGCGCTGAAATGGGCGGTGGAGCAGATGGAGGACCGCTACCGCATGATGGCGTCGATCTCGGTCCGCAATCTCGCCAATTATAACGAGAAGGTCCGCGCCGCCAAGGCGAAGGGCAAGCCGCTCGGCCGCCGCGTCCAGACCGGCTATGATCCTGAAACCGGCAAGCCCATCTACGAGGAGGAACAGCTCGATTTCCAGCCGCTGCCGCAGATCGTGGTGGTGGTGGACGAGCTGGCCGACCTGATGATGACGGCGGGCAAGGAAGTCGAATTCCTGATCCAGCGGCTGGCGCAGAAGGCCCGTGCGGCGGGCATCCACCTGATCCTCGCGACACAGCGGCCTTCGGTCGACGTTATCACCGGCGTCATCAAGGCGAACCTGCCGACCCGCATCAGCTTCTTCGTCACGTCCAAGATCGACAGCCGCACCATCCTGGGCGAACAGGGCGCCGAGCAGCTGCTTGGCAAGGGCGACATGCTCTACATGCACGGCGGCAAGGGTCTGACCCGCGTCCATGGTCCCTTCGTGTCGGACGACGAGGTGCGCGTGGTCGCCGACCATTGGCGCGCCCAGGGTCAGCCCGACTATATCTCGGCTGTCACCGAGGAGCCGGAGGAGGGCAGTTTCGCGCTCGATGGGGTCGATCTGGGCGACGACAGCCCCGACGCCCAGCTGTTCCGCAAGGCGTGCCAGCTGGTGTTCGAAAACCAGAAGGCGTCGACCAGCTGGCTCCAGCGCCAGTTGCGGGTCGGCTACAACAGCGCCGCGCGGCTGATCGAGCGCATGGAGGAAGAGGGACTGGTTGGTCCACCCAACCATGTCGGCCGCCGCGAGGTGTTGCGCGACGAAAATGGGAATCCGATCTGAACCGGCTGGAAAATCATGACGATTGCACGTCATGCAATCGTGCTTTCGTCCTTCGCATTTGCGGCTATGAACCAGTTGGGACATAGAGAGCAGGCCTTTCAGGCATCCTCTCCTAAAAACTTTCAGGCCGGTCGTTTCGATCGGCCTTTTTTTTCGCGCGGAAAGCGGCTAGGCGTGCCCCTGCTGCTGCCGCGCCGATAACATAATTGGAGCGGTGCCGCCGGACAGACCGGCATGGCGAGGCGGGAGCATGGGGGATGGAGCTTGTCCCGATTTGCAGCGGATGCTCTCCCCCATCGACCCCAAAAGCTTGCAGTTTCGGAACAGCCGGGTTCACAGCGGGTTCAAGCCTCATATCCTAGTCCCATTCTCCCAGAACAACCGGAGTTGAACGTCATGAAGCGCATCATTGCGCCCCTCGCGCTTGCCCTTGCCGCCGCGCCGCTGGTCGTACCGGCGCTGCCCGTCGCGGCGCAGCAGGGTCGATCCGACCTTGGCCAGGTCAACGCCTATATTCGCGCGGTCACGACCTTGACGGCCGATTTCAGCCAGACCGACCGCAACGGCCAGACGCTGACCGGTCAGCTGACCCTGAAGCAGCCGGGCAAGATCCGCTTCCAATATCAGAAGGGCGTGCCGCTGCTGATCGTGGGCGACGGCAAGGCGCTGACGATGATCGATTATGAGGTGCGGCAGGTGCAACGCTGGCCGATCGGCAACTCGCCGCTGGGCGCCCTGCTCGATCCCAGCAAGGATCTGTCGAAGTTCGGCAAGGTCGTGCCTACCGGCGATCCGTCGATCCTGAGCGTGCAGGCGCGCGACGCCAAGCGGCCGGAGTTCGGGACGATCACGATGATCTTCAAGCGGGACGCCGCCAGCCCGGCGGGCTTGCAGCTCTATGGCTGGGTGGCGCTCGATTCGCAGAATAACCGCACGGCGGTGCGCCTCACCAATCAGCGTTACGGTGCGCCCGTCGCCGATTCCGCATTCCGCTGGACCGATCCGCGCCCCCGCGGTCGCTCGGCCGGCGGCTGAACGAGCAAACGACGGGACGGACCGAAAAACTTTGCTGTCCGTTCATCTGCCGCTCATATCCGGGGCGCTAATCAGAAACCCACGGCGAGAGACAAAACCGGGATTTCCCCCCTGTTACCCGGTCCCCAGCTTTCGCCGCGAAGCGCTTCAAGGGCGCGATCGAGACCCCCGTTCCACGCCCCCGGAGCGGGGGTCTTACGTTGTCCGGCGCTTGCGCATCCCCGCTTGCCCTCCTAGTGCATCCGCATGGCCGATACCCTCTCCATTTGCTCCTGGAACATCAACAGCGTCCGCGCGCGGATCGACATCGTCGAACAGCTGCTCCGGGAAGAAGCGCCCGACATATTGTGCCTTCAGGAAACCAAGGTGGTGAACGAGATATTCCCCACCGACATGTTCAGGCGGCTGGGCTATGTCCACCAGGTGCTGAACGGGCAGCGTATGCATCATGGCGTCGCGATCATGAGCAAGGTGCCGATCCATGAGGACGACCGGTTCGACTGGCAGGCCAACGGCGAGGCGCGCCATGTCGGGGTGCGGCTCGAAAATGGGGTGCGGATCGAGAATGTCTATGTCCCCGCAGGCGGCGACGTTCCCGACCGGGACGTGAATCCGAAATTCGGCCAGAAGCTCGATTTCCTGGAGCGGATGATCCAGTGGTCCTCCGCGCTCGACGACAAGCCGACCATCCTGACCGGCGACTTCAACATCGCGCCGCTGGAATGCGACGTGTGGAGCCACAAGCAGCTGCTCGACGTGGTCAGCCATACGCCGATCGAATGCGAGATTCTCGGTCGGCTCCAGGCGTCGAACGACTGGGTCGACATCGGCCGCCATTTCCATCCCGCGCCGGCGCGGCTCTACACCTGGTGGAGCTATCGGGCGAAGGACTGGGCGACGTCGGATCGCGGCCGCCGCCTTGACCATATGTGGATGACGAAGGATGTCGCGGAGAAGGCGACCAGCCACCGCGTCGTGGAACCGGCGCGCAGCTGGGTGAAACCGTCCGACCATATCCCCATCATCACCGAGTTCGCCTTCTGATGAGCGGGCGGGACGCTGCCCGCGCCATCGACGCGCTGCGCCGGGGCTGGGCAGTGCGCCTGACCGCGCCCGACGGCGCGATCCGGCTGATGGCGATCGAAGGCGCCGATGCGGTGACGCTGGCGGGCTTCGATCCCGACAGCGAAGCCGACATCTTGGTCTCCGCCGCGCGCGCCGAGACGCTGAAGCTGGCCAATCAGCTTGCCGCCGCCGACCCGGACCTTCCGGTGCTGATCGAACGGACACCGTGGATCGACGCCGACGTTGCGACCGCGATCGCCGATCCGGTGCTCGACCTTGCCTCGCCGCTCAAGGGGCCGTTCCGCGCCCGTCCGCTGACCGCGCCGCAGGCCGCCAAGGCGGCGCTGCGGCTGGCGCGGCTGGCCGGTATCCTGCCGGCCTATTTCCTGCTGGAAGGCGATGGGCCGGCGGAGGCGCAGGTCAGTGCCGACGACATCGCGGCCTATGACGATGCTGTCCATCTTGCTGTCGCGACCCGCGCGCGATTGCCGGTGTCGGCCAGCGAATCGGCTGAGATCGTCGCGTTCCGCAGCCCGGACGAGCCGCGCGAGCATGTCGCGCTGATCGTCGGCAAGCGCGACTCCGCTCCCCCGGTGATCCGGCTGCACAGCGAGTGCCTGACCGGCGACGTGCTGGGCAGCCTGAAATGCGATTGCGGGCCGCAATTGCATGAGGCGCTGCACCAGATCGCCGATGCGCCCTGGGGCATATTGCTCTATCTGCGTCAGGAAGGACGCGGCATCGGCCTGGTCAACAAGCTGCGCGCCTATGCCATGCAGGACCAGGGATTCGACACGGTCGACGCCAATGTCCGTCTGGGCTTCGCCATCGATGCGCGCGATTTTTCGGTGGCGGCGCGGATGCTGGACCTGCTGGGGGTGGGCGAGGTGCGGTTGCTAACCAATAATCCGAACAAGGTGGCGGGGCTGGAAGCGGCCGGAATCAAGGTAGCCGAACGTCTCCCGATCATCCTCCCGTCCAACCCGCATAATGAGCGCTATCTTGCCACCAAGCGGGACCGCACCGGGCATCAGCTATGAGCCGACCGGCGGCGAATATCATCCGCGTCGAATGCGGTGCGGGCCGCCTGACCTTTGCTGATCTGACGATGTCCTGCACCATCGGGCGCGGGGGAGCCTGCCGGGCGGCGGACAAGCGCGAGGGCGATGGCTGCACCCCGATCGGGACATGGCCGATCCGCGGCGTGCTGCTGCGTCCGGGCAAGGCCGAGGGGAGGGGGATCGTGCTCCCCTGGCGCTGGGTCCGGGCGACGGACGGCTGGTCGGATGATGTCGCCGACCCCTCCTATAACCGCCCCGTCCGCCTGCCCCGTCCCTTCTCGGCCGAAAGCCTGATCCGCAGCGACGATGCCTATGACGTCATCATCGTCCTGGGCCATAATGACGCCCCGCCCGTGCCGGGACAGGGCAGCGCCATCTTCTTCCACCTGTCCGAAGGGCGCCCGACCGCAGGTTGCGTGGCGGTGGAGCGGACCGACATGCTGCGCCTGCTGCCGCTGCTCGCGCCGGGCGATCTGATGGAGATCATGCCCTGACGGGGCGGCTCACGCCATTTCCAGCGCTTCACCCACTTCGCCGCCGGCCGCTTCGAGCAGGCGCCGCTCCAGCGTCTGCAACCGGCCCTTGCTCTCGATCTTCCCGCCCAGCAGGTCGGTGACGTAGAAGGTGTCGACCGCGCGTTCGCCATAGGTGGCGACATGGGCGCTATGGACCGTGACCTTCGACTGGAACAGGGCGTTGGCCAGGCTGAACAGCAGCGCCGGCCGGTCGCGGGCATTCACCTCGACCACGGTGAAGCGATTGGACGCCTTGTTGTCGATCAGCACATTCGGCTCGATGCGGAAGGCTTCGGCGCGGGTGCGGGGCAGGGGACGCGCCGCGAGCTTGGTGATGAGGCGATGCCGGTTCGACAGCGAATCCTCGATCGCGTTGCGGATGCGGGCCAGCTGTTCGGGACTGTGGAAGGCGCCGCCCAGCGGGTCCTGCACCAGGAAGTTGTCGATCGCCACGCCGTCGCGCGTCGTATGGATGCGCGCGTCGATGATGTTGCCGCCTGCCAGATGAATGGCCCCCGCGATCCGGTAGAACAGGCCCGGATGGTCCGCCGCATAGACGGTGACGAGGGTCGCGCCGCGCTGCGGGTAATAATGGGCCGCGATCGACAGCGGGGATTCGCCCGACGCCAGGATATGCTGGGCGTTATGGACCAGAATATCCTCCGGCTCGGCGATCCAGTAGGATTCGGGCAGGCGCTTGCTGAACGCCGCGAACGCGGCATCGTCCATGCCCAGCGCCTGACGCAGCCCTTCCTGCTTGGCGGTGACCCGTTCGCCGCGGCCCTTCTGCTTATGGCCCAGGCGCAGCACTTCCTCGGCCGCGTCATAGAGATCGCCCAGCAATTGGCGTTTCCAGCTGTTCCAGACGCCCGGACCCACGGCGCGAATATCGACCACGGTCAGGCAGAGCAGCAGGCGCAATCGTTCCGGGCTTTGCACCACGTCGACGAAGTCGAGGATCGTCTTGTAGTCGGCCAGGTCGCGCTTGAATGCGGTCGCCGACATCAGCAGGTGATAGCGGACCAGCCAGGCTACGGTCTCCGTCTCTGCCGGGGTCATGCCCAGGCGCGGGCAGAGATGTTCGGCCACTTCCGCCCCCAATATGCTGTGGTCGCCGCCCCGCCCCTTGGCAATGTCGTGCAGCAGTACCGCGACATAGAGGACGCGGCGGGACAATATCTTGCCCATCAGGTCGGTGGCCAGCGGATGGTCGTCCGGCAGGTCGCCCTTCTCGATCCGCGCCAGCAGCCCCACCGCGCGAATGGTATGCTCATCGACGGTATAGTGATGGTACATGTCGAACTGCATCTGCGCGACGACGCGGCGGAAGTCGGGGACGAAACGGCCGAACACGGTCGATTCGTTCATCCAGCGCAGCACCGTTTCGGGATCGCGCGGTGAGGTCAGCACCTCCATGAAGGCGGCGTTGGCGCGGGGATCCTTGCGGATCTTGGCGGTGATCAGCCCGGCATCGCGGCTGGCCGCGCGCATGGCGCTGGGATGAATCTGCAAGCCATGCTTGTCCGCCACGGCGAAGATGTCCAGCAGCCGCACCGGATCGGCCTGAAAGAAATCGTCGCTCGGCAGCGCCAGCCGTCCCCGTTCCAGCACGAATCCGTCCAGCTTCTTGGGGCGGCGGAAGATGGACGGGATATAGCGCCGTCCCTTCGGCCCCATCTGGTCGTCCAGATGCGCCAGGAACACGGCGGTGAGGTCCCCGACCGTCTTCGCGTTGAGGAAATAATAGCGCATGAAGCGCTCTACGCCCGACCGGCCGGCGCGCGCGGTGAAGCGCATCCGCGTCGCCGTTTCCAGCTGGAGGTCGAAGGTCAGCCGGTCCTCGGCCCGGCCGGTGATGGTGTGGAGATGGCATCGCACCGCCCACAGGAAATCCTCGGCCTTCTGGAACTGGCGCAATTCGGTCTGCGTCAGCAGACCGACATCGACCAGTTCGGCGACCGATCGCACCCGGTTCACATATTTGCCGATCCAGAACAATGTGTGCAGGTCGCGCAGGCCGCCCTTGCCTTCCTTCACATTGGGTTCGACGACATAGCGGCTGTCGCCCATGCGCTTGTGGCGCTCGTCGCGTTCTTCCAGCTTCTCGGTCACGAAGGCGCGGGCATTGCCCTGCATCACCTCGGCATCGAAGCGCGTGGAAGTTTCCTCGTAAAGGGCGCGGTCGCCCCAGATATAGCGCGCCTCCAGCAGCGCGGTGCGGACGGTCAGGTCGCTTTTCGCCATCCGCATCGTCTCGTCGACCGAGCGGCTGCTATGACCCACCTTCAGCCCCAGATCCCAGAGCGAATAGAGCATGGATTCAATCACCTGCTCGGTCCAGCCGGTGGGCTTCCACGGGGTGATGAAGCCGATGTCGACATCGCTGTGCGGCGCCATTTCGCCCCGGCCATAGCCGCCCACTGCGATCAGCACGATCCGCTCGCCGGTGCTGCGGTTTCCGGCAGGATAGAGATGATGCGTCGTCGCATCGTAGAGCAGGCGAAGAATCTGGTCGATCAGGAACGCGAAGGCGGTCACGGATTCGCGCCCGCGCGTGGGCTTGGCCTCCAGTCGCTTGGCGACTTCGTGCCGGCCATGGTCGAGCGCGGCCTTCAATTCCCTGACGATCAGGCCGCGCAGCCGGACAGGATCGCCCCGGTGCTCCTGCGCCAGGGCGTTGATCGTATCGGAAATTGCACGCCTGTCGATGATTGCGCGGCGCGCTCCCAGGGCGGGGAACTGCATGACCATCTTTGCTATCTAGTCCCGTGCCGCATCGGCGGCCAGTTGTTTCAGTCGATATATGTGATCGAGCGCTTCACGCGGGGACAGGGCGTCGGCGTCGATCGCCTCGATCGCGGCGCGCAGCGGATTGGTCTTGTCCTCTTCCTCCTGCGCGGCGACCGCTGCAAATAGCGGCAGATCGTCCAGCCCGGCGGCGATCCCGCCGGTCCTCGCCTTGCCCGCTTCCAGCCGCCCCAGCACATCCTTGGCCCGTTTCAGGACCGCAGGCGGCAGTCCCGCCAGTCGCGCCACGGCCAGGCCATAGCTGCGATCGGCCGGCCCCTGCGCCAGTTCATGCAGCAGGATGAGGTCGCCCTTCCATTCGCGGGCGCGGACATGGTGCAGCGAGAGGGAGGATAGGGTCTCGGCGAGGCGGGTCAGTTCATGATAATGGGTCGCGAACAGGCAGCGGCAGCGATTGACCTCATGCACAGCCTCCACCACCGCCCAGGCCAGTGCCAGCCCGTCATAGGTGGAAGTGCCGCGCCCGACTTCGTCGAGGATGACGAAGCTGCGCTCGGTCGCCTGCGCGAGAATGGCGGCGGTCTCGACCATCTCCACCATGAAGGTGGAGCGGCCCCTGGCCAGATTGTCGGACGCGCCGACGCGGCTGAACAGGCGGTCGACCAAGGTTAGCGTCGCTGATTGGGCGGGCACATAGCCGCCCGCCTGCGCCAGGATGACGATCAGCGCATTCTGGCGCAGGAAGGTGGACTTGCCGCCCATGTTCGGGCCGGTGACGAGCCAGAGCCGGTCGGTGTCGGACAGGCGGCAGTCATTGGCGACGAAGGGCTGGCCCTCGCGGCGCAGCGCATCCTCCACCACCGGATGCCGCCCGCCGACAATGTCCAGGCACTGGCCCGCGCCGTCGGCGGGCAAGAAATGCGGCCGCTGCCAGCCGCCCTCGGCCGCGCGTTCAGCCAGCGCGGCGGCGACGTCGAGCCGGGCGAGGGCATCGGCGGCGCGGGCGATATCGGCCTTGCGATCGAGCACTGCGCCGATCAGCTCCTCCAGATGGGCGGCTTCGGCGACCAGCGCATGGGCGCCGGCCTGCGCGACGCGGCCTGCTTCCTCATGCAGGTCGATCGAGTTGAAGCGCACCACCCCGGCCAGCGTCTGGCGATGGGTGAAGCCGCTGTCGGGGGCCATCAGAGCATCGGCAGCGCGCGCCGGCACCTCGACATGATAGCCCAGCACGCCATTGTGGCGGATCTTGAGCGAGGCAATGCCCGTCTGCTCGCGATATTTCGCTTCCAGCGCGGCAATGGCGCGCCGGCCGTCACCCGCCATGCGGCGCAATTCGTCGAGCGCCGGATCATAGCCGTCGGCGATATAGCCGCCATTGCCTGTTTCGGTCGGAGGCGCGGGCACGAGCGCGCGCGACAGCGCGTCCACCAACTCGCCATGGCCGTCGAGGGCGGGCAAGAGTTGCAACAGCAATTGCGGCATGTCCGGCAAGCGCCCCAATCGCTCGCGCAGCAGCCGCGCTTCGCCAAGGCCGTCGCGCAGCTGGCCCAGATCGCGCGGACTGCCACGGCCGACGGCGACGCGACCCAGCGCACGGCCGATGTCGGGCAGGGCGCGCAACGCCACGCGGAGCTGGTCGCGCAGGATGGAATCGTCATGGAACAGCCGGACGAGGCCCAGCCGCGCCTCGATCATGGAAAGGTCCATCAGCGGCGCCGACAGATCCTGCCCCAGCAGGCGGGCGCCCGCACCCGTGACGGTGCGGTCGATCGCGCCCAGCAGACTGCCCGCGCGCGATCCGGCCATGGTCGCGACGATCTCCAGGCTCTCTCGCGTCGCCGCATCGATCGCCACATGGCCGCCGCTGGTCTTGCGCAATGGCGGGGCGAGGAAGGGCAGCGTGCCTTTGCCCGCATGGTCGAGATAGGCGATGAGACCGCCCATCGCGGCCAGCTCTGCGCGGCCGAACTGGCCGAACCCGTCCAGCGTCGCGACCCCGAACAGGCGCTTCAGAGCGTCCTCTGCGCGGCTGCTGGAGAAAGCGGCACGATCGAACGGATGCGCTTCCGCCAGGTCGATCGCCGATCCGTCGGCGACCACCGTCTCGCTCGGCCGCAGCCGGGCCAGTTCGGCCGGCAGGTCGGCCAGGGGGCAGGTCATCGTTTCGAACCGGCCGGTGGAAATGTCGGCGGCGGCAATGCCGATTTCGCCCGCCGCTTCGCCCCCCACCTGCGCCAGCGCCACCAGCATATTGTCACGCCGGCTGTCGAGCAGCGTCTCCTCGGTCAGCGTGCCGGCGGTGACGTAGCGGACGATCGCCCGCGCCACGAGCGTCTTGCCGCCCCGTGCCTTCGCCTGCGCGGGCGTTTCGGTCTGTTCGGCGATGGCGACGCGATGCCCGCCCTTGATGAGGCGCGCCAGATAGCCCTCGGCGCTATGCACCGGGACGCCGCACATCGGGATCGGCGCGCCGCCATGCTCGCCCCGGCTGGTGAGCGCGATGTCGAGCGTCGCGGCGGCCATTTTTGCGTCGTCGAAGAACAGCTCGAAGAAATCGCCCATGCGGTAGAAGAGCAGGCAGTCCTGCGCTTCGGCCTTCAGCGCCAGATATTGCGCCATCATTGGTGTGGGCTGCGTGCTGCTATCGGTCGGACTGGCCATGGGGCAAGCGGATAGCCTGAACCCCGCGCCGAAACCAGCGCTTCGGAAAGAGGTAGGAAAATTGCGCTTCTCGCACTTGCCCACAGGATAATCTTGCCGCTAGGGCCGGCTTATTGTTCCAAAATATGGGTGGTCCCGATGTCCGATCGATCGAATGTGGAATTTTCCGAGCGCGAGGCGCTGTTCTTCCACTCGACGGGCAGGCCCGGCAAGATCGAGATCATCGCTTCGAAGCCGATGGCGACGCAGCGCGACCTGAGCCTGGCCTACTCTCCGGGCGTCGCGGTGCCGGTGCGGGCGATCGCGGAGGATCCGGCGACCGCCTATGATTATACCGCCAAGGGCAATCTGGTCGCGGTCATCTCAAACGGAACGGCCATCCTGGGCCTGGGCAATCTCGGCGCGCTGGCGTCCAAGCCGGTGATGGAGGGCAAGGCGGTGCTGTTCAAGCGCTTCGCCGATGTCGACAGCATCGACATCGAACTCAAGACCGAGGATGTCGATCGCTTCATCGATGCGGTCGAACTGATGGAGCCGAGCTTTGGCGGTATCAACCTTGAGGACATCAAGGCACCCGAATGCTTCATCATCGAACAGACGCTGAAGGAGCGGATGAACATCCCGGTCTTCCATGACGACCAGCATGGCACCGCGATCATCGCCGCGGCGGGCGTCATCAATGCGGCCATGCTGACCGGCCGTGATATGAAGGACATGAAGGTCGTCGTGAACGGCGCCGGTGCGGCCTCCATTTCCTGCACCGAACTGATCAAGGCGCTGGGCGTGCCGCACGATAATGTCATCATGTGCGACAGCAAGGGCGTCATCTACCAGGGTCGCACCGAGGGCATGAATCAGTGGAAGTCGGCCCATGCGGTCCGGACGGACGCCCGCACGCTCGCCGAAGCGGTCAAGGGCGCAGACGTGTTCCTGGGCCTGTCTGTGGCGGGGGCGATGTCGCAGGACATGGTGAAGTCCATGGCCGACAAGCCGATCATCTTCGCGATGGCCAATCCCGACCCGGAAATCCTGCCGCCCGACGCCAAGGCGGTACGGCCGGACGCGATCGTCGCCACCGGCCGGTCGGATTTCCCGAACCAGGTCAACAATGTGCTGGGCTTCCCCTTCATCTTCCGCGGTGCGCTCGACGTGCGCGCGACCGGCATCAACGAGCCGATGAAACTGGCCGCCGCCAAGGCGATCGCGGACCTGGCGCGCGAGCAGGTGCCGGAGGAAGTGGCCAAGGCCTATGGCCGTTCGCACAGCTTCGGCCCGGACTACATCATCCCCGCGCCGTTCGACCCGCGCCTGATGGAACTGGTGCCCGCCGCCGTCGCCCAGGCGGCGATGGAGACGGGTGTGGCCCAGAAGCCGATCGAGGATATGGCGGCCTATCGCCAATCCCTCAAGGCGCGTCTCAACCCCACTACGACCGTCCTCACCACCGCCTATGAAGTCGCCCGCGCCAATCCCAAGCGCGTGGTTTTCGCCGAGGCCGAGGAAGAGGTGGTGCTCCGCGCCGCCATCCAGTTCCGCGAGCATGGCTATGGCATCCCGGTGCTGGTCGGCCGCGCCCATGTTCTGGACAAGCTCAAGGAACTGGGCGTCCAGGATCCGGAAAGCTTCGAACTGCACAACAGCGTCAATTCGCCCCTGGTGCCCGAGATGGTCGACCTGCTCTACAAGCGCCTTCAGCGCCGTGGCCATCTGCGCCGCGACTGCGAGCGGATGGTCAACCGTGATCGCAACATCTTTGGCACCCTTTTGGTCAAGATGGGGGTTGCCGACGCCATGATCTCCGGCGTGACCCGTCCCTATGCGCAGACGCTGCGCGAGGTGAAGCGGGTGATGGACCCGGCGGCGGGCCGCACCCCCTTCGGCATCCATGTCATGGTGGCAAAGGACAAGACGGTGTTCCTGGCGGACACGACGGTGCATGAACGCCCTTCCGCCAGCGAACTGGCGGACATTGCCGAGGGCACGGTCGCAGTCGCCCGCCGCATGGGGCATGATCCGCGGGTCGCCTTCCTCTCCTATTCCAATTTCGGCAATCCGCCGGGCAGCTTCCTCGACAATGTGCGCGACGCGGCGAAGGTACTGGACGAACGGGGCGTCGACTTCGAATATGAAGGCGAAATGACCCCCGATGCGGCACTCAATCCCGCCGTCATGAAGAATTATCCGTTCAGCCGCCTGTCCGGGCCGGCCAATGTGCTGGTCATGCCGGGGCTGCAATCGGCCAATATCTCGGCCAAGCTGCTGCGTGAACTGGGCGGTACGTCGATGATCGGACCGATATTGGTGGGCATGGAGAAATCGGTGCAGATCGCCACCATGTCCTCCAATGCGTCCGAACTGCTGACGCTGGCGGTGCTGGCGGCGGGGGGGGTCGCGCTCTGATTTCCCGCGGATCGGCCGACGCCCGGATAGGGTTTGTCGATCCGCCATGCTTTTTCGCTTGCAACGCGCCTGTGCTGCAGGAGCGGGAAGGGCGATGATCCGCCGAGGAGCAAGCAGGGCATGAGCGTGGCAACCAGTTTCGATAGTGCGACGTTCCGGCGCGTGCTGGGGCATTATCCGACCGGAGTCTGTGTCGTGACCGCCGTCGAGGCGGACGGCGGGCCCGTCGGCATGGTCGTCGGTTCCTTCACGTCCGTATCACTCGACCCGCCGCTGGTCGCCTTCTTTCCGGCCAAGACATCCAGTAGCTGGCCGCGCATCCAGAAGGTCGGCAAATTCTGCGTCAACGTCCTGGCCAGCGATCAGCAGCCCCTCTGCCGCCAGATCGCCGGGCCGGGGCAGGACAAGTTCGCCGGAGTCGCCCATCGCGTGTCGGCCCACGGATCGCCGATCCTGGATGACGTCGTCGCCTGGATCGACTGTACGCTCGATGCGGTGCACGAAGCGGGCGATCATTATATTGCCCTGGGTCGCGTGGTGGCGCTGGAAGTGGAGCGACCGGATCGGCCGCTGCTGTTCTTTCAGGGCAATTACGGGGAATTTTCGCTGCTGGGTTGAAGGAAAGCGGCTCGTTGCGGCGTCTCGATGCGAAGGAGGGCGACTTGCTTTCCGCATTGTGGCTCGCTCGACATATGGAGGACATATTACGGCTCCTTAACGCCCATTGCCTATGTCGGACCAACCGCACCTCACCGGATCGCTGAATGACCGCGCTGCTCATCACTGTCGACACGGAGCTCTCCTCGTCCCTGCATCAGCGGGGCGTCGGCCTTGAGGAGAATGTGCGCCGGTCCATCTGGGCAGAGGCTCAGGGCCAGGCGGTCGGCATCGGCTGGCAGATGGACATGCTCGATCGTCACGGCCTCAAGGGCGTCTTCTTCCTCGATCCCATGCCGGCGCTGGTATTCGGGACCGATTTCCTCAAGCCCATCGTCGACCGCATCGTCGGGCGGGGGCATGAGGTGCAGTTGCATATTCATACCGAATGGCTCGCATGGGCGCGCGAATCTCCGGTCGGCGGCACGCAGGGACGCAACATCGGCGATTTCCCGCTGGACGACCAGATCAGGCTCCTGGGCCTGGCCAAGCAGTTGCTGGAGCAGGCCGGAGCGCCGGCGATCACGGCCTTCCGCGCAGGCAATTTCGGCGCCAATGACGACACGCTCCGGGCGCTCGCGGCTATCGGTATCCGCTGGGACAGCAGCGTCAATCCTGCCTATCTCGGCCGGGAATGTCGCGTCATGGCCGATCCGGCGCAGATTGGGGCGGCGCATATGCACGGCGTGATCGAGCTGCCGGTATCGGGCATCGCCGATCTGCCGGGTGGTTTCCGTCCTGCCCAGATCTGCGCGATGTCGGCGGCGGAAATGCGGGCTGGCCTGTGTCACGCGGCAGCCGAGGGACATGGTGCCTTCGTCGTCGTGACCCATAGTTTCGAGATGCTTTCGCGTGATCGGCGGCGGCCTAATGGTGCGGTAAAGGCCCGGTTCGAGGCGCTCTGCCGGACGGCCGCGCGCACTCCGCGACTGCATGGCGCGGGCTTTCACGATCTGTCCCCCGCCATTGCCGAGGCTGACCATCGTCCGCTGACGCGCGTCGCGCCGAGCCGACTGCGGACGGGCGCGCGGCTGGCGCAGCAGGCCTGGGCGACATGGCGCTACGAACATCGGCTGGTTCCTGCGTGACAGCCCGGCCCGTCGCCCTGGTCATCGGGCTGGAAAATGCGATCAGCCTGACGATCGTTCGGGAACTTGGCGGACATGGCGTGCCCGTCCATGGGGTGGCGCGCGATCCCATGGCGGTGGCGGCGGTATCGCGCCACTGCGCGGGCGTCGTGCGGCGGCCGGAGGGACCGGCGGCCGACTGGCTGCCCGACCTAATCGCACGGACCGGCGCGGCGGCCGTCTTCGCCATTTCGGAAAATGACCTGCTCGATCTTGGCGACTTGCCGGCGCGCATCGGCAATTGCCATATCCTCGTACCCCGGCCTGACCGGCTGGAACAGGTGCTCGACAAGCGCCGCACGCTGGCGGTCGCCGGGCAGGCGGGCCTGCGCGTGCCGCAGACATGGCAGCCGCAGGCGGGCGAGGATTTCACCGCGCGCGCCGCCGACATGCATTATCCGTTGGTGGCGAAATGGGCCAATCCGCCGGAAATCATGCCGGTGCTGGCGGACGCCGGTCTGGAGTGGCTCAAGACCGAATATGTCCGCACGCCCGATCAGCTGGTCGCGCTTCTGCGTCGCCATGAGTCGATCCGGCGGTGGCCGCTGATCCAGCAATATTGCCGAGGTGTCGGCCTGGGCCAGATGCTCTACATGCAGGATGGCCGCGCGACCTTGCGGTTCCAGCATCGCCGCCTGCATGAATGGCCGCCCGAAGGCGGCGTTTCGACCTTGTGCCGGGCGGAACCGGCGGAGGCGCATGGTGCGCAGATGGACTTGTCCGAAACGCTGCTGCGCGCGCTGGGCTGGGACGGACCGGCGATGGTGGAATATCGTTATGATGCCGCCACGGGGGATTATTGGCTGATGGAGGTCAATGGCCGATACTGGGGCAGCCTGCCGCTTGCCTGGCACTGTGGCGCGCATTTCGCCTGGGAAGCCTATCGGCGCACCGTACTGGGGCAGACGGACCCGGCGCCCCGGCCGCGCGACGACCTGCGCGCGCGCTACATGGTGCCGGAAACCAAGCGGTTGGCGCGGGTGCTGCTGGCCCCCGGCAAGATCGGCGATCCCTTTTTCCGCAGGCGTCCGATCGCCGACCTGATCGGCTATATGCTCGCCTTTTTCGACCTGCGCGCGCGCTACTATGTCTTCACCCCCGGCGATGTCCGGCCGTGGCTGCGCGACATGGGGCAGATGGTCAGGAAAGCCTTGCGCCGGGGAAGCTGATCGCCAGCCGTTCGACCGCCACGCCGATCCGGCGCAGGCATTGCGCCATATAGCGATCGTCCAGCCCATAGGGATCGTGCAGATGCGGCAGCATGGGCCACGTCCAGCGCCCCAGCAGCTGGCGGGGCAGATCCCGCAGGCGCGGATCGGCGGCCAGGCGATGCAATTGCCGCACTTCCATCGCCAGCAGCAGGTCGCCCGGCTCCGGCACATAGTCGGACAGGTCGATGGCGCGATGGTCCGAAAGATCATGACCCAGATCCTGGGCCGCGGCGATAGCGGGGGGATGGGCGGCCCGCCCGGTCGTGGTCGACAGGCCGAAAGATGCGGCCCGCAGCCCCGCGCGCCGCGCCGCGACATCGGCGAAGGCGCTGCGACAGATATTCCCCTGGCAGACGAACACCAGCCGCGTCACCCGGCGCGGATCGGGCCGGCGACTGGCGGACAGGCCCAGCAGCAGTTGCGGATAGGACAGGGCGAGGCGCGCCAGCCCCCGCAGCGTGCCGAAATGCCGGCGGATCATGGGGTGGAAGCGAAGCGAGTGAACATCAGGCGCTGATACCGCGTGAAGGTTGCCGATCCCTTGCCGCCGCCATCACACATCGCCCATGCCATCCAGTTCCCGATCGTCCCGGCCCAGCGTCACGAACTGGTCGAGCAGCCAGGAGGCGGCAGGACCGGGCGGCGTATCGCGCCGCCAGATGCCGGAAAAGCGATAGGTGCCGCCGATATGGTCGGGCATGGCGAGCCGCACCAGCGTGCCCGCCACCAGGTCCGGCTCGATCATCGGCAGCGGCATATTGCCCCAGCCGATGCCCTCGCGCAGCAGCGCATGTTTCGCGCCCAGATCGGCCAGGCGCCAGGTCTTCGGGCTGGAAACCGAATAATCCTGACCTTCGGTGAAGCGCGACCGGTCGGTCAGCACCAGCTGGATATGGTCGCGCCCCGCGCCGGAGGGGATGCTGTCCATCCGACCCAGCGGATGGTCGGGTGCGGCGACGGGCACCATCGGCACCGATCCGGCCGCCATGCTCTCTATGCCTTCTACCCCGGCCGACAGCGGACCGGACAGGCCGATCACCGCGCCCTTGTCCAGCACCATGGCGACGATCGCGCCCAGCGCCTCGGCATGGAGGCGCAGCTGCACCGTCGGAAATTGCTTCGCGAAGGCGCGCAGCACCTTCCCCAGTCGTTCGGCCGGCAGCATGACATCGACCGCCAGATTGACCTCCGCCTCCAGCCCGTCGAGCAAGCCCTTCACCTTGGCCCGCAGCCCGTCGATTCCGTGCGAGATGGCGCGGACTTCCGCCAGCAGCGCGCGCCCGGCCACGGTCAGCAGCGGTTTCTTGGTCCCCTCCCGCTCGAACAGGGTAAGGCCCAGCTGGGCTTCCAGATTGGCGATGCCATAGCTGATGACCGACACGGCGCGATTGAGCTTGCGCCCTGCCCCGGCGAAGCTGCCCGTTTCGACGATCGCCAAAAAGATGCGCAACTGGTCGAAGGTGGGCGTGCCGGGATTGTTCACTTTTCCATTTCCTCGAACAGTTCGACAGATTTTATCGCTCTGACCGAGAAAGATGGCAAGGTCTAGATGATCTCCAACAGGGACGCCCAATTCCATCGGTGGCGTCCCACAGGAGACATGGACATGATCGAACTTCGCCCTTTCGACAGCCTCGGTGGCGCCAACCATGGCTGGCTGGACGCCAAGCATCACTTCTCGTTCGCGGGCTATCATGACCCGAAGCGGATGCACTGGGGCAATTTGCGCGTCTGGAACGACGACACCATCGCGCCCCAGACCGGCTTCCCGCCACACCCGCATCGCGACATGGAGATCATCACTTATGTCCGCGAAGGCGCGATCACCCATCAGGACAGCCTGGGCAACAAGGGCCGCACCGAAGCGGGCGACGTCCAGGTGATGAGCGCGGGCACGGGCATCCGCCATTCGGAATATAATCTGGAGGATGTGACGACCAAGATCTTCCAGATCTGGATCATCCCGACACGCGACGGCGAAGCGCCCAGCTGGGGCGCCCGCCCCTTCCCCAAGGGCGAACGCTCCGGTCATTTCGTGACGCTGGCGTCGGGCTACGACAATGACAATGACGCGCTGCCGATCCGCACTGATGCGCGGGTGGTCGCCGCGACGCTCAAGGCCGGCGAAACCGCCGAATATCCGATCGGCCGTGATCGCAAAGCCTATCTGGTGCCCGCGACTGGCGCGATCCGGATCGACGATATCCGCATCAATGCCCGTGACGGCGCCGCGATCAGCGATCTCGACGTGATCCGCGTCACCGCGATCGAGGATAGTGAGATCGTGCTGGTCGACGCGGCGTGATGACCGGGAAAGGGCGTGGCACCACCACGCCCTTTTCAACTTCATAGAATAGATTGACCGATTTTATCCATCTGATCCGCAAAGCCCCGACCGGCTAGAAGGATGGCATCAGGACGAAGAAGGAGGCCCTGCCCATGCTGACCATTGCTACCCCGCGCCTCAGCCCTGCCGAATGGCAGGACGTGCAGGCGACCCTTGCTGCCGTCGCAGATTGCGGTTGCGGCCAGCCTGCGGCCGCCGGGTCGCTGCGCTCACGCATTTCCCATGCCGTCGATGTGCTGATCGGCCCCAGGAAGAATGCTCCGGCCACCCCGCCCGCCCATCTGGCGCCGGTGCGCGATTTCCTCTGCGAAACCGGGCGGACTCGCAGGATCGCCGAGCGTCATGTCCCGACCCTCTCCGCGCAGGGCTATTCCCGCGCCCAGATCGAAGCGCTGGCGCTGCTGGGCGCCTGACCCCTCCATTCCCCTTTCCGAAAGGTCCAGTCCCATGTCCATCCGCACTTCCGAGGTCGACGGCGTCGACATGATCATCCTCCCGCCGGTCCGTGATCTGGGCGACGGATTTTCCGTGCGCCGGGCGCTGCCGTCCGCGCATCGCCGCATGGTCGGCCCCTTCATCTTCTTCGACCAGATGGGCGAGGCGGTCTTCGACAGCGGCGAGGGGCTGGATGTCCGCCCACACCCCCATATCGGCCTCGCCACCGTCACCTATCTGCTGGAGGGCGAGATTCTTCATCGCGATTCGGTGGGGTCGATCCAGCCGATCCGGCCGGGGGAGGTGAACTGGATGACGGCGGGCAGGGGCATCGTCCATTCCGAACGCACCTCCGAAGAGAATCGCGCCAGGGGCGGCAAGCTGTTCGGCCTCCAGACCTGGGTCGCGCTGCCGACGCAATATGAGGAGACCGATCCCGGCTTTGCCCACCACAAGGCGCACGAGATTCCGACGATCGAGGATGCGGGCGCGCGCCTCACCCTGATCGCAGGCAGTTCCGACGGGCTGGTGTCGCCGGTGAAGACCTATTCCGACATGGTCTATGCCGACATCGCGCTTCAGGATGGCGCGCGCTATCAGTTGAAGGCGGAGCATATCGAACGCGCCATCTATGTCGTGGCGGGCGAGGTCGAGGTGATCGGCCAGACCGGCGGCTTCGCGAGCGGCGAACTGGTCGTGTTCAAGCCGGGCGCGGAGATCGTGCTGCGGGCGAGGGGAGGTACGCGCCTGATGCTGCTGGGCGGCGAGCCGCTGCCCGAGAAGCGCAACATCTACTGGAACTTCGTTTCGTCGTCGGCCGACCGGATCGAGCAGGCCAAGGCCGACTGGCAGGCCCGGCGTTTCGCGCCAGTCCCGGAAGAAAGCGAGTTCATCCCGCTCCCGACGTGAACGCACGAAAGGAAAGGCCCGGTCTCCGTCGAGGCCGGGCGTTAGGATCTTTAGCTGCCGTTAGGGCCGCCGCCGGGGCCGCCGCCCTGGCCACCCATGCCGCCGGCGCCGACCGCGCCGATATTGCCGAAAATCTCGTCGAACAGGCTGCGGTTGCGGCCCAGCGTCGGGGTCTTGTCGCCCATCGGCGAAATGTTCGCTACCTGCTCCAGGCCCATGCGGTCGACCGCCACGACATTGCCGGCCGGATCGAAGCGCACGCGCAGCACCGTCTGGTCGACCGGCTTGGGATTGGAGAAAGCGAGCGCGCGCATGTTGCGCGAGACATAATACCAGTCCTGCTCGCCGAATTGCGACACGAAGCTGGGGCGACCCAGCGTGCCTTCCACGGAGGCGCGATTGTCGATGCCCGGCTGGACCGAATCCACCAGCAGCTTGTCCACCTGATAGCCCTGATGGCTGCGGATGCGGGTGCAGGCCGAGGTGCCGAGCAGCAGCGCGCTGAGGCCGACGGCGATCAATACGCGCCCGCGGCGGGAATGGCGGCTGAACTGAGGCATGGACGTCTCCTGCGGGGGCATGTCCCGCGAACCCGATAAAACTGATGCCGCCATTGCATTGGGCGACGCAGCGATCAATATGGAAATGCGCAAGCCCCGACAAGGGGCGCAAAACATCGGACGGCGCGCCGCCGGCCGATCCGTCTCGAAAAGCCGTTCCGTTCCATGTCCAGCACCTCCTCCTTCCTCCATCGCTTCTTCGGTCGGACTGACCCCCGCGAGGGATTGCGGCCGCTCTATCATGCCGTCGTGGGCGAAGGGCGGCGGCCGCACTGGTATCTGGAGGGCGCGGTGCCGGACACGCTTGACGGCCGGTTCGACATGATCGTCGCCATATTGGCGCAGGCGCTAATCCGGCTGGAACAACAGGGCGCGGCGCAGGAAAGCGTATGGCTGACCGAATTGTTCGTTGAGGACATGGACGGGCAGTTGCGGCAGGAAGGGATTGGCGACGTCGTGGTCGGCAAGCATGTCGGGCGCATGATGAGCGCGCTTGGCGGGCGGATCAGCGCCTATCGCGATGCTTTGACCGGCGACGCGGACCTGGCCGACGCGCTGCGCCGCAACCTGTACCGCGGCGCGGAGGTGGCCGATGCGGCCGTCGCTCATGTTGAAGCCGGTCTGCGCGCGCGCTGGACGCGGCTGGGGTGCCTGACGCGTGACGCCCTGCTGGCAGGAGATCTTGGATGAGCATGACGCCCGAATTTTCCCGGCCCGTAAAGGCCGACCAGGTCAAGCGGTTGACCGGGGACACCCATATCGCGGCCGACGCGGCCGAGCGCGAGGCGCTGGCCCGCCGCTTCGGCCTGTCCGCGCTCGACCGGCTGGAGGCGGACTATACGCTGACCGAGGAGAATGGCGCGATCATGGCGCGGGGGCGGGTGCGCGCCGCGCTGGCCCAGCCCTGCGTCGCGACAGGCGTGCCGGTGCCCGAGACGATCGACACGGATTTCGTGCTGCGCTTCGTGGTGGAAGGCGAAGGCACGCCCGAAGCCGAGGAACTGGAACTGGACGCCGAGGATTGCGACACGATCGGCTATGATGGGCAGGTCGTCGACATGGGCGAGGCGGTGGCCGAAACGATGGCGCTGGCGATGATCCCGTTTCCGCGGGCACCGGACGCCGACGCCTATCTGAAGGAGGCAGGCGTTCTGAGCGAGGAACAGGCCAGCCCGTTCGCCGCGCTTCTGGGCCTCAAGGACAGGAAATAGGGAACCCGGTCGTCGGCCCCTGCGTCCTGACGCGATGCGGCGATGGATGTGGATGGCGGTGACGATGATGGGTGCCTGCGACGGCGGGTCGCCGGGCGCACCTGATCCTACGGTATCGGACGGCATGGAGGCCGATCGGCCGAAGGACAATGCCTCCCCACCCCTAGGTGCCCCGCGGGCCGGGTCGCCAGCCGCGTCGTCGCACGGACCCGAGCCGTTGGTGGGCGAAGAGATCGCCCGCGCCCAATGGTCCAGATCCAGGGACAGGCGCGGGTGCGCGCCGCTTGCGCTCGCGTCGGACGCGGGCGCGCAGGGTGTAGCGCGCGCCGCCGATTTCAGCGGCGGCTGGGGCGTCGCGTTCGACTTGCCCGCGCTGCGCAGCGCCTATGGCTTTGCCGGACCGGGCCTGCTGCCGCAGGATGAGGCGCCGGCGGCGGCGCAACGCGCGCGACTGGCGACGCAATGGCCGCATCTGCGGGACATTGACGGCCTGCCCGCGCCCGCCTTCGCTGGCTATGGCCTGTCGGGCGCGGAGCCGTATCCGGCCGACAATCCCGAGGGCAGGGGACTGCATTCGGTGGCCTATCTGCGGGTCGGCGGCCAGGTTTGCACCTATAATGTCTGGAGCCGCATCAGCCGCGCGCATCTGGAAGCGCTGCTCGACAATCTGCGCCTGCTGCGCTGACGTTTCCCTTTCGTTCTGCCTTATGGCATAGCGAGCACCATGGACTCGGGCGCGCGCAAGATCATCCATATCGACATGGACGCCTTCTACGCGTCGGTCGAGCAGCGCGACGATGCGGGCTTGCGCGGATTGCCGATCGCGGTCGGCGGCGGCGGGCCGCGCGGCGTGGTGGCGACGTGCAGCTATGAGGCGCGCAGGTTCGGCGTGCGATCCGCCATGCCGGGCGCGCGGGCGCGGCGGCTTTGCCCCGACCTGGTCTTCGTCAAGCCGCGGTTCGAGGTCTATCGCGCCGTGTCGGCGCAGGTGCGGGAGATTTTCAGCCGGTTCACCGACATCATCCAGCCCCTGTCGCTCGATGAAGCCTATCTGGACGTGACCGTGAACAAGCCTGGCATGGGTTCGGCAACCCAGGTCGCGCAGGCGATCAGGCGGATGATCCGCGAGGAAACGGGCCTTACCGCCTCGGCTGGCGTATCCTACAACAAGCTGATCGCCAAGCTGGCGTCGGACCAGAACAAGCCCGACGGCATCTGCGTGGTGCGGCCCGGAGAGGGCGCGGCCTTCATCGCCGCCATGCCGGTGCGGCGCATCCATGGCGTGGGGCCGGTGACGGCGAAGCGGATGCAGGCGCTGGGGATCGAGACCGGCGCGGATCTGCGGGCGCGCGACCTTCATTTCCTGCAAGCCCATTTCGGCAATATGGCCGACTATTATTATCGCGCGGCACGGGGGGAGGATGATCGTCCGGTGCGCGAACGGGAAGGGCGCAAGTCGGTGAGCGTGGAGGACACATTCTTCGACGACCTTGTCGAGGAGGCGGCGCTGGTGGCGGAGATCGAGCGCATCGCGGTCAGCCTGTGGACCCGCATCGAGAGGGCGCAGGCCTGGGGCCGGACGGTGGTGCTGAAGGTGAAGTTCGCCGATTTCCGCATCATCACCCGGTCGCGCAGCTTTTCAGCGCCGGTGCGGTCGCCGGACCTGCTGCGTCAGGCGGGACGCGAACTGCTGCTGGCGCAGTTGCCGCTGCGCATGGGAGCGCGGCTGCTGGGGCTGGGGGTGCATAATCTGGAATCGGAACAAGCAGGCGAACAGGGCGAGCAACTCGCCCTGTCGCTATGAGCCTTATCAGAAGGGCAGCCAGTTCCGCTTTTCGGTGAACTTCATGTAACCGGCATTGACGCCCAGGCGATAGCCGACGCCCAGACGGATCGGAATCAGCACGACATTGCCCCAGCGCAGATAGCTGGCGGTAAAGCCGCCGACCAGATAGGCGGTCCCCTCTGCTGCGGGGAAGCGGTGGTACAGTTCCTGCGTATCGTAGAGATTATAGACCAGAACGAAGGTATTGGCCGCGTTGCCGCCCACGTCGAACCCAATCGACGGGCCGGTCCAATAGACTTCGCGCTTGCCCTCGATCTTGTGGTTGAGCGTGCCCGAGCCGTAGCGCAGGCCCACGACGAAGGCACCCGATGCTTCACGCCCGGCAATATAGGCGTTGGGGCGGCCCTGATCCTTCAGGATTTTCTCGATGATGCCGGCCAGGCCTTCCGCGCCCTTGCCGAACACGCCCTCGGCGGCGCCGATCAGGTCGTCTTCCTGGTAGGATTGGCCGGGGGAAATGGTCGAGGGTGGCGAATCCGCCGTCACGGGCGCGCCGGTCGCGGTCGTGCCGCTGGACGGCGGCGCCGCGACCGGGGGCGGCGGATCGTAGCTGGTGCCGCTGTCGTTAGCGCCATCATCGACGCTGGGATCGACGCCGGGATCGGTCGGCGCGCTGGTCGCCGGTGGCGGTGGAGCGAGGTCGGCGTCGATCGCCGTGTTGGGATCGATCGTGCGGACCTGTGCGGAAATCGCGACCGGAGTCAGCGCCAATCCCGCCAGCGCCGCGATCAACGTCGTTGCGCGTGCGATGCGGACGCCCACGCGCCCCTTGATGCCGATCATGCCCGATACTCCCCGGATGCCCGCTCTTGAAACCATATTCCAGATTATCGGCTGTAAAGCTGAGCCGACAATGAACGAACGGCGACCCGAGTCGATTCCGGGCCGGACCGAAATCCCTTGGTCCCCCCATAGCGAAAAAATCCCTGCACAGGACCGTTGCCATGCAGCAAAGCCCTCGCTATAGCCGCGCCCTAGCCACTGCCCCTCTCCCCAAGAGACGGGCAAATCCGTGCGGAGACGTGGGTGAGTGGCTGAAACCAGCGGTTTGCTAAACCGTCGTAGCCTTAAGGGGCTACCGAGGGTTCGAATCCCTCCGTCTCCGCCAACCTTTTTCCTGAAGATGAGCAACGACTTCGCCGCAAGGCGGGGCATCGTGCAGGTTGCGCGACAGGCGGATCCTTATTCTGACAGACAGGGTTGTGCTGCGCGCGATGGCGTCGAACCCGAGAAGCCGACATTTGTGCGAGATAACAAAAAAGCGGCCGTTGCCAGCCGCTTTTGAGTATTTTCAGGCTTGCTGAAAAATGGTGCCAGAAGAGCTTTCGGCCGGGCGACCTAAGCGATTGATTTCGCAGTAAAATCATAGACTTGCGGAGTCGCCGGGAGCAACTTTAGCATGCTTTCGATTTGTGGAAAAGGCTGGACGTAAATGGACGGGTCGCCTCTGGTCGCTGCGTTCTTTGATGCGCGTCCGGGCCTGGGACTTCGCTGCCGTTCCCGACCTCCATATCGAACGTCGCATCCTACCAGGAGCTGACACCCAAGGAACGCCTGACTGACGGCATCTTGCTCTTCCCTCCCCGGTCCGCCTCTGCAATGACCGTCAAGAGCCGCCACTATACGGCAGCAGGAGATTAGAGGTATCATGGCCATTAGAAGCTTCAATGTTGCAGGGCGCAAATCTCTAATTTCCGCGAGCTACGACGGGCTTCCTGACCTCGTGTTTGTGACCGGTGCGAATGGAGCAGGTAAGTCCAGCCTGCTTACTCTTCTGAAGGATCAAGGCGTAAAAGAAGAAGGGACGAAAGTACTTCACATTGGCCCACATCGGCCGTGGAGGAAAGGAAGCCTGTTAAAAGCCTCGGTGCTTGGCATGCCAATGAGCTTTGGCGACATGTTGACGAGTTCGAATCTACCCCATTTTCAAGGTGCCGTGCCGTACAGCATTCAGAACTTTCAGGGGCAAGCGCGTGATCCCGACGCTTCTGATGAAGCTCAAGCCTTGGTGAAAGTCTCGTTCGCAGTCATAAGCGAAAAGTATCGAGATAGGCTTCAGGAACTTCATCAAAAGTTTGGCAAGGTTTATGAAGATGACATACTTGACCCATATGAACCGCTGAGAGAATTGCTCAATAGACTTTTGCCGCACCTCGTCTTTGATGCAATAGAAGAGATCGATAAGAATAATGTTCGGGTTCTTTTTAGATCAATATACCAATCCACGGACGCTCCATTCGACATTGACGAACTCAGTTCAGGGGAAAAGGCGATATTGACCCTCTTTCTCCCCGTTCTGGAATACCAGATCGATAAGATTCTTGGCATCGAACATGCAGGATCTAAAAGAACATTCTTGATAGATGAACCAGAACTTCACCTGCACCCGGCTTTGCAAGCCGATATGGTGGCGTATTTTCGACATTTAGCGCAGAGTGATAGTATACAGTTTATAGTGGCAACTCATTCTCCTACGATGATAGATGCCGCTCAACCTGACGAACTATTTATCCTTATGGCTTGGCAAGCGTCGTGGAACGGGAACCAGTTCTCGAAATTGGCTGACAATGCCGACCGCCTGCTCGCTATAAGAGAATTGCTCGGAAGTGCGTATACCTATTCCAGAGGACGGCCTGTCCTGTTCATCGAAGGCGAATTCGCATCAGATACAAATAAGCACACAGATATTGGCCTTCTCGAGCTGATGCTGCCAGATTTCCGTGGCTATGCCTTTGTACCGAGCAGGGGTAGAACTCAGGCAATTTCCGGAGCTGAGCGTCTGCGCCGAGCGGCCGCCGAGCAAGAGCATCCAATTACAGCCTACGCGCTGGTTGATGCCGATTATGAAAGCACGGATCAACCTTGGGTATTTCCTTGGCCTGTATGCATGGTAGAGAACCTATTGCTTGATCCACAAAGCATCGCGGTAGTCCTCAAGCCCTACGTGCCCCACGGCGCGCTTGCGTCCGCGGAAGCGGTGCGTCAATCGTTGATGTTGGTGGCGCAAGGCTTGCGGGACGAGGAGATACGGCGTCGGTTGAAAACAGTTGCAGGCACAGCGACGATTAGGCCCAACATTGCCGTCGCCGGAAATGAGATTTCCGTTGATATTGGTTCCGTTGATTTTGACCGTGAGGCGCAAAATATGCGTATACGAGTCGATGCACAAAAGGGCGCGGTTTTAGCCGACATCGACCAAGAGCTTTTGGACGGGAGTGCACTCAGCCGTTTTAGTGGTAAGCAGATATTGCAAGGCTTCTTTGCAAGTCATGCGCAGAAATTCTTTCCAAAAATGCCGAACTTTACATTCGCTTTAGCACAGCAAATCGCCGTATCTGGATTTGCTACCCGTCTTGTCGCTGAGGCAATTCGCCGGGTGAACTCGTACTTTCCAGTCGAGCTGCAAGCTATACTTTCTGAGCCTGAAACCAGAAAGGCTGCCGAGGCTGCAGCCATTGAAATTGATGCTTTGCTGGCTTGGGCCGGTGAGCGGCTAGAGGCATTTAATGGAACATCTCAATATACAACAGACGGCACGAAACCCGAACGAGATCTTGTGAGACTCCTTAGCCACCTGCGCAGCTCTGGCGATCACAATCTATATCATAAGTTGCGACCATTAGTCAGCGACGTTCTGGCTCGTTAAATGGACCGATCCCGGCAATCCGAGATGGCTGCGGCAGAGCATAACTAGTATCGTGCGCCCGGTCGGCTCCGACCTAGCTGACCGGCGAACGATTTCGGTGACGTCACAAGTGCCAGAGCTGCGGATGGCGGGTTCCGGCGAAAGCCGCCCGCGCCGTCACCGCATTTGAATGACCAATGATGGTCGGACATAGCCACGAAGCGCCGATCACCGATGGCCCCTGCGGTGACGAATGAGATGCCTCAGAAGGTCATCGTTGGACCGTGCCATGCCATTCAAATCATTGGGTATCTGGACGCCGGTAAACCAGCTCGCACCTGAATGAAGGGATGGTTCGAGTCCTTTTGGCATTCGGCTGCTCATGTCCGAAATACACCCACAAATTTCGGACAATGAGCGATGCCGTAGGTAGTAATTATGCAGCCGGTTCGTTCAACGAGCGCTGGAGCGTTTGGACGGTTGCGAGAACGTCATCGAAGTCGGGCACATCGCTGAAGATCATGCCGGCCATGGCACCATAGTCGCGGCGAAGGTCAGCGATCATCGCATCGGTCGGCATCAGGGAGAAGCTGCCGGGCTCAGCATGGGCAAGATCAAGGTCGCGGCTGTTGAAGAACATCCGGGCGTGTGCGACGCAATCCCTGCCGAGCGCGGGGTTAGCCATCGCTGAAGCGCCCGTTCCGGCGATCATCAGTTGGTGCACGTCGTAGTAATGGCGTGAGACGCGCTGGCCACCCGCACGCAGAACCTGCCGGGCGTCGAACCAGCGGCGCAGGCCATGGAGTATGACGACCTTGTCCCAGAAGGTGCGTTCCGCATCGACGATGGTCACGTTGGCAACCGTCAGATCGAGGGCGGGCAGATCGTCAGCGAGATAGGGAATGACGCTGTGGCGGGCATGAGGGTCGAGAGCGGATTTGGCCCCGGATTCTATTTTGACGGCTTTGCGGATGTAGCCATCGGACTCGGCGGTCACGCTTGGATATCAAAGGAGAATGCTCTGGGCGCTTTCATCGTCCCGATCGAGTTCGACCTTCGCGCCTGCCATGCCCTCGCCAACTGCATCGGCTGGGGTCTTCGAAAGCTGGGCGAGCAGGTCTCTGCCTATGAAGGCCTGGCATGCCGCCTTGATGGCGTCGAGCTTTGCCTGTCGCTTCTTACCGGACATCTCCTCCAGCGCCTCGACGCTTGCATCTTGGCCGATGTCTTCACGAAACACTGTGATGTCGATGTCTTCGGAGAAACGTTGAATCAGGCCGAAGCCCTTCGACAGCGACGTGCCCCCTTTGAACAGGAAGCGCGGGCCGTGGGACGCCGGACCATTGAAAAGCGCATCGAGCGTCCAGCAGACCCAGAAATCCTTCTCGATATTCTGGGGCGCAGTGCCGAGCCGCTGCCCGGCGCCGATAAACACATCACGTCGATCCGTCGGGTCGGCCGCGAAGAACTGGGCGTAAGCGGGATTCATTGTCATGCTCGCTTGGTCTTCGGACGGTTGGCTGACGCGGTCGCCGGCATCGTATCGCGCAGGAGATTCTGCATCCAGAGCGGGAGCGCCAGCATATCGGTCTGAAGGTCGTTGACGATGTCGGCGCCGTGACCGGGGTGGGCGAAGATGTTGCGCAGACGCTTGGCAACATCCGGATCGGTATCGCCCCCGGCGTCGTGCAACCAATGCAAGGCCTGCACGACCCGCATCGCTGGTCGCCCAGCCCAATGAAGCCGACTTGGCGCAGTGGTTTTGAAATCGATCTTGAGGTTGCCGAGCGTGATGGGCTTCAACCTCGCGTCCGTGTGGACGACGATACGAGCAGGGACGGCATCGGAGAGTCCTAGATCGTTGGCTGCGGTTACGCCATCGACGAGGATACGGGCCTGGTCCCGGCGAGCCAGCGCATCGATGACAGTGCGCGGATCGGGATTCGTGGGCTTGCCCGTGAGGGGGTTGAGTTTCGGCTTGTCATAAAGGCCGCGGGCAATCCTGCGGACTTCGCCGTTGCGGGTCAGTCGATGAAGCACTTGGTCGACGGCATCGCGAGAGCCGAGGTCGAGAAAGTCCTGCGGCGTCCAGACCGAAGGCACGCCGCCGGAGACCATCCGGCTCGTTATGGCACTTTTGAGATCGAGACCCGGCCCGCGCATGGCAATTCCTTTGTCAGAAGCGTGTATACGCAATTCTGACAAACCACAATTAGTTTGTCAGATACATGACGCGAATTTCTGACAAATCACAAGAGGGGCTGGCGGCGTCGGAACGCAGCGCCATGTCGGAAATAGCTGGACGAACGTGGACGTTGATAGACGAACACGGACTCAGAAGAGCTTTCGGCCGGGCGACCTAAGCGATTGATTTCGCAGTAAAATCATAGACTTGCGAAGTCGCCGGGAGCAACTTTAGCATGCTTTCGATTTGTGGAAAAGGCTGGACGTAGATGGACGGGTCGCCTCTGGTCGCTGCGTTCTTTGATGCGCGCCCGGGCCTGGGACTTATTTGCCATTCCCAGCAGCGACGGCGAACGACATCTTTCGGCAGAAGCGGCCCCTCCCTCCTTTGGCTTGGCCGGAAGAGCGGACGCCCCAACAGCCATGACGATTGGGTCAAACGCAGGGTCGGCGGCCCTTTGTCCGGCAGGTCCTCAATCGTGAAGGCGGGGCCGTCCCAGTCGATCACGTCGCACAGTCGGCCAGCGACACCATTTCGGGTGTTTTCTCCGCCAGACTTCGGGCGATCATTGGCCTAGATCACACCACAGCATTCTCCGTCGCGGACATGAAAAGGATTGCCATGACCTCCAATCTGCCGGCCATGCGGGGCCTCGCCATCGGGCGCAGCACAGGTTTCAGTTACGACGAGATACCCACAGCCGAACGTCAAGCACGCGCTGAAGCCAATCTCTTGCACCGGGTCGTCTCGGCGTATCGCCGGCTGGGATATATCGTCCACCAGGGCGTGGTGCTGAACGGCATTCAGCTCGATCTCCTGATCGAGGACGGTCCGAAGAAAACTCCCGTCGAGATTTCCGGCGAAGTGGGTTCCGGCCAGATCGACAAGCTACGGCGCGAAGTTCTTCGTCTGGTGACCCTGCGTGGACGCGACGCCTGGACCGACACGCCGGTCATCATCGTCACAGGCTTCGCAACGCCGGTCACCGCCCATTGGGCGCGACATCAGACCGAGGTCCGGATCATCCGGCTTGATGACCTCGAGGCGGAGGCGGATGCACAGGCACCACCAAACCCGGACTTTGCCCCCCTATCTGCCGAAGACCTTGAGCAACAGCGCGCGCAGGCGCGGCTCGCGGAACGGGAAACTCTTATCGCGCGACTGCGCGCGCACGATGCAGACGCAGGCGTGCTCACACCCACAGACTATGAGGGTCTTTGCAAGGAGGTCTTCAGGTTCCTGTTCGATCCCAGCCTGTTCGGCTTCGAGTCACAGACAGGGACAAGCGACGGCGCAAACCGCTACGACTTCATCTGCCGCATCGCCACGGATCGCGCGTTCTGGAGCGCGCTCAAAACCGACTTCCGCACCCGCGCGATACTCTTCGAGTGCAAGAATTACACAGATCCGATCACAGCCGATCAGATCTACTCGACCGAGCGCTACCTCTTCTCGAGCGCGCTACGCACGGTCTGCTTCCTGATCGCCCGCAAAGGCGGCGACGATAGCTGCCAGCGCGCAGCGCAAGGGGCGATGCGGGAAAGCGGCAAGCTGATCCTCGTCCTCTCGAACCTCGACCTGATCGAAATGCTCGAATTCGGCGACGACATCGACAGCGCGGAAAACCATCTCGACGTGCTGATCTGGCGCTTCATCATCAGCCTGCCACGCTGACGCTGGCAGTGGCGACGCTGCAATCGGTCACCCCAGTCCGCGACTCCCTAACTCCGCTTGAACGCTTCATAGCCAGTCAACGGCGCGAGCGGACATCGCGGTAATGGTTGATCGAGCAGCTAGAATTGGGGCGGCAACTGCCCGTCGGCTTTCGGATGGTTGCTCGCGATACACTGAGATCGTCCCGATTTCCCGTTCCAGTTATCCACTGCCCTTCCACCAACAAACGTGCTCCAGCGCTTCCTTAATATGTCGCGGCGACGGCTGTGGCAATTCCGATTGTTCTTCTTCCGTTCGAATCTCTCAAGCGCTATTCTGACGTCATGGTTACTGCGATACAGATTGCCGATTGGGCGGGCACGACACCCGCTGCGACAGAACTGCCTCGGCTGCTGCGCCGACTCATTCACAGCGTCGCGACCACGACGCAGATAACGATGCCAGCCGGCGAGTCCGTGTCCCTGCCAGGTTTTGATGGTGAGCTGCACAGCGAGATCGGCAATGCCTGGGTGCCGGCCGGTCATTCGTTCTGGGAATTGAGCTGCCGCGCAGACGCTACCACCAAGGCGAATGAGGATTTTAGCAAACGGGCCCTAGCGACGCCTGCCGAGGTCAAGGCTGACCGAATTTACGTGGCCTGCACGGCACGGCGCTGGGCGGGAAAGACGCGTTGGCGCGATGAGAAGATCGCCGAGGGCAGCTGGAAGGACGTTCGTGCCTATGATGCCGACGATCTGGAACAATGGCTCGAGCAATGTCCGGCGGTCGCGTTGGCATTTGGCGAGGAGCTGGGCATCGCCGGTCCGGGCGTCGAGAGCTTGGCGGCGTATCTGGAAAAATGGGGCGCGCAGTGCAAACCTAAAATCATGCCGGACGCGCTGCTTACTGGCAGAGTCGATCAAATGGCCAAACTGGCCGGGCGGATAGATCAGATCCACAGCGGAACGGCGCGTGACCCACTCGCTATCAAGGCCGACAGCGTCGAGGAGGCAGTCGCGTTCGCCGCAGCTGCGCTGATCCCGCATGAACAATTGTCCAGTCAGGCGGTGATCGTGACCAGCGCAGATGGCTGGCGCTATGTCGAGAAGAACATCGGCATCACCATTGCCGTTGCGGCGACGCCAGCCGTCGCCGAGGCACCCGCGACCCGCGAGCGGCTGGCCCTGCTCGTACCCTATGCGTCGGGCGATATGGCCCGCCAGTTCAGAGGCGTCGCGGGACGGCTGAACGATGCCGAGATGGTGCTCGAGCGGGCGCTGCCCGAGGAATTCGAGAAAGCGCTGCAAGCGATCGGGCTCGACGAGAATGACACGCGGCGCCTTTCAACCCTTTGTGGCCGATCCTGGTCGGTATTTCGGCGTCAGCACGCGATCAACCCCGCTATCCGGCGGCCCGCCTGGCTCGACAGCCCTGCGGCCGATGCGCTTGCCGCGGTGTGCCTCATCGGGGGCTGGTCGACCGGGAAACCCGGAGATGCCGAAATCGTCGCTAGGATCGCTGGCAGATCCTATGACGACCTTGAAGCCGATCTGCTTGCCCTCGAGCGGCTCGACGATTCCCCGCTGCTACACATCGGCAGCGTTTGGAAAGCAAAGTCTGCGCTCGAACTGCTCGCTATATTCGGGGAGCGCCTCACTCCAGCTCAGCTGGACCGCTATTTCACAGAGCTAGAGGCCATCCTTTCCACGCCCGATCCGGAACTGGAACTTGCGGAAGAAGACCGGTTCGCCGCCGCCATTCACGGCAAGGTGCGGCCAATCAGCGGCCTGTTGCTCGATTCGCTTTGCGACACCCTGATCAAGCTGGCGGTCCGGGGGCCTGACATCCCGGCGCTCGTGGCGATCGACATCCAAGGCCGAATCGGCCGCCTCGTCCACAATCTGCTGCGTGATTGTGATCGGGTGCGTTGGCTTTCGCTGGCGAGCCTGCTGCCCGCACTGGCTGAGGCAAGCCCGCACGAATTTCTTGGCGCGGTCGAGCGCGGCCTCGATGTACCCGGAAGCGGCCCGCTGGCGGTCTTCGCAGAGACTAGGAGCGCGGGCATCGGCAGCCGCTGCTGGCATGCCGGGATACTTTGGGCGCTCGAGACGCTGGCTTGGGCGCCCAATCGATTGCGGCGCGTTTCGCTGATCCTGGCCAGGCTAACTGCCGTCACGATCGAAGGCAATTGGGGCAATACGCCGCAAAGCTCGTTGCAGGACCTCTACCGTAGCTGGTTCCCGCAAACCGCCGCGACCGTCGAGCAGCGCATCGCAGCGATCGATTTCCTGATCGAGCAGGTCCCGGAGGCAGCTTATCGGCTGCTCAACAGTCTGACCGGCCCAGGCCCCGATTCCGCATCCCATATCGCTCGCCCCAAATGGCGGGATGACGATGCGGGTGCAGGCTATGGCGCGACCCATCTCGAACGCCATACGATGCTGGTCGCGGCTATCGACCGGCAGATCGAGATGTCACGCGGCAATGCCGCCCGCATCGCGAAACTCGTTTCCAAATATACGACGCTTGACGCGCCGCGCCAGGAGCGTCTCATGGCGCTGATCCGTGAGTGCCGAACCGTGGGCGACCAGGACAAGGAACTGATCCGTTCTGCGCTCCGTCACAAACTCTACTGGCACCATAATTATGACGACAAGCGCGACGACCCGACCTTTGCTGAGTTCCTCGCGCCGCTGGAGGCCGCCTATGCTGACCTCGAACCCGACGATCTTCTGATCCGCCACGCCTGGCTGTTCCAGAGCGGTTGGGTTGAGCTGCCCACCCGAACACGCGGGACCGAGCTGGACGCCGAAGGCAAGCAGAGCGCACAGGCCGCTCGGGCCGCGCTTGGGGAGATATTCGAAGTCTTGGGCTGGGAGGGTGTTCTCGAACTGGCCACCCGGCACGGCGAAGCATGGCCGCTCGGTGCCCATCTGCGCCATCTCGGCATAGCGGAACAGGAACTCGAACGCTGGATCGTGGAAGATGCGGGCCAGCTGCATCGCGGCGAGATTCGGACAAGTCTTGCCACGAGCATTTTGTGCAGTGTGTCGCCGGAGCAGCGTCATCTGGCGCTGGACAGGATTTTTGAGCGCGCGCGCATCGCCGAGCATGGCTCGGAGTGGCTGGTTCGCCTGCTGCTGCTGTGCCCACACGATCCGCAGATCTGGGCACGCGCCGACAGCATCGGCGAGACCGAGCATTTCTGGTCACATTGCATCGGCAATCTATGGCTCGACGACCCTGCCGAGATGGAAACCGCTCTGCGCAAGCTGGTCGCGCACCGGCGCCCAGTCTCGGCGCTCAAAGCCTGTCACATCAAATTCTCGGGCCATGACCCCGAACTGGTGATGGAGATGCTCGAAGGCGTCATGAAAGGGTTCGAGCTTGACGAAGCCCAAGTGCCGCAGAGCTACGTGTTCCAGCATGCGATCGACTATCTGGAAGAGACCGGCGCGATTGACGAGATGCGACTGGTTCAACTTGAATTCGCGCTTATCCGCGCGCTGGGCTTTGAGGAGGAGCAGCACGCCAAGTCGCTGTACCGGGTTCTAATGTCACGACCTGAAGTGTTCCTCGAACTCCTCTGCCTGATCTACAAGCCGCGCAATGGGCCGCCGCGGGATGCCGACGACCAGCAAAAAGGCGCAGCCGAGAATGCCTGGCACATCCTGCATGCATGCGAGCGCCAGCCGGGCACGAATCCGGACGGGTCGATCGACGGCGATCTGGCGATCCAGTTTGTCGAAGATGCCCGGCGACTTGCCACCGAACAGGACCGGCTCGAGGTGTGCGACATCACGCTCGGACAGATTCTCGCGCACGCACCCAATGGCGCTGACGGCTTTTGGCCGGGCGACTCCGCAAGGGTACTGCTGGAACGCGCACCCTCCGAGGATATGCTTCGAGGCTTCTACACCGGCAGCATGAACAAGCGCGGCGTACATTCACGAGCCGCCTATGAGGGCGGCGATCAAGAACGGGAGCTCGCGGCGCATTATCGCCATCATGCTAACGGGCTGGAGGAAACCCATCCGCAAGTCGGCAAGGCTTTGCATGAACTGGCGCGCTCCTATGACCGACACGGGGCAATTGAGGATCTCGACGCGAAACTGCGGATCGAAGGGCGGTAACGCGGCAATGGGCCAGATCGGGCGCGAAGTATATCGCTGCAAGCTGGCGAGATACTTATCGCAAAGCATTGATGAGGATATGATTTCGCTCATATCCGCCGTCGTCGCCGTGCAGTCCGGCCATGCCAGCGGTTTCCAGGCGGTTCATGATCTCCCGGGTGAGGCGCTCGGCGCGGAGCTTGGATCTCCGTACCATATTCCACCCTGGTCCCTGGAAACCCTAGTCAACGAACTGCTCGCGATCCCGAAGCCCAAGGGGTTTGGTGTTGGCCAGACCAGGCTCCTCAACGCGCAGCGGTTCCAGACATTGCGCGTTTTGCAGGGCATCCTGATCAAGCTCGAAAATGCCGAAGACGGCGTCTTCCTCAAAAATCACGATGTTTTCTATGAGATGGCGCGGATCGCCCAGCGACAGTTTCCGTGGCAACGGGGCGTTGCGAATGCACCGCATCTCTACCGATCGATACTACTCTACGGAACCGGCAGCGCGCGCGACTTTTTCGAGGATGACGCTGGCCTTGCCATTCCCGACTTTGTCAAAGTGGGCGCCTGTTTTTCGGGAGCGCTTGCCGGAAGAGACTATACCGAGCGAACAAAAGACCTGACGATGATCGGGATCACGCCCAAAGTTCGTGAAGCGGCACTTGCCAGGCTGGCGATCTCCCATGGTGAAGCCCGCGTCCGTGCGGCCCGGATGCGCAAAAATCAGCGTCATACGGGATACAGTCCCAGCATATTGCGCGACTTTCCGATCATAGCGTTTGGCTCTCGAGGCGAGCGACTTCGGGCACCAATCCCGGAATTGATCATGTATCGCTATACCACCGGGCTGTATCTCGATGTGGTTCGTGGCGGCGCAGCAGTATGGACCGAAATCGGCAAGCGGTTCGAGACCTACGTGCTCGGCTATCTCGATGCCATGATGGCACCCTATACTGTGTCAGGCGAGGTCACATACGGGCCGAAAAAGGCGCAGTATCGTACCCCGGACATCCTCGTGACTGGCCCCGCTGGGATCGTTGGGCTGATTGAATGCAAGGCGAAGCGCATGAGTTTTGCCGCACGATATGCCGATGACCCTATAAGCGAGGCGGCGATCGGTTTCGACGAACTCGCCAAAGGGATATTTCAACTCTGGCGCTTTTTCGCGCATGCACGATGCGGGTGGACTGGAACGCTGACACTTGCCCCGGACTGCCAGCCAGTCATTGTGACGGCCGACAGCTGGCTCGCAATGGCGAGCAATCAGGCCGAGAACGTCCTTGCAACGGCGCATCGACTTGCGGACGCGGAAGGTGGCATTGACACGGAGGATCGTCGCGAGATTGCATTCTGCCAGATCGACGATGTCGAGTTTGCGCTCCAGAACGGCACCGCAGATAGCTTTCTCTCGGCTGCCAGGACGATCGCCTCGGGCGAGAAGAAGGGCTTCATGCTGTCAGTCGCGCATGCCGCAAATATAGGCGTGCAACGGAGTTATCCGTTCAAGGACAGGATCGGGGAGCTTTTGCCGTGGATGGGTGATTTCCGGGAAGAGCCGACGGTCTGAAGGGCAGCGGCTTGGGTTCCATATATCACCAACTATTACCCGGCTAACGCAAACCTTGCAAAAACGCGCATGGCGCAGGCCGTAGCCTGCCGCTAGATGAACGGACGGAGGATTCTAGGGTTTGGGCCAACCTCAGCGGAACGGCTGAAAAGGGACGATCGCTGCCCGGCAGTTGCCGAACTCGCGAATGACCGGTTCCGGCATGAGCAGACCCCGGGGAAGCATCGGAACGGCACGTTCTGGTCGGACATAGCCACGAAGCGCCGATCACCGATGGCCCCTGCGGTGACGAATGAGATGCCTCAGAAGGTCATCGTTGGACCGATAGTGTTGAAAAACTCGGCCTTGCAGTAATCGTGCAGTCCTGATTCACTGAACCTGTCGTTGGGAGACAGGCTAATGATGGGCAATCGGACGGTGATGCAAGAGGCGCTGTTTTACAGCTTCAGCCTGGAAGATCATGTGCCGCAAAGCCACTTATTGCGGGCAGTTGACCGCTTTGTGGACCTGAACGGTATCCGGGAGAAGCTACGACCATTCTACAGCGAGACGGGCCGCCCATCTATCGATCCCGAGCTTATGATCCGGATGCTGCTCATCGGCTATTGCCTGGGCATCCGGTCAGAACGGCGCCTCTGCGAGGAAGTGCATCTTAACCTGGCCTATCGCTGGTTCTGCCGCCTCGGTCTTGACGGAGCTGTGCCGGATCATTCGACCTTCTCCAAGAACCGCCGAGGCCGCTTCCGGGATAGCGATCTGTTGCGGGACCTGTTCGAGATGACAGTTACGCGCTGCATTGAGGAAGGGTTAGTCGGTGGCGAAGGCTTTGCCGTCGATGCCAGCCTGATAAAGGCCGACGCGAACCGCCAGCGAGGTGTGCCCGGCGAGGAAGGCTTGCCCCCGGACATCGTCAACCACGCAGCCCGGGAGTATCTGGAGGTACTCGATGCAGCAGCCTTCGGCGCGGCATCGCCCGTCACGCCCAAATATCTGTCGCCTGCCGATCCTGCAGCGCGCTGGACAAGCGCACATGGCGGGCAAGCCTTCTTCGCTTACAGCACCAATTATCTCATCGATTTGGCAAACGCCGTGATTGTTGATGTCGAAGCTACCACGGCGATCCGCCCAGCTGAGGTGACAGCGCAGCGAATTATGATCGACAGGACGCAGGAACGCTTTGGTATCTGGCCGCAGCGTCTGGCCGCCGATACCGGCTATGGCGATGCCGCCAATATTGCCTGGCTCGTCCATGAGCGCGGTATCGAACCGCACATTCCCATCTTCGATCACGTGGGTCGCCGGACTGGAAGTTTCCAACGCACCGAGTTCCGCTACGACCATCACAATGATCTCTATGTATGTCCCGGCGGCAAAGAGTTGTTCCCGCGCCGCAAGAACTATGCGATCCCACCGCCTGACGTCGATCAGGACGGGTTCATCCGCTACCGCGCCAGTAAACATGACTGCGATGCCTGCGCTCTCAAGCCGCAATGCTGCCCAGGTCAGCCCAACCGAAAAGTGATCCGATCAATCCACGAGGGCGCGCGGGATCTGGCAAGAGATCTGTCCAAAACTGATGCCTATGTCACATCCCGACGCGAGCGGAAAAAGGTTGAGATGCTGTTCGCCCACCTCAAACGCATCCTCAAACTCGATCGCTTACGTCTGCGAGGGCCAAACGGTGCAAAGGATGAGTTCCACCTGGCAGCAACCGCTCAAAACCTCCGTAAGCTGGCCAAGCTGGTCCCGATCCATCCAAAGACCGTTCCTGCCTGAACCAGTTGCCCGGGTCCACCTCAGCACCAGTGGACGGCAATCCCGGACTTCTTCAACACTATCGACCGTGCCATGCCATTCAAATCATTGGGTATCTGGACGCCGGTAAACCAGCTCGCACCTGAATGACGGGATGGTTCGAGTCCTTTTGGCATTCGGCTGCTCATGTCCGAAATACACCCACAAATTTCGGACAATGAGCGATGCCCTAGGTGGTAATTATGCAGCCGGTTCGTTCAACGAGCGCTGGAGCGTTTCGACGGTTGCGAGAACGTCATCGAAGTCGGGCACATCGCTGAAGATCATGCCGGCCATGGCACCATAGTCGGTACGCATCCGTTGAGGACCGCGGCTAAGGGCGGTTCGCTGCCGGATTTGGCATCTTATTTGCCGAGGAAGGCCTCGATGCCTTCTTGAGCGAGCACATCGCGGAACGCGGCATCGGCATCTCGGTCGGTGGGAAAGAGATCGTCCCAGACCGTCGAGGTTCCGTGCTGGTTGACGACTTCAAGGGACCAACCACGTTCGGTGGCAAGCCGGACGATGTTGATCGTCAAACGCACGCCTGCCTGTTCCATAGAACGGCAGAGCGGGGATTCGATCAGTTCGGGTTGCGGGCCAAATTCCATGCCGTAATGCTATGAGATCACGGCTCCAGCTTCAACGCTGTTGGCTTCCAATTCCAGGGGAGTAAATCGCCAAGCCGATTGGCTGGATGACCGGCGATGCGGGCGAGGACGTCGGCAAGCCACGCCTGAGGATCTACGTCGTTGAGGCGACAGCTCTGAATGAGTGAGAACATGATGGCGGCGCGCTGACCGCCGCGATCGGAGCCACAAAATAGCCAGGCTTTCCGCCCGAGTGGCACACAGCGCAGCGCCCGTTCCGCTGCGTTGTTTGTCAAACAGACCCTTCCATCGGCGAGGAAATGGGTGAATGCGTCCCAGCGCCGCAGCATATAGTTGATGGCCTTGGTCAGATCATGGTTGCGGGAGAGCTTGGTGAGTTGAGCCTCCAGCCAATCGTGCAACTCGGCCATCAGCGGCGCGCTCAGCTCCTGCCGAACGGCAAGCCGCTCTGCCGCGGTTTTGCCGTTGATGCCTCGCTCAATGTCGAACAGGGCATCAAGCTTCTGCACCGCCTCCAGCGCGATCGGATAGATGGGACCGGCTCGCTCACCACGGCTCTTCTTGCGCGCGGCGCCCTCGACGTCGGCGAGTTCGAAGAACTTCCTACGTGCATGGGCAAAGCATCCCGCCTCCACGATAAGGCCGGGCCGACGATCGGGAGCGTACAGCTCGAAATAGCCCGCATAGGCGTCTGCCTGCAGAATCCCGGACCAGGACGCGAGATGCGCCTGGGGATGTTCGCCGCGCCGATCCCGCGAGTAATAGAATACCACCGCTGGCGGATCGGCGCCGCCGAACGAGCGGTCATCCCGGACATAGTCCCATAATCGGCCAGTATTGGTCTTGCCCTTTGCCATGACCGGCACGGTGGTATCGTCACCATGTACGCGCTCGGCGGCAAACACATGGGCCTCGATCAGCCGGAAGATGGGCATCAAAGCAAAGGAAGCCGCGCCGACCTGATCTGCGAGCGTGGAGACGCTCAGCGGCACGCCTTCGCGGGTGAAACGCTCGGCCTGACGGTTGAGAGGCTGGTGCTGTCCATACTTCTCGAACAGCAGCATGGCGAGGAAGCTTGGGCCGGCCCAGCCACGCGGCACGACATGGAAGGGCGCGGGCGGCTGCGTGATCTTCTCGCAATCTCGGCAGGAGAACTTCTCGCGCACGGTCTGGATGACCTTCCAGGCGCGCGGGATCACCTCCAGCGTCTCGGTCACATCTTCGCCCAGCTTCGACAGGCGCACGCCACCGCAGGACGGGCAAGAACAGGGCGCCGGGATGACGACGCGCTCACGTGGCAAATGGTCAGGGAATGGCTTCCTGACCGGCCTCTTGCGCTCAAAGGCTGTGACGGTCGTTGCCTTTGCTGCGGCGGTCTCGGCGGCAAGATCATCTTCGGCGGCGTCAGCCTCCAGATCTTCGAGCTCAAACTCCATCTGCGCGAGAAGCCGGCGGGTGCGTTCGGCGCTGGGGCCATATTGCTCACGCCTGAGCTTGGCGATCTGCAACTTGTAGTGCGAGATCAAGGCTTCGGTGGCGCTCTCCCGGGCACGGGCATTGGCTAGTTCGGCTTCGGCACTTGTCGCGCGCTGTTCGGCCGCATCGGCGCGTTGCGCACTGAGCAGCACCAGCGCCTTGAGCGCTTCGATATCGTCAGGCAGGGGCGAAACGGCGGCGTCCACAACCCGGATGGAATCACAGAAAACCGCCCGGATGAAGCGGAAAATGCGACCTCGGCAAAAGAAAATCCGTGCCTTATCCCGCGCTCTGCGGACGCCAGCTATATTGCGGGTTCCGCCAGTCCACGCCGTCGAGCAAACAGGCCAGCTGTGAGCTCGTCAGCGACACCACTCCGTCCTTCGCGGAGGGCCAAATGAACTTCCCTCGTTCCAGGCGCTTCGAATAAAGCGACATCCCGAGGCCGTCGTGCCAAATTATCTTCACCAGCGACCCGTTCCGCCCTCGAAAGACCCAGAGATCGCCGGCAAATGGGTCGCGCGAGAAACTTTGCTGCACCATCGCCGCGAGGCTCTGCATCCCGCGGCGCATATCGGTATGGCCCATTGCGATCCACACCCGTGCGCCTGCTGGGATCATCGCAAGGCCTTCAGCGCCGCCGACACCAAGGCAGGTGTGGCCACAGCTGATATGCTCACGCGTCCCTTGCCACCCAGATCCACGATGATCACCGGCATCCCGGCCTGATGCCCGCCTCGCTGTTCGCCATCGTCCACCACCGCCTCGGCGAACTCGGCCAAGGCAGGCGTCTGCCGCAGCCTGCTGCGCCATGTGTAGATCCGCGCTGTGGAAATGTCGTGCCGTCGCGCCACGGCCGAGACGCTGGCTCCTGGCGCAAAGGCTTCCGCCAGAATCTGAAGCCGTTTCTCGTCGCTCCACCGCCGCCGCCGTTCCGGCCCGGTCATCACCGTGATCTGCCCCATCAACCGCTCCTAAGCCTACTCCCGAGAGCATTCTTAAGAGCAGTCCACTACCTCACGACAAGGCGGCGGCCGCCGGATGGATACCATAGTCGCGGCGAAGGTCAGCGATCATCGCATCGGTCGGCATCAGGGAGAAGCTGCCGGGCTCAGCATGGGCAAGATCAAGGTCGCGGCTGTTGAAGAACATCCGGGCGTGTGCGACGCAATCCCTGCCGAGCGCGGGGTTAGCCATCGCTGAAGCGCCCGTTCCGGCGATCATCAGTTGGTGCACGTCGTAGTAATGGCGTGAGACGCGCTGGCCACCCGCACGCAGAACCTGCCGGGCGTCGAACCAGCGGCGCAGGCCATGGAGTATGACGACCTTGTCCCAGAAGGTGCGTTCCGCATCGACGATGGTCACGTTGGCAACCGTCAGATCGAGGGCGGGCAGATCGTCAGCGAGATAGGGAATGACGCTGTGGCGGGCATGAGGGTCGAGAGCGGATTTGGCCCCGGATTCTATTTTGACGGCTTTGCGGATGTAGCCATCGGACTCGGCGGTCACGCTTGGATACCAGAGGAGAAGGCTCTGGGCGCTTTCATCGTCCTGATCGAGTTCGACCTTCGCGCCCGCCATGCCCTCGCCGACTGCACTGACTAGCGTCTCCGATAGCTGGGCGAGCAGGTCTCCGGCTATGAAGGCCTGGCATGCCGCCTTGATGGCGTCGAGCTTTGCCTGTCGCTTCTTACCGGACATCTCCTCCAGCGCCTCGACGCTTGCATCTTGGCCGATGTCTTCACGAAACACAGTGATGTCGATATCTTCGGAGAAACGCTGGATCAGGCCGAAGCCCTTCGACAGCGACGTGCCCCCTTTGAACAAGAAGCGCGGGCCGTGGGACGCCGGACCGTTGAACAACGCATCAAGGGTCCAGCAGACCCAGAAATCCTTCTCGATATTCTGGGGCGCAGTGCCGAGCCGCTGCCCGGCGCCGATAAACACATCACGTCGATCCGTCGGGTCGGCCGCGAAGAACTGGGCATAAGCGGGATTCATCGTCATGCTCGCTTGGTCTTCGGACGGTTGGCTGACGCGGTAGCCGGCATCGTATCGCGCAGGATATTCTGCATCCAGAGCGGGAGCGTCAGCATATCGGCCTGAAGGTCGTTGACGATGTCGGCGCCGTGATGGGGGTGGGCGAAGATGTTACGCAGACGCTTGGCAACATCCGGATCGGTATCTCCCCCGGCGTCGTGCAACCAATGCAAGGCCTGAACGACCCGCATCGCTGGCCGTCCAGCCCAATGAAGCCGACTTGGCGCAGTGGTTTTGAAATCGATCTTGAGGTTGCCGAGCGTGATGGGCTTCAACCTTGCGTCGGTGTGGACGACGATACGAGCAGGGACTGCATCGGATAGTCCTAGATCGTTGGCTGCGGTTACGCCATCGACGAGCATACGGGCCTGGTCCCGGCGAGCCAGTGCATCGATGACGGCGCGGGGATCGGGGTGCGTGTGCTTGCCTGTGAGGGGGTTGAGTTTCGGCTTGTCATAAAGGCCGCGGGCAATCCTGCGAACGCCGCCGCTGCGGGTCAGTCGATGGAGCACTTGGTCGACGGCATCGCGAGAACCGAGATCGAGAAAGTCCTGCGGCGTCCAGATTGAAGGCACGCCGCCGGCGATCATCCGGTCCGATATGGCACTTTTGAGATCGAGGCCCGGTCCACGCATAGCCGCTCCTTTGTCAGAAGCGTGTATACGGAATTCTGACAAATCACAAGATGAATCTGTCAGATTTGTGATGCGTTTTTCCGACAAATTACGCGAAAAACCGGTGGCGTTGCAAAGCAGTACCATGTCGCAACTAGCCGAACGAATGTAAACGATGATGGATAAACACCAACTCAGAAGAGATTTCGGCCGGCCATCCAAAGCAGCTGATTTTCCCGTCAAATCATTGACTTAGAACACCACCATAGGCATCATTAGTATTTTCTTGGTTCGTGGAAAAGGCCGGACGCGTGTGGATGACCGTTTCGACGATTGTCGGCGCCGAAGTTTGGATGGAGAGCGTAGAATAAAGTAGGCAATGTTCGCGCTGGCGGAACCCGCGCAACCGAGCCAAAACCCTGCCGCACGTTGCATGTGCTGTAGAGCGAAGGGGAGTTACTGATGACAGGAGCCGAGTTGCTCGAAGCGTTTGCCAAGCAAGTGCGCTCACGGCGCGGCGTTACGGACCTGCCCGACACGGACTTGGCAAACGAACTCGGAATTTCGGTGAAGGCACTGCGCGCCTACCGCGATAAGGAATTGACCGCGACCCAAACGGCGACGCTGATCGAGAAGCATGGTCGCGCAGCCGAGCGCCGTCTCACCGACAGTGCGATCGTCCCGATCGTGGAGTTTTTCGAGCTCGACGCGACTTGGACCTCGCAGGGCAAGACCTGCAACCTTTTCTCATCCAGAGACGAAGAGACGGGCAAGGAGAATCGCTATCTGACCGGTTTGCGCCAGCGGCTGACTGAAGCGCATGGCATCTACATTTTCCACGATAGTCGTGGACGCGCGATCTATGCCGGCAAAGCGGTTGAACAAAATCTGTGGAAGGAGATGAACAGCGCATTCAACCGGGATCGCGGCGAAGTGCAGAATATCAAGCGCGCCTATCACCCGGTCATGCGCGGTACATTTGGCGGGGGGCAAATGAAGATCAAAAAGGAGGCAGTCGCGCTCCACCACATCGCCAGCTATGCGAGCGCCTATGAGGTGCCTAACAGGCTGATCGGCAAATTCGAAGCTCTGATCGTGCGCTCGTTTGCCAACGATTTACTCAATGTTCGCATGGAAACGATCTGACCGCACATCACGGCAATCTGATGAAACGAGGAACTGGAATGTCCGATTCGGCGGCCGACAATGGCCACGCAATGATTTCCGCGGCAGCGGATCGACTCATTGCTGAGATCACTGCAAGGGGCAATGAAATCGTCGCCCAAATTGCAGCGCAAGCTGATCAGGCGATCAACGATAAGGCAATCTTCGTCGATACCGTCACCAAGGAACGTGCGACGTGGCGGTCAGAACTGCGAGCGATCGCCGCCTCGCTGATATCGCTACTGCGCGCGTCTGGCGCGGGGAGAGAACTGGATTTGCTGGAAGTCCATCGGCTACGTGCAGAGATCGTCTTACGACTCAATCCGGCGGGACGCAGCGTGGATCAGGTGGTCCGAGACGAACATCCGCACGACCGCGATCTGCACAGCATCCTCGACGAACTATGGACCGACAACGCGACACCGAAAGAGGCACACACCGACTTGGCTGCGTGCCTCGAGCGTTCGGTCCAAGAACTGCTCAAGCAGGAATGGTCGGTGTCGAAGCGCGAAGCGATGACAGGTGAGATCGCAGGTGCCGACACTGCGCAACCCAGGGCGACACCCAGCGCATGAGTGAGCTCGACTCCTTTTCAGGCCGGCTCGGCCTCAGACCTGCGATGCTCGTCCATAACGATGCACCGATGGCGTTCCGGCACGCCGTTGTCGGCGCGTTAAAAACCGAGGTTATCTCCTCTGACAAGGTCATCGGTATCGTCCAGCGTGGAACGGCTCTACCCCGCCCGCCCGGCCACATCGTTGACAAGGTCTTGGTGGCAATGATCGAGCGATGCGAGTGGTGGCGGGTCTTTGACGTCGGAGAGGCAGGATACGCCGCCATTCACTCAGAGCAATATCTCGGGCCGAACAAGGCTGAAACATTTGAACGGGCCATCAACGAAGCCTGCCGCGCAAACAGCATTGGCTGGAAGATGGAGGCGGGTATCTTCGCGGTCGTCGCCTCCACTGCACAACACGATCACGCAACCGATATCATCGCGGACCTCGACGTCTCGCAATTGAAGACGTCCGCGAATGAGCTGCGGGAGGCGCACCGCGATCTGTCTCGGCGCCCGCTGCCTGACATCTCAGGTGGGATGCAACACGCCGGCGCGGCGATTGAATGCCTCGCACGGGAAATAAGCGGCGAGACGAAGCTCACACTGGGAGACATCATCAAAAGGCGCGCTGACTTGTTTCCTGGCGCTTACCGAAAAATGGCCGAGGCAATGTGGGGTATCGTTTCAAACCAAGGCAGGCATATCCGGGAAGAGGGTGAGCCGGACCTCGAGGAGGCACTGTTCGTCGTTGGATCGATCACAAACCTTGCGGCATATCTACTGGCGCGGCGATCAATGATCTCTAAATAAGGCGGCGGGAAGGGAGCGTGAACAGTCGGGCCGTATTGCAGAATGTCCATCGATTCAGGCGCCAAAGTTGCTGGGGCGCATCGAAATTGGGCTCATAGATTTTGGCATCCAATTTTCAAGCGCCCCGCTCCGAAAACCAGAATCCAGTGCTGACATTTTCGGGCTAACTGATAAAAGAACATAGAGGAAACATGATACGGGGGGCCACGTGTCCTACTTCGAAGTGAACTACTCTAAACTGTCGTATCCGATATCCAGCCAAGACGACAACATTGATGGTTTCCGTGACGCACAGCGCGGAGCATTGTTTGCGGTCGGCTCGCATTTCACCTCTAGGTCAGAGCCCGCGATTGTCACCATGCCCACGGGCTCGGGAAAAACGGCTGTGCTGCAGGCGTGCGCCTTTCTGTTAAGAGCAAAGCGGGTGTTGATACTGACGCCAAGTCGGCTCGTCCGAGAGCAGATCGCTGAGGATTTTACCGTGCTCGGCGTGCTCAAGCGGGTCGCAGCACTACCTAAGGATCTCGAGCCGCCGAAAGTAATGTCGACAGCTCATCGGGTTACGGATCCTGCTGGTTGGGAGGTCATGCGGGATTTCGATGTCGTGGTTGCCACAGTGCCGAGCGTGAGCTCTCACTTAGACGGCATACCCAAACCGCCATCCGATCTTTTCGACCTGATACTGGTAGATGAGGCGCATCACAGTCCGGCAATCACGTGGCAGATGCTTTTGGCTGACTTTCCGGATGCCCGCAGGGTCTTGTTTACTGCCACCCCGTTCAGGCGCGACGACAGGGAGATCAAGGCGCGCTTCGTCTACACCTATGACCTCCGCTCTGCATATCGAGACCGAGTATTCGGACACATCGACTATCAGCCCGTCGCGGTTACGTCGCGCGGTAGTGACCGCCAGCGCATGGAGGATGTCGCCATTGCCCAAGCAGCCGAGATCAAGTTCCGCGCTGATGCAAAGGCCGGCCTCGACCATCTTTTGATGGTACGCACGGACAGCAGAAAGCGGGCCAAGGAGCTTGAGGAAATTTATGCTGCCGAGACGAGGCTTCGGCTCAAGCTTGTCTATGGGGCACAATCGCTCAGCACAGTGAAGAAAACGCTGGCATCTCTCGAAGCAGGGCATCTCGACGGCATCATCTGCGTCAATATGCTTGGTGAGGGGTTTGATATGCCGCGACTCAAGATCGCCGCCGTTCACGCCCCTCATCGGTCGCTTGCGGTCACGCTTCAATTCATCGGTCGTTTCGCGAGGACATCGGGCAGCAAACTCGGTGACGCAACCTTCATTGCACCACAGTCAGCTATCCAGCTCGAAGCTGAACGGCTGTACACAGCAGGCGCTGTGTGGGCCGAAATTGTCCCTAACCTCAGTGAGGCAAGGATACGTCGGGAGGTCGAAGCGCGAGAGACCCTCGACACATTTGACTTCCAGGCGGCGACCATTCCGGACCTGTCCGATCTCTCGCTCTATTCGCTGACCCCATATCTACATGTGAAGGTTTTCCGACTGCGGGACGGGTTCGACATAACCGCCGCGCCCGATTTCGGTTATGATCGGGAGATCGTGTTCGGCCGCGTCAGTAGGCAGACGAGCTCCAGCGTTTTCGTAACTCGACGCGCCGGAAGGGTGGCTTGGTCTGCCGACGACCGGCTCATCGACGTCGAATTCAACATTTTCATCTTCTACTACGACGCAAAATCGAAGCTGCTTTTCGTTTGTGCTTCAAAGCGCAGCGACGGGCTCTACCAAAGGGTAGTCCGCTCGATGGTCGGTTATGACCCCAATATACTGCCCTTTGAGGTGCTGAACCGGGCTTTGAAGGGCCTTGAAGGCGCGAAATTCTTCAATGTCGGGATGCGGAATAGGCAGCAGTCCAGCACCACGGAGTCTTATCGGATGATTACCGGTCCAAGGGCTGACGGGGCGATCAAACCAGGCGACGCGCGCCTCTATCATCGTGGACACGTCTTTGGCACCGCGACAGAGGACGGTGCGTCGATCACCATCGGCTTGAGCAGCGCTTCTAAAATCTGGAGTAATCGATCGCTGCGCTTGTTTGAACTTTTGGAGTGGTGTGGGAAAGTCGCGCGCAAGCTCCATGACCGCAAGCCAGCAGTGACCGGCAGCAAAGTCGATCTGCTGCAAACAGGAAAGAGCGTCTCCTCCATTCCTGCCCCGGTGATGGTGGCCGACTGGGAGGATCGCAGCTTCTACATCGACCCGCCGATGCTCGCCTACATGGGTAGCAGTGGAAGGCGTCAAGATCCGATCAATGATATTTCACTTGTCGTCGAGGATTCGGATGACAAACGAGTGTCACTGTTGCTCGAAGGCGCAGAGTTGAAAACCCGGATCAATTTCGAGATCGGACGTTCTCCGCTGTTCGCATATTATGACAAATCCCAGCCGCGCGCTGAAATTGTCAGGGCAAGATCAAACGAGGATCTTGTCGATCTATTAAACGACAACCCCCTGCACTTCATGCTTGTGAATGGTTCCAGACTCACAGGTACAACGCTTTACTCGGCGCCTGCAGAGGGGTTCGAGCCATTTGATGTCTCACTGATTGAGGCGATCGATTGGGAGGCCGACGGCGTCGACGTGCAGATCGAATTCGCGGATGGTCCGGCGTTGGATTCGTCGATCCAAGGGTATCTGGCTAGAACGCTGAAAAGCGCGGAACACGAGGTCGTGTATTGGGATCACGGCAGCGGAGAAACGGCGGATTTCGTAACCTTCTCCCGATCTTCCGACGGCAGCACCGCCTTAGTGAGGTTCTATCATTGCAAGGGCTCAGGCGGCTCTGCACCAGGCAACCGCGTCGGCGACGTCTATGAGGTTTGTGGTCAAGCAGTGAAGGGGTTGATCTGGTGCGACATGCCGCGTCTGGTGGCGCGCCTACAGCAGCGATTTTCGGCCGGAACCGGGCAAGCGCAATTCATCAAGGGAGATGCAAGTGAACTTGCCGGCTTCGCTGCCGCAAACCCGGTGACTTTCGAAATAATCGTCGTGCAGCCTGGCATAGCCAACGCAAAGCCGGCGCAGAAAATTGCTGAGGTGCTTGCGGCTGCCAACTCATACTTGGTGGATGCCGGGCATGCAGAGTTGAGGATCTGGGGAAGCGAAAGTGCCAAGAAATCACGTTAGGCTCCGCAAAGTTCCAGAAACTCCGTTGAAAACTGCACATTTACCCCCTTGGCTTTGACCGAGATGCGGTAAGCACACACCGATATGTCGCACTCTCCAAGTGCCTTCAGAAGGGCGGGTTTCGGTAGCTTTGGCAGAAGCAGGATACGTCGGTGTCCGGCCAAGCGCGGGAGCAGAGCGGGATAAAGTAGCAGCTGGCCAACTCCGGTATGCACATCGTTCGCGCTGGCTCCGGATTTGATCTCGACAAGCACTTGGTGCGCCCCACCGGAGATTTCCGCGTCAACTTCGTAACCCGCGGCGTGGCGCGGCTTGCTCACTTGGAGGCCGGCGGCACGCAATTGCCTCGCCATTGCCAGCCAAACCTCTCCTTGCAGGCGGCGCAGCTGTCGCTCAGGAAGAGCCGGTCGCGAGCGCATCGTGTAAAATCCGCCAGCCTCATCCTCGGCGTTGATCTCAGCTGCCAGAGCGATTTCACGCTCGCTCCCGTCCCTGCCGACCAGACTGCGGGCCGACGCACAGGAATCGATGAAGAGCGCTGTGTGCAGCCGTATTTCTTCCGGGCCAACGTCCAATGGCGTTACAATATACCAGTCTCTCGCAATCGCCGTGTTGCCGTTTACGACATGGGCGGGCTTGAGGCCGGTCAGCCTTTCGAACTCCTTGTAGAGAATCGGTCGAGGACTGATCGCATTGGAAGAAAGTCGGCCCTGCCGAAGCAGAAACGCGCGACCCTTGCCGTCGAACGCGATCGCAGAAGTAGTGTCGAGATCTCCGGCAATCTTGGCTTCGTTTATCTGGACCGCCCAGTCCTGACCCGACGGATCCACGCCAAGCGCAGTCAGGTTTCCGAGCCGCGTCGCTGTCCGGTTCTCCTGGTTCCGAAATACGAAGCGCTCGCCAGGTTGTGTCCACAGGCCGTCGCTGCGGACGGCGCCATCCAGCAGGGCCTCGCGCCAACGCCTGTAGAGCGGTGCGACAACCTTCCGGTCGGAGCTTATAGTCAACAATGCCGGATCAGATTCGCCTGCGCCCATTTTGAAGAACGCGACGAAATCGGCAGGTAACTTGAACGCATATCCCTGAAGGGGGCGAACAGGCCTGTCGGAAAGCTCAAATGGAAAATAAAGAGCGCTGCGCGGATGACGTGCCTGAATCATTTCGGTCATCGCAACAAGGTCGGACTTGGCAGCACGCAGCCGTTCGAGCGTAACGGGCTCCGGCAATTGCTGATGGTCCCGAAGCGGAATGGCGTAACCAGGCACCTCGACGGGCTGCGCACCCCGCTCACGGGCATAGCTGCCCCGGGCGGCCCAGACGATTGGCTGTTCAAACGCCGGTCCAGCGATCGTAGACAAGGAGGTAATGGCGTCGGCCTTGCCATCGTAATGAAACACTACGTCACCAGCCGATGCTTCGCGAAACAACGCGTAGCGCCAGTCGGCTCGTCCGGCACTGTTCGAGACCGGCGCTCGCAGATCCACACCGATATCCTCCCGATCGGTCAGCTCGAGCCAGAACCGCTCCCCCGCATCCTCATTCCACCAACCCACGGCATTTCATCCTTCAGTCCAGACTGCAGAGGCATGTCGCAAATGACCCGGCCGACGCACGCAGTTCGTCCAGATATTGAGGTAAAGTGTTTACCCGCAATGTGAAAAGGCTACGCTGACGATGCCTGTGGGGGGAGTAAGGCAGATTGACCGGTGAGATTGCCGCGAGGGTGACAGGGAGTATTTTTCAGGCGAGCGCTTTGAGAGAGGTGCAGCCGCTGTTTCGCATGGCGGTCCTCAAAGGTGCGACCGCCTCGGTGCTGCTCCACATCCGGCGCGGAGCTCCTGTCAACGGTCGTGACGCCCGCGGGCTGACACCACTCATGCTTGCGGCGGCCGCCGGCAGGGAAGACATCTGCACCCTGCTCATTGCAGAGGGCGCGGATGCGTCCTCGACCGCACCGGATAACAGGACCGCTTCCGATCTCGCGCACGCGGCGGGTTACACACGCATCGCACGCCTGCTCACTCTAACATCGGGCCAGCGGGCAAAAACGGAGGCGATCGCAGGAAAAAATCCCGCAGAGGCGCGTGGCTCTGACCAGGAGGCGACCGACTGGTCTCCAGACAGCTGGGAAGTTGAGGAGGTATTTCAGGAGGCGGTGCCGGACCTCATGCTTCGCCCGGCAGTACGGCACACCCAGACAGCGTTGACGGCGGCAAGAGTGCTGAATGCCGACACCGACTGGCGAGATGTTCGCGTTCGACTGCCGTTGATGGACCGATCCGTCGGTGCAACAGATCCGAGGCTGATGCGGGCCATCGAAAAGGCGGTGGCTCGTGAGCGCGTGACGGTCGGCGTACATCGCTGGCTGGCAAAAGCGAATTGCGCGATCGTGCCATTGCTGGAGGATCTCGGTGTCGGCATCGATGCATCCAGGTTCGAGGCCGACATAACATCTTGGATTGGCGATCGCCCGCCGACGCACTCGGACGACGAGAAGCTCGCCGATGCGCGGGATGCTCTGGAGGCATTGCATGCGTCGGTGTCGGCAGACGAGCTGTTTGCGGCGGAGCTTGAGCGGATACCCGTTCCCGACCGGGCAGCGGAACAGTCGATGTTCCGGGCCTTTGAGAGCAGCCGGCGCCATTTATTCAGGCAAATTTGCGACGCGGTCGTCAAAGTGCCAGCTATTCTCCTGGAGGTCGCGAACGGGGACGAGGACGGGGAAAGCGACAGCCTTGCAGACGGATCGGGTGTGCCAGTCCCGGTACACAACAGCGAGGCGCTTCCGGGCACTGATGTCGACTCCGCATCAGAGGGGCCGGCGCGCTCCCTCACGCACATCCTGCTTGGGACACCAGATCTCGCATCTCGACCCGGAGATGGGATTTTTGAGGATGTCGACGTGGACCTTGAGCTCGCTGACCGCCTGGAGAATGCGCTTCGTCGGCAGGGCCACTCCCTGCTCGCCGGGGACCTTGCTTCGGCAACCGCGCGCTACCTGAGCGACCGCAACCGGATAGCAGAAGCCAATCTCGCCCTCGTCCGCAGGATTGCTCCGCGCTACGCGCAAGGCAATGTGGTGGCAGGCGACCTTGTCCAGGAGGCATGTACTGGTCTGCTGCGCGCGATTGAACGGTTCGATGCCTCGCGAGGAAACAGGTTTGCCACCTATGCGGTCTGGTGGATCAGGCAGTCATGCACGCGAATGGTAGATGATCTCGAACGGACGATCCGGTTACCCGTCCACTTCATGGAGAGCCTGAGACGGGTCGAGGTCATCAGGAGCCGGCTTTTCGATCAGCTGGGCCGGCCGCCAAGCGTCGCGGACATCGCCGATGCCAGCGGATTGCGGATGGATCTCCTCAGGCGCCTGGAAGGGCTGTCCCAGCAGGTCGTCAACATCGAGAATCCCGAAGTCTGGGCAGATGCCTGTCTTGTTGTCGATGAATCGGACGACGCATTCGATATCGTTCTGGCCGAGCAGCGCAGGATCGCGATCGCCGAGGCGGTTGCCCGGCTCGATTCCCGCGACGCGGAGGTGGTGCGGCGGCGGTTCGGTATGGACACCGGGGACGATGAGACACTGGAAGAGATTGGTCGCGATATGGGTGTGACGCGTGAGCGAATACGGCAACTGGAAGCCCGGGCGCTGAAACAGCTTGCGAAACCTGGAAGTCTTTTCGGACATAAACTCAGATCGCTACTATGAAGCGCTCATACCGCACACGACTGCATGCAGTCGGAATCTCGGGGACTGATGCCGGAGCTGCCTGCCAATGACGCTTGAGGAATTTCTTGTTCAGACCCAGGCCGATGTGCGGGTTCAGGCCGGCGATCCGACTGCTCCCGGCGCCAAGCAGGCAGCCGAGGCCGCGTTCACTGACATCGTTATGCAGCATATGTCAGAGATCGGGATGACCTTCGATCCCCAGCTTCTCAACGTCGAGCGCAGGGTCGGCAACGCGATCCTGAGGCTGAGCGGCTACGCAATTTCGGACGATGCCGATCAGTTGGACCTCTTCGTGAGCGCATACGAAGGCCTCGATACCGTCGAATCCGTTCCCGACGGCGACATAAAGAATGCCGCCGAACAGTGCCTGCGGTTTCTCGCGAAGACCGTTGAGGGTCGTCTCCCCGAGACGACAGGCGACAATGATTCTGATTTCGAACTGATCATGACGGTACGCGACTGCTATCCGTCGCTGGACCAGATCCGCATCTATATCCTGACTGACCGTCGCGCGAAGTCGAAGAGCTTCAGGCCACGGGAGATTGCGGGAAAATCTGTCCGACTGGAGGTGATCGACATCGAGCGCCTGTTTCGTCACTGGTCGGAAGGAAAGCCTCGTGACGAGTTGATCGTCAATTTCGAAGAGGTCTGCGGAGCAGCCTTGCCCTGTGTCTATGTGCCTGGCGAAAGCGATGATTGCGACTATGCGCTGACCGCAATTCCCGGTGCCGCGCTCCGGTTGATCTATGAGCGATATGGCGCGAGGCTCCTGGAAGCCAACGTGCGTTCGTTTCTCAGCCAAACCGGCAAGGTGAACCGCGGCATGCGCGACACGCTGCGGGATGCGCCCGAACGGTTCATGGCATATAATAACGGGATCGTGCTCATAGCTGACAGCGCCGCACTGTCTCGCACCGTTGACGGGTCGGTCGGCATCGCCTCACTCAGCGGAATGCAGATTGTAAACGGCGGCCAGACAACGGCATCCATCTACTTCACTGAACGGCGCGAGCGGCACATCGACCTGTCGCGAGTGCGCGTACCGGCCAAGATCATCATCATGCGCGCGCAGGATCCTGCTGCGGAGGAAGCGCTGGTGAGCGACATCTCGCGCTTCGCCAACACCCAGAATTCGGTCAAGATTTCTGACCTGTCCGCCAACAAGCCGTTTCACGTCGAACTCGAGAAGCTCGCACTTTCAACCTGGCTGCCGGACGGGGTCGGGCGCTGGTTCTACGAGCGGGCGGCCGGCAGTTACAATGTCATGCTGGCCCGCGAGGGAGCGACACCTGCCAGGCTGCGCGCATTGAAGGAGGCTGTGCCGCCCGCTCGCAAGGTTACGAAGACAGATCTGGCCCGATATCTGAATGCTTGGGCCGGGCGACCGCACATCGTCTCGCTGGGGATGCAGAAGAACTTCGAACGTTTCATGGACAGTCTGACGCCCGAGGCGGTCGAGGCCCTCGACGGGAGCGCATTCCGTCGGATGATCGCGCAGGCAATCCTCTTCAAGACGGCGCAACGTGTCGTCAAGGCGGGCGGATATCCGGCATTTCAGGTGAATATCGTAACCTACACGGTTGCAGTGCTGTCTATGCTGGTCGGCGACCGACTCTCGCTTGATTCAGTCTGGCGCCACCAGGCTCTTTCGCCTGAGCTTGCCCAATGGATGTCGGTGCTGGCAGCAGCGGTCGACGAGGCGCTGCGAAAATCTGCCGGTCCCCGGATGTTGTCTGAATGGGCGAAGAAGGAGGAGTGCTGGTCCGAGCTGCGTGAACTTGGCTGGCCGGACGCACCGGCAGGGATCCGCGAGTTGCAATGACGGACGATCTGCCGGCCAATGATCCGGCTCTGCCGGACTTCGATCATGTCGTGTTCAAGCGGCTGAGCCTTGTCGAGTCGGATCGTTCGCGCTCGAACCAGCACGAGTTCAATGGCACGGCGCCTCTCCGCCGCGCCTTCGGCCCGGATCCGCGTCGGATCACGACCGATTTCGTGCGGATGGCAGACGATGGCTCGTGGACAACAGCATCCGGCGACCTGACCTGGTACGATGCGCGAGCGATGCATCCCACCCGCACCGAATATCGCCTCTATTACCGGACAAATGCAGTCACCAGCGTGACAAACGCAGGCGACGTGCTTCTCCTCGCGCTTCGGTCCGACGGTACCGCGCTGGCGCTGATCGCGCCGGGATCGGGACTCGCCGCGGCCCGCATTTTCTGGCTCTTTGGCATCGAGATCGCACCCGGAGCGGGATTCGCTGCGCTGGACCTCGACCCGGCCACGCAGCAGAATATTGCCGCGCGTCTCGGGCTCGGGTGCCGTGGCGAACAGGATAGCTGGTCGTCTGAGGCACCGTTCGATGTTGGCGGGAATGATCCTGAGCTTCGCCGGAAAACGGCGGACCTGCAGCGCCTCGTCGGAACGACGAAGCCGTCGCTCACGGACAGCAGCGACTGGATACCTGAAGATGCTCCGGAGGCGCTGGGCGGCGAAGGTCTGGCGCTGACCATTCGCGGCATCCTTGCTCCACACTCCGGGCGTTGAGGCCACCCGTACGCATGTCGATGGTGTTGCCTATCCCGGCGTCACGTAATGCTGCTCGAAATAGTGATGCGCGAGACGGTCGGTATACTGGTCGAGATTGTCCTGGACGGTCAGGATCCGGCAGTGCTGCTTACCTCCGTTTGCGGGACCTCGCAGTCCACGACCGGCCATCTGCATATAGAGAGCCGGACTGAACACCGGCCTGGCGATGACGATGAGATCAGTCGCGGGTGCATCGAAGCCGGTGGTCAGCGCGGAGTGGTTGCAGAGAACCCGGATATCCCCGCGCCGGAAGCCGGCGATAAACCATCGTCGCGAATTGCGGTCGGTCTCGCCCGATACGGCAGCTGCCCTCACCCCACGGAGATTCAGCTGTGCTGCAAGACGGCGACCATGAGCGACAGAGGTTGCGAACACGAGCGCTGATTTTTCAGGAGCCGAACATATCGCCTCCACAATCATATCGTTGCGCTCTCCGATTTCGCCAAGTCGCTCAAGCGCCGTGTCGGGCACTTTGCCAAAGCGATCGATTTTCCACTGTTCCTCGGCGGTGAAGGAAAATCCCGTATCGATTTCCAGCCGGTCATACTCGAAGCGGGCAAGCACGCCCATTTCCTGCAGGCGTCCAAACAGTGTCGCCTGGTTGAACGGAATCAGTCTCCCGTCGAACCGACGCGCCAGCTGCGCCGATTCATCTTCATTGCGTCCCCGGAAGGGTGTGGCGCTCAGGCCGATGATCGGCGGTTCGCGCCCTGCTGCCTCCACGCCTGGGTTCAGCCAGCGCAATGCGCCCGTGTAGGATGGTGTCAGGGCGTGATGGCACTCGTCTATCACAAGCAAAGCCGGGTCACTTGCCCATGCAAGATCGGAGTCGACCATTCGCGAACTGAGTGTCTGGATCGACGCGACTATGACCGTGGGCTCGTCCTTGGCCGAGGAGCGGGGTGTCACCTGGCCGCCCCAGAGCCGGACGATCCGGAGTGTCTCCCCGCTCGACCCGAGATTGACCCACAGTTCGCGAAAACACTGTACGGCCTGTTCGCAAAGCTCATCGGTCTGGGCGATCCAGAGGATCAACCGATTATCGCCGACGGGCGCCAGGACACGCGTTACCGCTGTTTCTGCAGCCACGCGCGTCTTGCCCGCTCCGGTTGGCAGGCTGATAACCGCCCTTCTGCGCTTGGAGGTTTTGTCTCCCAGCAGCGCCTCGATATGACCGACGACCTCTTCCTGGAAATCGTGAAGCGGCTTCAAAGGAAGAGGGCCGGTGACGGCAAGCTCAGGCTCACGCTTGCGGTCCGGCGGCGCAGCGAATTCAGCCGGGAATCCGATCTCTGCCACGAATGTCATCGCGGCCTCTCCACCCCATCGTTGCGGAGGGTCGAGCCCTTCCCGTCCCATTGCCTCGCGAATTGTCGAGAGAGTGAGAAGCGCGGGACCGAACAGGGTCAGGGCAACGCCAGCGGCCTGCAAGGGATTTCCAACAAGCTGATTCTGGATGTCGGGTTCGAACAGGCTGATGATTGCTGGCTCACTGCACGCGAGGAGCAGTCGGGACGGAAGATCCGGTGCGGCTGCAACTGTTCGCCTGCGAGCCTCGGCCCCCTGGGTCAGGATGGTTGACAGAATGTCACCTTCTGCTGCCCACCCACATGCCACGATGCCCTCGACCAGCCATGTCAGCCGCTCGGCCCATGGCGCGCTGCGGTAAAGTGTCTCGTGCACGACCAGGCTCCCGTCGACCAGGGCCCAGGGCATGTCGTGAATACTGTCGCCGATTGTCTGAACCAGGGCTCCGGCAAACGCCAGGGCGGCCGTCCCGTGACAATCCGTGCGTATTGCCTCGCGCAGCAGCGGTTCCGCTTCGATCAGCAGGATATCGGCGGGGAAAGCAGGGGCGCGCTCCCAGTGTGTGGTGGCAAGGTCGGCGAGCGCACCCGCTCCCGCCTCCAGCCAAAGGCGCGAGGCATCAGGGCACAGCGAAATCGCCGGAACACCGACTTCCAATGCAAGAGCAGCATCCCGCGCCGAGGTCGTGACACGGACGTCCGCGATGGGCAGCGGTGCCCCTGCGTGAAACACATGCTCGGGCGCGAAGCCGTCCTTCGCCGCCAGCTCATAGAATGCGGCAAGCGCTAGCAGGCCTGCGTCGTCATGTGCGGCGAGAGACAACCAGCCCTTCCAGCAATCCTCCGTCTTGGCAGCGGACGTCCATGTACCGCCCGCTTCCAAAAGACGCTCAAGACCTGGTTTCCTCCCCTTGAGAGAAGGAAGAAGTGCTATGCGTCCGGCCGCGCCCTTTCCAAGCAGCATCTCGCCCGAAAGCTCGGCATTGCCGACCGCAATCCTTCCCTGAAGGCGGACGAGGTCCCAGACCGGATGTGGATACTGCCGTCGGGCATAGGCGTCGCCTCGAGTCGAGTGGCGGAACTCGACAGGGTGCGCGTCATACTCCTCGTCGTCAGCAAGCGCGTCAAGCAGCCACGAAGTTGCGCGCAAGCGGAGGTCAGGGCCACCGAACAGAAGGATTTCCCAGCCGGCCGGCATACTGAAGCTGTCGGGCCGGAGCAGGTTCGCATCGGGCCGATGATTCAGGCTCTCATGGTAACGCTGGACCCAGCGTTTCTGCCAGGCTGCGATCCAGCGGTCCGAGGCTGTGCCCGGCCGATCTCCGAAATACTGACTGCGCCATCGAACGGCGCCCGCCGTGCCGATCTGGAGCTGCTCAAGAAAGGCAGTGTCCTTGCGATGCCACGCCTCGTCGAGGATGATTGCGCCCAGCTCTGTGCGCGCCTCCTCCGGGAGCGCCGCGAATTGCTCGACGGTCAGCAAGGCTTCCGGCCGGACACACTCGTCAGGATCGCACCAGCCCGCCAATGACCTCAGCTTCACCGAATGATATTCCAGCGCCTCCACGGCGTCGTCCCACGGCATCCGCCGCAGTAGCCTCCAGACCTCTGTCCAGTCCCCCGATGTTCCCGCTCGACCTGCCACGGTGCGAAACAGTCGGTCCCAGTCAGTATCCGTCTCGTCGCCCACTCCGAACGTGTCGCGCAGGATCTTGCGATAATGTGGGTTCCCGGCGATTGACGGTGCAACAGCCAGCAATGGCGGTTCGGGACTCTCGCCAAGAACCACCTCCGACGCCGTAGCGAGGGTATCGCCAACGACCGGGATAATGCGCAGCTGATCCCGCACGCTGGTCCAGACAAAGCTCTGAGCCTGCCGTGCATATGCCTCCGCAAGATCAAGCGCGGCTCCCGCTCCTGCCGGATCGATGCTGGCCGTGGCCTCGATCCATGACGTCGGGGCGGTCCGCGCGAGGCGCGGGCCAGCTCCACCCGTTCGCGTCGCCAGCCGGTCAGCGAGCTGGCCAAGGCGCGCCACGCGGGCCGGGGTGGCAGTGCAGCCGGGATGGAGGTGTGACTCGCAGTCTTCGGGACTGGCGATTTCGGACCAGCGCTGGATCATGTCAGACTGGTCGACAGGCGCACGGCGAAGGTCGCTGCTTGCAAGGAGTTCGCCGTCGCAGTTCGGAATGACCGGCGCATCGATCAGTCGCGACCATAGCGCTGCAACGAGCGGGGCCGCCGGCTCGGCTGCGTTTGCCAGCTCGCGGGGAAATGCGTCGAGCACCACACCTGGATCGGTGTCGGCTGCCAGTTGCGGCAGGCTGGTGACAATCAGATCGGCCGCCTTTTCCATCAGTGCCGAGTTCCACGCCCCTGGAATTACTGCTGTGCGATCCGAGTTCAATTTCCAGGGCGCGTTGAGGATACCCGAGGTACGGGTCTCCGTGGCAGTAGGGAAAAAGGCAAAAAAGCGTCCTGCTGCCTCGCGCTGGGTGCCGACAGGAGCCGCCCAGATGATCGGAACGGATTCACGCGAATGGACGCTTGTAGCGTCTTCGTGGGCCGCCTCGTCGGTGATGTGCGCACTGGTCTGGAAAATACGCCAGCGCTGCACCCCCTGCCGCTCAGCCGCGAGATCCTCGATCACGACAGTTCCGTCGGCTTCGGTTCGCCGCGCCAGCAGACGCTCCACGCCACCGCCCCTGAGCTGCAGATCGATGTCGTGAGGCAGGAAGAGAAGGAATTCTGACGGAAAGCGGCGTATCTCCTCGACGACCGCCTCGCGTGCGCCCTGACCGACCAGCTCGGCGTGGACGATGGTCGTGGCCCAGTCGAATCTGTCAGCGCCGGCCAAGGCCGGAAGGGCGGTCTGCCACGCTTGGGGTATCGCCATTCGCAGGCCGGGAACTATTGCACCGTCATGCAATGACAGGTGCGAACGGATGTAGGCGCGGCACCAGTCCGGATCGAAACCGAGGCAGACTGTGCGACTGAGCACGTTGATACGCCCACCGAGTCTCAGCAAGGATTTGAAGCCCAGACCGAACCGGCCGATCTGACCCGCCCGCTTCCCGGAAGCATGCGAATTGAGAAGCGCGCGCACGCCCGCCCTGTCGACAGGCGCTCCGCTGTTCGCGGCCCACAGCCCGTTGCCGTCGATCTCCACAACGATCCGCCCCCTGACTTCGGGATCGCCTGCCTCGGACACCGCATCGGCAGCATTCTGGATCAGCTCCGCAATCTGCCGATAGGCATATCCACCGGCAAGGACCGAGGTTTCGATATTGCCGTGCTCCTCCGCATCATGCGGAGCGGCACGGTAGGCCGCCAGCCGTTCGGAGCAGAGGCGTGATGCATAGTCGATGAGACTTGCGTCGATTCTTGTTGCTGCATCCGCCACGCCGGCACTTATCTCATTCTGTCGCATGTTCTTTCTTTGACACATCCTTCCCAATAAACAATTTTGGAAATCAATCGGGAGGCCAGGGGGACAGCGTGCAGGTTGAGATTGCTGTGACTAAGGGCGTCCGCGCAATCGGCCGTGTCAATTGCTCGATGCGCTCCGCCGATGAGGGCGAGGAAGCGTTCTATCGCGGAATCTGGTGGCCTGTGAGGAACGGCGCCATAGACATCGCGATTCTGCCGGACCCGGCAAAGCCAGCTCAGGACGTGCAGCAGCCCGATGAGGGCCAGGCCAGAAAGGACCCGGCGCAGGAGGCAGTCATTCACGCCGAGGCCGATGCCAGGCTCGCGGTCGCCGCAGGTCCCGGAACCGGCAAGACCTGGGTGGCCTGCCGGAGGGTCTCCAGACTTATCGCAGATGGTGTTCCAGCGTCCCGGATATGGATGATCAGCTTCACGCGCACTGCCGTGGTTGAAATCCGCCAGCGGATCGCTGCGACGCTGGAAGATCCAGGCGACGCCGCCTCGGTCCGGATCGCAACTCTCGATTCGCACGCCTGGTCTCTCCAGTCCGGATTCGCGACCGATGCCGCACTGACCGGAAGTTTTGACGAAGGCATCTCAAGGACGGTTGCGACGCTGAAGAGCGACCCGGATGCAGCAGATTATCTGGGGCGCCTGCGGCATCTCGTCATAGATGAGGGGCAGGACATCGTCGGCGTCAGGCAGGACCTGATTCTGGCAATGGTTGACGCCGTGGATGACCGGTGCGGCGTGACCGCGTTCATGGATGATGCTCAGGCAATCTATGATTTTACCGAGGAAGAGCGTGGCAAGGCGATGACGGGCCCGAACCTTGGTGCCCGGATGCGCGATCGTGGCTTTCAGGAACTGGCGCTTTCGCGGGTGCACCGCACCGATTGTCCGAAACTCAGGGCAATCTTTACGGCGGTCCGATCCGACGTTCTCGATACGGCGATGCGCCCCGAGCGACGGGCCGAGCGAGTACGGGCCGAGGTCGTCCGGCTCGCCCATGGCGATGCCGGAGAGGCCAAGGATTTCGATATCGGTGCTGCCCGGGACGACGCGCTCGTTCTTTTCAGACGTCGCGCCGAGGTACTCGAGCGCTCTTCCTGGGTCGGAGAGATACCGCACCGACTGCGAATGTCGGGCCTGCCACAGCGCATCCGCCCATGGCTGGCCGCGCTGTTCTGGGACTGGACGGCTCCACTCATCGGTCGCAGCGATTTCGAGGCGCTCTGGCACGTCCGGATAGTCGGAGCGGCCGCCATCGGGGCGCCACAACTCGACGAGGCGTGGTCGCACGTCATCGAGGTAGCCGGACAAAGCGCGGACACCGTCGAGCTCGGCAGATTGCGCGAGCGGCTCGGCCGCTCGGCGCCGCCGTTGCTCTTCTGCTCTCCGGAATATGGCGATGCCGGCCCTGTCCTGGGCACGATCCATGCGAGCAAGGGACGCGAGGCGGACGAGGTTCACCTCTTTCTTCCACCGGTCGACCCAGACGAAGATGCCCCGGACCAGGAAACGCGTGTGATGTTCGTCGGCGCGACGCGCGCGCGCAGCAAGCTCCTTGTCGGGAAGTCGGGTCGCAGCTTTGCTGGCTCGACCTCGTCACATCGCGTCTGGCGTCGCGGACGGAGCAAGGGCTCGGGACGCGTGGAAGTCGGACGCGCGGGTGATCTCGACGCGGTCGGACTGGTGGGGATACGTGCGTTTGCCACCGCCGATGATGTCGCGATCGCCCAGCAGCGATGGCTGTCCCAGCCTCATCGGACGGGGCTCGCGGGGTATGCGAGGGCCGAGCTCGACTGGGACTATGAGGTACGCGACAGTGACGGCGTGCGTCTGTGCCTGCTGAACGAGCAACTCCGGCTCGATCTCTGGGAAATCGCAAAAGCCATCAAGACAATGCGCTCTCCCGGGATGCTGCCACATCTGCGCTCGATCGGTCTCGCGAGCCTCGTTCTTCGATCCGATGATCCCAAGACAGCGGACCTGCACGAGCCATGGCGCTCAAGCGGGTTCCTGTTCGCGCCCATGATCACCGGTTTCAGCAGTTTCAGGACACTCAAATGACAGCGACATCGCCGCCCGACATCGCCAGGCAAACGGTTCTGGAACGATTGCGGACCGATCTCATCGGCCCTGATCGTATCGATGAGACACTCGATTCCCGCCCCTCGGATGTGTGGCTGACCGGCATACTGTGGCCAACCAATACCGAGGTTGCCCCCGAGGAAGACGAGAGGCTGGCGGTAGCCGGAAGCGAGGAGGGCGGATCAGACGATGACGACGCTGCCCGGCCTGCCGGCGTCAGCATGCGCAGGCCATCTGCGGCCGGCCTGTCCTTTGCCGTGCGGCAGGACGGTGATGATGTACCCGGCGTCAAGATCCGTGTCGCTTTCGGGCTCTATACATCCAACCGCGAGGCAGGGGGCACGCTGCAATGGTCCCGACGGCAGATTGAAATCGGATTTGTCGATGTCTCCTTGCCGGAAGGAAGCGGCTGGCTCGATGTCGAGACGCCCGGGATCGAGGGTGCGCGCATCAACTGGCGTGCTTCGCGGTTCCCCGGTGGCACGCTTGCGACGATAACCCTCGTCAATCTTGCCCGGCCCGCGGAGGCGGGTCGTGAGGCAGTCGAGAAGGTCACGCTTTTCCAGACAGCGCTGGAAATCGAGGCAGCGCCGGGAAGCCGTCTGGTCGCCCGGCCAAGCCGGCGCTCGGAAGTCGACGATGAAGACAGGTCTGCCGGCCTTCTTTACCGGGACGCGCGCGAATTTGCGGCGGGCCATACGGCGTCCGCGTCATGGACAACGGAAGAATCCGGACAGACCGCGACCTCGATCCGCATTGCCTGGATACCTGATGCCCTGACTCCGCCGGTCAGCGGAAATGGGCATGAGGTTTTCGCCGAAATGTCCGCGCAGGCGCCTGACCCGCTTTCCGCCGCATGGCTGGCGGAGGCCGATGGAGCCGATCTCGTTTCGGGGCTGGAACGGCTCTGCGATGCATACGGCCGCTGGATTGGACTGCAGGAGCAGCGGCTTGCATCGTTGACGGGAACGCGAAAGGAAACTGCGAACCGTCACATTCAGGAGGCAGGAAGCGTTCTCCGCCGGATGCGCCAGGGTGCGGCCTGGCTGGGCCGCGACACCGCGGCGCGACAGGCGTTCCAGCTGGCGAACCGAGCGATGACCTTGCAGCGCGAATGGAGTGGCGAAGGCGGTCTGCGCTGGCGCCCGTTCCAGCTTGGTTTCCTGCTGTTGACCCTCGAATCCAGTGCGAACGGAACGCACGAGGACCGCGAGGTCATGGATTTGCTCTGGTTCCCGACCGGCGGCGGCAAAACCGAGGCCTATCTCGGCCTCATTGCATTCACAGCGTTTCACCGGCGCCTCTCTCGCGCACGGCCTGATGATGGCGCGGGTGTCGCGGCGATAATGCGCTACACACTCAGACTTCTGACCACCCAGCAGTTCGTGCGGGCATCGGCGATGATCTTCGCCTGCGAGGCGATCCGCAGAAGCCTAGTTCCCGCGCCGGCGCACGGGTCACTTGGTGACACTCCATTCGCGATCGGCCTGTGGGTTGGTGCCGATGCGACTCCCAACTCTCGTGCAGACGCCTATGCCAGCCGGGCAGACCCGCAAAAGCCGACACCCGCACAGCTGGTGGACTGCCCGGCATGCCATGCCAGGCTGGATTACATCCAGGCCAAGGCCACCGATCCGGTCACAGCGCGTTGCCGGACAGCGACCTGCATCCTTTCGGGCTTTGTCCTTCCGGTCTGGGCTGTCGATGCGGACGTTTACAACGAAAGGCCGACGCTCCTGATCGGAACCGTCGACAAGTTTGCGCAGATCGTAAGGCAGAAGAGGACGGCAAGCCTGTTCGGCGTGGGTACCGATGCCCAGCCGCAACTCATATTGCAGGACGAATTGCACCTGATCTCCGGACCGCTGGGAACATTGGCTGGTCTTTACGAGGCGGCGCTGGACCTTATCCTCTCCGCTGACGGTACAAGGCCGAAAATCATTGGCTCCACCGCCACAATCCGCCGTGCAAACGATCAGGTGCTTGCATTGTTCGATCGCGGCACGTGCCAGTTCCCGCCACCAGGACTTGATGCAACGGACTCCGGGTTTGCGGTGATTGATTGCCGACCGGAGGCATTCGGACGACTTTATGCCGGTGTTACCACCGCCGGCCGGTCCGCCAAGTTCACGCTACAGGCAGCGCTCGCCTCGCTGCTCCAGACCGCGCTCGCCGGGCTCGCCGAGGGCGACCGCGACAGCTACTGGACCCTGGTCGCCTACTTCAACTCGTTGCGGGAGCTTGGCGGCGCACTGGTGCTGACGCAGGACGACGTCCACAGCAGTCTGCGTCAGATCGCCCGACGTCGCGGTGAGCAGGACCGGATCCCGGCGATGGTGGAAGAGCTGACTTCACGCAGAAGCCAGCAGGAAATCCGGGACATGCTCAACCGGCTTGAGATCCCTGCGGGTACTGCAGGTGCGCTCGACGTTGTGCTCGCGACCAACATGCTCAGCGTTGGCGTCGACATCCGTCGCCTTGGACTTATGGTCGTAAACGGCCAGCCAAAAACGATCGCCGAGTATATCCAGGCGACCAGTCGTGTAGGTCGTGGGCGGGTACCAGGACTGGTGGTCGCGCTTCTCAACAATGCCAAGCCGCGGGACCGGTCACACTATGAGACGTTCGGCAGCTGGCACGCGACGCTGTACCGCGATGTCGAGGCGACGAGCGTGACGCCCTTTGCATCCCGCGCACGTGACCGGGCGCTTCATGCGGTTCTTGTTGCCGTGGTACGCCATGCCCTGCCAGGGAAGCTCGATCTGCCAGCGCTGGATGACGATGATCTTGTCCCTGTCCGTAAGCTGATCGGCGCCATCGCCGCCCGTGCGGCGAGGATTGACCCGCTTGAGACCGATGTTGCAACAGAGCTTGAACGCCGCCTCGACCGCTGGCTGCGGCGCTCCCCGGCACAATATTGGGATGCCCGCAACGAGGCGGTGTCGTTGTTGCAGGGCGCCGAGGAAGCGGCAGCAAAGCGCGCCTCGGGCCGTTCGATCGGTCAGGCATGGCCAACACCCAACACCATGCGCGCGGTCGAGCCGGCCACGCCGTTCCGGTTGCTGGAGAAGCTGAGGGGCGAGCAATAGAGATGGCAAAAAATGAACTTGGCGACCTGCGTCGCAGCGCCGCGGTCCAGACATTTGGTCCGGGAGCAATCATCGATTTTCGCGCGGGAGACGCACCGGTCTCGGGGGTTGCAGCCGGACTGGAGGAATGGGATCGCAATTTCCCGCCAGCCGGTATGCTTCATCCGCAGGCGATCCTCGAGGAGCGATTGCAGAAAAAGCTCGGTGTCAGGGGATTCAGGCTGCCACCGGTGCGGAACAGCGCAAATGATGCCGATGCGATGCGGTCGCTCGTCGCTGTCCGTTTCCCGGAATGGCTGCAGTGTCCGGGATGCAATCTCATCGCACCTGAAGGGCGCTGGGACGACGAGCCGGGCCGCGCGGGGCGGTGGTGTGCCTCGTGTACGCAGAAGGCCCCGGGCCGGCGCAGGATGTATGTGATTCCCGTCCGTTTCATCACCGCGTGCGAACGGGGACACATCGACGAGTTCCCTTGGCATGTCTGGGTGCAGCATGCCCCCGACTGCGCGCGCAGGCGAGGCTTTCTCAAGCTGACCGCCGAGAGCGCAGGACTCGCCGGCCTCGTCCTGAGCTGCCCCGAATGCAGCAAGAAGCGGTCAATGGACGGCATATTCGGCAAACCGCGCGCCGGTGGCAAGTCACATTTCCCCCCTTGCCGGGGGCGCCGGCCGTGGCTGGCCGACGGGACAGAGAATTGTGGTGGCGAGTCACGCGCCATGCAGCGCGGTGCCTCCAACCTGCACTTTCCGGTGATCGAGTCAGCACTCAGCATACCGCCGTGGTCGGACCGCTTGCAGGAAGCACTCGGCGTTCACTGGGACAACATCCGCAACACTCATCCAGAGGATCGAAGCGCATTCATCCGGATCCTTGCGCGGGGGGATCTTGCCCAGACACTTTCGGATCTGGGGCTTACGGCTGAACAGCTCGCAACCGAGGTGGACCTGCGTATTGCCGGCCATGAAGCAATAGAGACCTCGGACCTGCGGCTCGAGGAATATCGCCAGCTGACGGGCGGGACGAGAGCCGAGGGGCTGGATCATGAGTTCGAGATCCGGCCCTGCGTAGTGCCTGGCGATCTTGCTCCCTGGATCGGCAGGCTCGTCAGGGCAGTGCGGCTGCGCGAAGTTCGGGCGATGAAAGGCTTCACCCGGATCCAGCCGCCCGGTGATCCGGATGCCGGTGCCGTCGCGCCGCTTTCAAAGACGCGTCTCGACTGGCTCCCGGCTATCGAGGTTCGTGGCGAGGGGATCTTTCTCACGCTCGACGAGCACGCCCTCTCTGCGTGGGAGGAGCGACAGGACGTCGCAGAAAGGACAGCGCGCATCCACGACGCCTCCGTCGCGGCCCATCTCGACCGGTATGGACCTGACGCTCCACCGCCGCGCCCGGTGTCCGCGCGTTTCCTGCTTCTGCACGGCTTCGCCCACGCACTGATGCGGCAACTGACGCTGGACTGCGGATATGCCACGACAGCGTTGCGCGAAAGGCTTTACGCTTCCACGGGCGATCAGCCAATGGCCGGCCTGCTCATCTACACTGCGACAAGTGATGACGACGGGACGCTTGGCGGGCTGCAACGCCAGGGCGATCCCATCCGCATGGCCCGAACGGTCGTGTCGGCCATCCGCGCGCAGGCATGGTGCTCCTCGGATCCCCTTTGCATAGAGAACCTGCTTGCGCCGGATGACGGCCTGTCGCTTGCAGCCTGTCATGCCTGCCTGCTCGCACCCGAGACGGCTTGCGAGGAATTCAACCGCTTGCTCGATCGCGCGCTGCTTGTGGGCAAGCCTGACACACCGGAGACCGGTTTCTTCCATATGATGCTTCAGGGAGATTACATTTGAGCGGCGCAACGATGTGGCCGGCCAGGTTGCCGGGCGAAGTGACGGGCAGTCGATACCGCGATGCCGAGGTACGGGTATGGAAAGCCCTGCAGGCCCAGCTCGGCGCCGGCTGGGTGGTGTTTTACAGCCGTCCCTGGCTCGGCCTGACCAGCAGTGGTGGCGAGCGTGATGGCGAGTGCGATTTCGTTGTCGCGCACCCTGCGCACGGCGTGCTTGCGATCGAGGTAAAAGGCGGCGGGATCAGCTATGATCCGGCCGACGACAAGTGGTGGAGCCGTGACCGGGACAACATCCGCCATGCCATCAAGAATCCGGTAGAGCAGGCGCGCAGCGCCAAGCATGAACTGCTACGCAGGATGCAGGCCATGGGCGGATGGAACAGCCGCCGCTTTGTGCGTTTCCGGCACGGCGTGATCTTTCCCGACCTCGGACAGATTCCGGTCAATCTTGGCATGGACAAGCCGCGGGAGATATTCTGCTGCCGCCCGGGCCTGGCCAGCATAGCTGACTGGGTCGGTGAGCGGCTGTCCGGCGGCGATGAGGAGAGTGTTGGCGGCGACGGGATCAAGGTTCTTGAAAAGCTGCTCGCCGCGCCGTTCCAGCTCAAGGTTCCGCTTGCGACGCTGATCGACGATGACGAACAGGCTATCGCGGCGCTCACCCCCGGCCAGTTCCGGGTTCTGGGAATGATCTCGGCGTTGCCGCGTATCGCTGTTGGCGGCGGGGCCGGTACAGGCAAGACGATCGTGGCGTTCGAGGACGCGGCCCGCCTCGCCGGCTCAGGCAACAGGACGTTGTTGCTTTGCCTCGGGGAGCCGCTCGCAGACGCCCTCTCGACGCGGGCACCCGGCACCGGCGTCGAAGTTCTGTCCTTCGCCGCGCTTTGCCGGCAGATGGTCGCGGCGGCCGAGCTGCCCGCGCCTGACCGGCTGGATGACGATGTCGTTTCTGACGCGTGGATCGACGCACTCATGCGGGCTGCCGAGCTTCGTACAGATCTGCGGTTTGACGCGATAGTGGTCGATGAGGCGCAGGATTTTCCATCGCACTGGTGGGTTGCCATCGACGGGCTGCTCGCCTCTGAAAAGAGCTTCCTCCACGCCTTCTACGACACCAACCAGAGCATCTATGGCAGCGTGAGCTCCCAGCTCGCCTCATTCAACCTGCTCAACGTAGGCTTTGAGCACAATCTGCGTAACACACGGAAAATTCACCTGATTGCGTCCGGGCACTATCGCGGAATGAACATCTTTGCCGACGGACCCGAAGGCACAGACATCACAGTGCTGCCGTGCGGCGAGCAGGAGATCGCCGCGATCGCGGCGGGTGAGGCGCGGAAGCTGGTTCTTCATGAGAATGTGAGCTCCGGTGACATCGCTATCCTTGCTCCGACTACGGCGCTTGCGGCGTCAATCCGGCAGGCGCTCGACCGGAGCGGCACCTACGTTTCTGTTGTTGATACAATTCTGCGCTTCAAGGGGCTGGAGCGTCCGGTGGTGATCGTCGCGGCGTCCAGGGAAATAGCGGACGAGGTCGAGCTTGCCTATGTTGCCGTGTCGCGTGCGAGAACGCATCTGGTTCTCGTTGGCCAGGAGCGGATTCTTGACTGGCTGAGGTCGCCGCCAATGTCCGGCAGCGACGCGGCAGGACCCGCTCCTGCCGATTAACCTGCTAGCGGGGCAACGATGTAATGGCAGCCGTTGGCCTCAGCGCGATATATGACAAGCTCAGCAACAATCATCCGGTAGTGAGGTGCTGCCGGCCTTGGCGCAATTACGACGGAAGCCGGCAAACCCTGATTATGATCACACTTCAGGACAGAGAAACCATTTCGTGCCCTTCATAAAGTTGCGTCAGATCAGAATGGGCAACTCGAAACTGGCTCCGCCGCTTTATGTCCGGCTTTGCTGACGAAGCCTTTTCGATTTTAACAGCAGGATCGTAATATACTGTCCCCTCTGCGAAGGCTCTGATAAACCGCAGGAAATCGGTCTGTTCGCAAAGGAGCACCTGCGCGCCATAACTATATTCTGGCGGCGGAGTGCGGGACAGGGAAGGAACATAGGCCGCCTGCGCATGCTTCCGGTTCCAGTGCGCCATCAGGCCCTTGAACGACCAGGAGGCGGCAACCTTGTCGGCCGCATCGATCAGTGCCAAGCCGCCGCCAATGTCAGCTATCTTGCCACTGGCTGCATCATATCCTGTAAGGGTCATTCGCAAGCCGGTCAGATGGTGGTGATCACGGGTGCAATCGTAACGGCCACCAAAATTGAAGCGATCTTCCTTGCCGCTCTGATCCGCATAACCGAACCGCTTCAGAAATTCTGCTACTCCCTCGGTCTTGTAGATGCCGCCGGTCGGCTCCGGCGTCATGAGCGTGACCGGCGATTTTGGTCTGAACGCCGTGAAATTATTCACGCCATATTGCTTCACCTCCCAGCCCATGAAATCGGGCTCCGCATAGCCGTTAGGCGTAATGCCAAGCTCAGCTTCAAGGGTATAGCCACCCCCGTTGCGGGCGGCATAGGGCATCTTCGTGCCGTCCTTCGCCAGCTTCTGGGACATGATCCAGTTCAGCTGATAAATGCGACGTAATTCGTCGAGCAGGATCGTCTTCGGATCGGCAGGCTGGTCCAGACTGAGCGGCAGCTCGATGAAGACGCCCAGCATCGGCCAGGCGGCTGCCACCAGCTCTTTCGTGATCGGGTTATCGGCGTCGGTCACGTACCCCAGCACGATGCCCTCCCGGGTCATGCCAAAGAACATGGCCCGCCCCTCGTCACGGACCGTGAGGAGCTTTGAAGGAGCTGCCTTACAGCCCTTCAAAAAGCCGGACATCCGCACTTCGGGATATTTGGGATAGAGGATCAGGTTGGCGTCGGGCGCACGGTGCCTGCCCTCCTCATTGACCCAGTAAAATTCGACATCGGCCTTGGCACGGTCACGAACGCTGCCAGCCTTTTCGGCGGCGTCGGTGTAAACCTCGCCATGAGGGATGACGTTCAGCGCCGCAAAGCCGTCACCGAGATAGACCTGATTCTTCGAATTATCGTTGGGCGACAGCCGCTTTGCATAGATGCGATAGGCACCGTGATGGCGCATCAGATCCAGCAATTGCCCCAGTGATGCGACCACTTACCCGCCCCTGACAGTGATGACTTTCTCATCCGACCTTATCCACGCGATAAGGCGCTGCATAGCCTCGGGAAAGTCGGGTCTGGTCCGCCCCTTCAGCGCACATTCCCAGACCGTGCCGACACGCCAGCATGCATCGAGCAGCGCCCGGGTTGCGCGCTCATCATTCTCCACATTGCGCCCGATCTTCGTGCGCCAGAAATCCTCCCGCGTGGACGGCCATCTGAACAGGTGGCAATCATGGTGGTGCCAGAAGCAGCCGTTCACGAAAACAACGGCCCGCCAACGTGGAAAAACGAGATCCGGTTTGCCCGGCAAGTCCCTGACGTGAAGGCGGTAGCGCAGGCCCGCCGCATGCAGGGCAGCGCGGACCTGCATTTCAGGCTTTGTATGGCTGCCTTTGATAGCAGCCATATTGCGACTGCGGGTCGCCGGGTCGTGAACGTCCGCCAAGTGTCAGGCAGCTTCGCGCCGCTGCCCTGCCTCGACCAGCGTCTGGATATGGGGCTGCATGATCCGGGCAACTTCATGGAAGACCGGAACAGCGACCGAATTACCGAACTGCTTATAGGCCTGCGTATCGGATACCGGGATACGGAAGTCGTCTCCGTAACCCATCAGGCGAGCGCATTCGCGCGGCGTCAGGCGGCGCGGATTCTTCTTCTTGCCCTGACTGATCAGGATCTCCGATCCGTCCTTATAATAGCGGGCCGAGAGGGTGCGAGCGACATCGTCCGGTGTCACGAGGCCAAAGCCGAAGCCATTGCCTGCCGCCTTATGTTTGTCGGCATAGCCCTGAAGATATTGCCAGAGCTTGTCGGTGAGCGTGTATTTCCCGTTTACGATGGCGTCCGGCCCGAGAGTGTAGGCGCCTTCCGCTTTCTCGGTCCCGTCACCGGGATGCAGAATGTCCTTGAGCTTCACTGAACCCTTCTCTGGCAGGTCCAGATCGTCCCAGCTAAACGGCACGTCGTCACGGAAGCCGACGATGACAATGCGCTCCCGGTGCTGGGGCACGAAATGCTTCGCGTCGATCACCTTATGCCAGACCTTGTAGCCCAGTTCCTCGGTCAGCGTTTTGAGGATCACCTGGAAGGTCCGGCCTTTGTCATGGCTGGTCAGGTTTTTCACATTCTCCAGCATGAAAGCGGCGGGCCGCTTATCCCTCAGAACGCGGGCGACATCGAAGAACAATGTGCCCTGCGTCTCATCCAGAAAGCCGTGCTTGCGACCGAGCGAATTCTTCTTCGAGACACCGGCGATCGAGAAGGGCTGACAGGGGAAGCCGGCCAGCAGCACATCATGGTCGGGAATCTCATGGGTTTTGATCGTGGTGATATCGCCATGCAGCGTGTGATTGTCGCGGAAATTGGCCGCATAGGTCTGCTGGGAATATTTATTCCATTCCGATGTGAACACGCAGTGCCCGCCAATGGCATCAAATCCCTTCCGGATGCCTCCAATGCCCGCAAAAAGATCGATGAAGTTGAAGCGACTTTCGCCGAACCCGGTTGCCGATCCGCCGGCTATATTTTGCAGCATCTTCAACGCGGCGCGCCGGGGGGTGCCGTCGCCTCGCTCCCACCGATAAAGCTGACGGGGACTATAGCCCAGACGGTTCGCCAGCTCCTCGATGGAAATGCCTGCCTGCGCACGGAGCGTTGCGAATTCGTTCTGCATGATACCTCTGGGACGATTTGCGACATAGTGTCGCCATTCGACCCAGATTGCAAGGTGCCGGCCGGAACAAATGTTCCTTATATGTTCATTTCCCAACTATCAGCTTGTGCGCTCTTCGGGAAGCCCGGCTGCGACGACCCCATAGAACTATTCGCACTTTCCGCCAGACGTATCATTCCGGTCTGGAAGGATTTCCCGGGGAATGCCCGGTATCATGAGATTACCGGCCCCGATCGTCCGCGCCCGAACTGCCAGCTGATCCCGTCCGCCCGCATGATGCCGGATGCTGCTTTGCCCATGTTGCGCTCGAGCACATCGCGCCAGGGCACAAGGGTAAAATCCCGTGACCGCTCGACCAGTGCATAGCTGCCGCCTTCAAGATCGACGCGGCGGGCTATCACGCCCTCGATCCGCTCGCCCATGCTGGCGGGCGCGAACGCCTTGTCGACCTCCTGCGCAAGCCGGTCGCCAGCCTGCACAAGTTCACGCTGGCGCAGCCTGTCCATCGCTCCTTCCCGAAGGCGAAGCGTGGCGCCGTCCGGGTCCGCCAGCTGCTGCTCCACCAGCCATTGCCGGCGCGCCGCCAAAGCAGTCCGGACCTCACGCCCGAAACCGGCATCGCGCACAGCGCTTCCCCCGCCTCCGTCCAGTTCCCGGTCGAGCCATGTCGGCGCCTCCTTCGCTACCAGCGCGGCGACGGGCGTGCGCGACATGATCGATACCGCCACGGGCCGGTCGCGCCGTTGCCGCGCGGCATATGTCCTGGCACGAGCAAGATGATCCTCGGGAATGGTCCAGCTCCCATCCTCTAATCGTTCAGGCCCCGTGCCCGCCCGCCGCATGGCTTCCAGCCGCCGGACATGGCTTGCCGCATAGGCTTCGCTGGACTGCGGGTCATGCGCCAGATGGGCGTCGATGGAATAGCGGCCGCCATTGGCCCTTGCGACCGCATCGACCGTGCGGTCGGCCTGCGTCACATCAAGTCTGCTCGGTTCGATCCGCACCGTCGCATTTTCCGGCACGGACGGGACCGCGTCGGCGCGGCCGATATCGAGATAATGGACCCGGCCATCGATGCCATCGACCATCATATAATGGCGGTCGCGATGCTCGTCGGAAAAGCCTCGCTGGATCACCCGTCCGACGATCGGTTGTCGAAGGTCATTTGACACGACCTGCTCGACACCGGCGCGATGGAGCCTGCGGGCGGTCAACTCACGCTGCATGAGGCGGATGATGTCGCGGCGCTCCCCCATCCGCCGGAGTGTTTCCTCCAGCCCCTCGGCGAGCCTGTAGCGTCCGCCACCGACATCGTCGGCCAGGCCCATCGCCTTGAGCTTGTGCAGACGGCCCGCCGCGACAGATTGCTGGAAGGGATCGTTGTTCGCCGGTGACACCGTTCGGTCGACGTCCATGCGGCGGACCAACCGGCGGTCGATCGCGGTCAGCCGTTCCTGGTCGACATCATGGCGCAGGCGCGCCTCGATCTCATGATCGGTACGAGGACCGAGGTCGAGCTTCACAAGCTCTGAGGCGCGCTCGCGAAGCCCATGCGAAATATACTCCCGCGCAATGACCAGATTGTCGCCCTGGTCATCGACCCCGCGCAGCACGATGTGGGTATGCGGACGCTCGGTGTTGAAGTGGTCGACCGCGACCCAGTCCAGCTTCGTGCCGAGGTCCTGCTCGACCTGGGTCATCAGCCGCCGGACATAGGGTTTGAAGTCGGGATACTCGGCGCCGTCCTCGGCGGAGACGATGAAGCGAAACTGATGGCGATCGCCGGCCGTGCGCTTGAGGAAATCACCGCCATCCGCACGGTCGGTTTCCGGGCCGTAAAGTTCGCCCGGCGAGCCCTCTCGGGTCACCCCATCGCGCTGGACGTAGCGCATGTGCGCACGGGCGGCCTGGCCGCCCTTGCCCTGCAGCCGGATCAGGCTGGCCTTCACAACAGCGCGGCGCCCACGAAAGCCCGCAAGCCGGTCGCGGCTCGACAGCAATCGCCCCACACTGGCGCCGCGCCCGATCCGACTGCCGTCGAACCGTCTCGAGCGGACTCCGGTCTTCGTGCCGGCAAGGCGTGCAGCGGCGCGGATGCGGCCGCCATATTTGACGACCTTCTTGCCGTCCTTGCCGCGCTGGCGGCCGAGCCTGGGGGTAAAATCGTCGTCAGACATAACAAAGTGCCTCAGTCTCGCGATTTCGGCAAAATAATGGCTGGTTTCCGCCATTTGCGCCCTGACAGTCTCGTGACAGCGATTGCCTGTCTCGTGAAAAAAGGATGTGCAGACAAAGGCTTGGAAAGTGTCGCGAGACACTGCCTTTATCTTGTTTCCCCTCCCTTCTCTCCCACTCACCCCCAAGGCTCAAAAAAAGGGGAGAGACGAGCGCCTTCTGACGCCGCCTCTCCCCGCGAATTGCGCTGCGATCAGTGCGCATGGAGCATCGCGTCCCTTGCCCTGACCCGTGACGTGAACTGGCGGCATCCCACCATCCCGTGGGCCTGGCCATCGCCATCCACGATCATGGTGGCACAGAACCATTTCCCGTCGAGCCGCCCGCAAATCGCGATCCGGTCGAGTTCGAATTCCTCGCCATCGGTGCGTTCGTAGGCGCCGATCCAGCGCTCCTCGATCCGAGCATCCCAGCAAAAGTCCGCTTCCTCAGCCTCCAGAAACCGGTGCGCCAAGGCTTCGCCAGCACCCCGACCGAATTCCAGTTCAAGGCCAGAAACCAGCGCTGCCATCAGGCGATCAACGGCATTCGCCGACGCCGTTCCGATGCTTTGATACATGCCCATTAAAACCTCCACGCTTCGCGTTCCCATCATCGAGAACGGCGTTCGAAGGACGGCTGGCGGAGCGGCTGTCAGGGCCGCGGAGCGAAGCGCAGCGCCGCGAAGCGGACGTGGGGGGCACCGATTTTCGAAGAAAATTGGGGGGCACCCGCGAGCCTTGATAGCCGCTCCGCCAGCCGTCATACTGGGTCTATCGAGACGAGCTTCCTTCCTCTCGTTGGCACACGACCTCACGTCATCGCCCCTGCGACAGCGCAACAAAGAGTGACCCCTGGGCCGACGCATCAGGGCTATCGACGAGCGGCGATGCTAGTACTCTTCGTACAGCAAAAAGCCTCTCCACTGGCCGCGCTGCTGCCGAGGCCTGATCACTCCCTTTTGCTTCCGGCGCGACACTGGCGAGATAGCCGATGGTCTCGCGCGGCAGTCTTGTGCGACCGGCAAGATAGTCGGCATAGCGCCCCGGTCCGGCATTGTAGGCCGCGAAAAGACCAGGATAGCCGAAGCGATCGTACATCAGGCGAAGGTAGAATGTGCCCGCGAGGATGTTATCGCGCGGGTCATCCGGATCGGCGCCAAGGCCAAGTCTGGCGCGCATGTCCGACCAGGTCGCAGGCATGACCTGCATGAGCCCGATCGCGCCCGCCGACGACCGGATCGGCCTTCCGCCCTGGGAAGTGCGGCCCCGGCTTTCGGCTTGCATGACGCGCTCGATCCAGGCCGCCGGGATGCCGAAACGCAGCGACGCTTCACGGATGTACGGCCGCCATGTCGCAACCGTTGATCCAGCTTGCTGTGCCGATGGCTGGCTCGCTGCCGGGACCGGCGCGGCGAACGCCAGGAGGGCCACGGCCCATCTCAGCGGCGCCACAGCAACCGTGCCTTCCCGATGAGATCGGTGCCTTCGGTCACTCCGAAATAGCGGCCGTCGAACGAGTCCGGACTGTCCATTAGCAGCAACAGTTGCCGCCCCCGCAGCATGCGACAGCCGTGCCACGTGGGCATGGCTCGCCCTACGCCATCGGCCAGCCGTCGCCTCGCCGCCGGCCGGCCATTGACGAAGACCTTGTCGCCAAGCGCACAGATTTCATCGCCCGCTTGGGCTACAACGCGCTTAACGAGCGGAACATTGGCAGGGAGATAACGCCGGGCGGCTGCGAGCGCCCGGACAGGTTCGGGCAAGCGTGCCACCACCATGTCGCCGGGAGCCACGGTCGCATGCGGATTGATCCAGTAGAGCCCGACCGGGGCACTGGCGCTGGCGTTCCAGACGAGGCGCGGCGATGGTACAAGCATGGCCGAGCCGAGCACCAGACCCGCGCCCAGGCCGACGAGGAAGAAGCGCCAGCGGCGGCGGCGCTGCTGAGCCTTGCGCAGCCGAAGCGCCTCGCCCCAGGCGAACAGCGGTGCATCCTGCAGCCCATTGCGACGGCCGGTCACTTGGAGAGTCCCCGCGCGCTATGGTCACGCGACCAGGCATCGAGATCGTCGATATGATATTGGACGTAGCGGGAATGGCGGCGGAACACCGGCCCCGTGCCGAGGCGTCGCATGCGCCGCAGCAGCAGCCCGGAAATCTTGAGATAGGCCGCCGCCTGCTCGGTATTCAGGAAGGGCGAGCCGCGCTTGGCGCGGGTCGCCCGGGCGATCTGGTCGTCGTCGTCCATGATGAGCCATCCTTCCGCTAGAGCGACCCGAAACTATGGGGTCGCGATATCGAGGATGGCGGGCGGGATACCGGCCCGGGAGTGTCGGAACCGGCAACGGCGTTTTCGACACAGCGTGAACGCCCCCCGCGCCGGGTTCGGCGCGGGGGGCGTGGACTTCAGCGGGACCAGATCAGCTTGTGCTCACCATTGTCGCCCTGGGTCATCGTCGCGTAAATCGGCGCGGGAAGCGAGGGGTCGTCGAGCTTGAGGCTGAGGTATTCGGCGCCGGTCTCGCGGGCGGCCTTGGTCCAGCCAGCCCCGAACTCGACGCCGCCGGCACTGACGCGATGGTCCGGGGCCTTGTCGTGCTCGCGCCCGACCGGCCGGATGGTGGCCTTGACGCGAAGCGTGAGGGTGCGGATTTCCCCGTTGTAGATGCCGTCCTCGTTGCGGGTGAAGCTGCCGATCTGTGCCATGATAAGTCTCCTTCTTTGCCCGAGTGCCGCCCGATGCGGCCTCGATGGCGGTCGATCGGGCGGCGTCGCGCCGCCGTGCACCGGGACGGCCGCAGCGCCAGCGAAGGACGGCGAAGCGCCTGTTTCTTGGTTGCGCGAGGAGCCCGTCAAGGCGGGGAAGAAACAGGCGCGAAGCCGTTGCACGGACAAGGCGCGCACGCCGCCAGACCAGCCTTCAAGAGAGGCCAGGGGCGGCACGGGTCATAGGAAAGTGGAGACTTTTGCTGGCATGATCAGGGTCCGAGCCACATGCAGGATGAATCCATCGGAGGAAGTCTCTCCATCGCTCCGCGTGCTGGCAGCCTTTCCACGCCCTAGCGCTCGACAAGCTCCCGGCGCAGCGCGGGGACCGTGGCGCAGGCGGGGCTGCCATCCCTGGCGGTGCCGCAAATGGTGGTGACGATGATTCCGCCCCGCTCTGCGCGAGCCAGCAGGGCCGGGTCGATATCATGGATGTCGACCTTCATCCGGCGGGACCAGGGTGAGGCATGATCACCCGCCGCCTGACCCACGCGGACATAGACGAAGCGGCGCAAGTGTCCCTCGGACCGAACCTGGTCGCCGAAGAATTTGGGACCGGGCCCGACGCGCACGTGGAAGTCGAAGGCGAGCGGCTCGCCATCGCCGGACCTTTGCGGATCAAGCGGGCCGCCGTCCCTGGATTGCAGGCTGTGGAGTACGTGCGCCACGGGCTGATCGATGACGATCCGCATCCTGATTTCGGTCGTGTCCGTGCGCTTCATCGACGCTCCCGCATTTCCCCACCCAAGTTCCGTGAGCAGTTTGCCTATCATAATGGGCCCTGCTTGTCTGTTCCAGCACCCATCCAGGCACGATAAAACCGCGCGGCCGAGCCCATAGGGCGAGGCCGCGCGGCGCAATTCTCCCAGCATGCCAAAGGCGGGCGGGATCGCTCCCGCCCACGCTAATTCACGCCGCCTGCGGCATCAGCCGATCCTCTTCTTTCTCCAGTTCCGCAGTGCCTCTGCCACTGGCCGTCTGCCGCGCAGCCATGACCTTGCCATGGGCGGCCACGGTGCCGACGCCGCCCCTTTCGGTGTAGGCGGAAGGCGGAAATTGCATCCAGCGGGGCACCCAGCGCTCGACCTTGTCCCTGCCTTCGGCGCCCTCGAGATGGTCGGCTATGATCCGCTTCAATGTCTTGCTCTTCTCCCCCGCATTGGCATGCGCGACCGTTTCGCCCGCCACTTCCGCCGTCATCCGGCCGAGCACTTCGCGGTCGCGTAGCAATGCGAAGAGCACTTCATCGGCCTGCCACCAATCGGCCATGGCAATCCCGATCTCCTCGCCGACCGCCTCGACCGCAGCCGAGCCAGCCGCCAATGTCTCGCCCATGAGGACCGCAACGACGCGCATCACCGCCTCGTCAGGCAGCGCGACAAGACGCAGGAACAGCCCTTCCACGCCATGGTCGTCGCCGCTTCCGCCGGTGACGGTCGGCTCTTCAGCGGCGAAGCCGATAGTATCGAGGACCAAGCGGCGTTCCGCGTCGAAGACCGCCTCGCCCCGGCATGTTTCGACGCTTTCGCGCACCTCGTCGTTGCGGGTCGCCTGCGGTTCGAGGCGTACGGTCCATAGAGGCGAGCCGACGATGGCGTGCGCGGCCATGAGACGCAGGGCGAGCGCGGGATGGCCGATGAGCGCGGCGCGCACAGCGGCATGGCGGTGCAGGTCCACATAGGTCTGGAGCGTGGACGTCAGTTCGGGCCGCTGCGCCTTGGGCGCGCAGGCGGCTTCGCCGCGCTCGATGCGGCGCGCCTCGGCACGCGTGACATAGCCTTCGTGAAACGTGACTTCGCCCGTGCCACGCACATCGATATAGACGCGCCCGCCCTTGCGCTTCGCGGCCTTTTCGAATTCCCATGACTGGAAGTGCTCGGCAGGCGGGACCACGACGACATCGCTCCAGCCTTGTTGGAGATAGGCGGCACGCGCCGTCTCGATCGCTGCGTTCTGCGCCGTCCAGAAGGCGTCGGGATCAGCGAAATAGCGGTCTTCGCCGAACAGGTCGGCGATGGTCGCGCCCCCGAAACCATCGATGTCGAAGAGGGCGAAGCGGGCCGGGATAGACTGGCCGCCAAAGAGCCATGCCTTCAGCTGGTGGCCGGTGGGGACATAGGCGTCGGCGTCGTCGAACAGGGCCAGCCATGCCTTTTGCTGGCTCTTGCTGGCCAGTGTCAGGTGCCGGACGGTAATGCGGTCGATCCGCTCGGCGCGATACAGTTCGCGGATGCGCGGCAGAAGGTTGCCGAGCGCGAGGACGCGCCGGATGGAAAGTTCGGGCAGGCCGAAGGTCATGGCGATCTCCTCGACCCCTCGCCCTTCCCGCACCAGCCGGGTGAAGCTCTCCCATTGGCGCACTTCCTCGGCGTCGAGCCGGGCCATGTTCTCGATCATCGAGGCTTCGATGGCGGCGGCATCGTCGCCATCCTCCATGATCGCGCAGGGCAAGAGCAGCGCCTCGGGATCGATGTCGCCGGCCTCCCGCCGTTCGTCGGCGACGATGCGGCTGGCATGGAAGCGGCGGCTTCCCGCGACGATGCCGAAACGGCCTTCCGCATCGGGCGGACGGACCAGCAGCGTCTGGATGACGCCGCGCGCGCGGATAGTCGGCAGGATGTCGGAGACGTCCGGCACCTTGCGGCCAAAGCGCATGTTGGTCTTGTCGACATAGAGCAGGTGGAGCGGGATATGGTCGAGTTTCATGAGTCATTTGCCTTTCGTCAAAAGGTGCCGGTCGCACTTCTTGCGATGTCCGTGACGTGACCGGCACTTAGGATGGCGGCATGACGCGCCGCCTCGCGTCATCCGCCGTCAGGACGGAAGAATGTCGGGGTCTGCGGGCCCGTCGGGCAAAGCCGGACCGTGTCGGCGGAGCATCGTGTGCGCCCAAAGGATCGAGCCGGAACGACGCGACCAAGTGGCCCAGACGGAGAGCGGATGAACCGTCTCGAAGGCGAGATCGCGCTCGATGGCCATGCCATAGGGCAGGCGGATGGCAGCGATTTCCGAGAGGCTGAATGTGCCCAATTCCGGGCAACCAAAGCCAAGATCGGCAAGGCCGAACAGCGTGTCGCCATCCTCGGCGAGTTCCGTCGCCAGCCATGTCGCAGCGCCCAGTGGGTTGAACAGCTTGAGGACGGGCAGGAAGTCCGGCTCGGCAAGGCCCCCGCGCATGGCGATGCCGTGGCGAATGGCATTCGCGCGCAGCGCCTCGCGCAGGTCGTCGGGAAGCAGGATCATGCTGCGATACTTTCATCGGCGCGGGCGCTTTCAGCTTCGCGATGGCGGGAAAGCAGCCAGTCGGCGGCCTTGGAGGCCGCGCTGGCGGTGCGGAAGATGGCACGACTGTCCTCGCGCAGGACATCGAGCCACGCGCCGACGTAATCCGCGTGACGAACGGTCGGGACGATGCCGAGTGCCGCGCACAGGAAGGCCGAGCCCATTTCCGCGACAAGTTCCTCGCGGGCATAGTCCTTGCTGCCGAAAGGATTGGTCATGTCCCGGTTCAGCCGCCTGGCGTGGCCAGTCGCGTGGCAAAGTTCGTGAAATGCCGTCCTGTGCCAGTTCACCGGATCGAAGAAGGCGGCCTGCGGCGGCACTGCGACGAAGTCGGCACCGGGCGCATAGAAGGCCTTGTCCCCGCCCACCCGAAACTCGACCCCCGAAGCCGCGATCACTTCCCGGGCAACGGGCACGATCTCGCTCTCGGCCAATGGCACCGGATCGCCGCCAAGGTCTGCGGGCAGCCCATCGCACTGGGCGACATTGAAGACGGTAAAGCGCTTGAGGAAGGGAATGGCGCGAGGCTCGTCGCCATTGCGCGTCGCCCGCTCGGCCTCGCCCTTGGGGGTGAAGCGGTCGGCATAGACCACGGTCACGCCTCGCGCACCCTTGCGCACGCATCCCCCAGCCTCGCGGGCTTGTCGGAAGGTCAGCCAGCCTTGCGATGACCAGCCGCTTTCGATGACGGCGCACCACAGGATCAGGATGTTGACGCCCGAATAGGGCCGGGCCGTCACCGCATTGCGCGGCAAGCCGGGCGCGGCGTTGCAGCCCAGCCCCTCGACGTGTCCCCAGGGCTGGACCCACGGGAAGCGCCCCGCCTCGAGTTCCGAAACGATCCGCGCGGTCACCTCGTCATAAAGGCTCGCGCGTTCGCCGTTCCTGTCCTTTCCGACCTCACAGGTAGCACTGCGGCTTGAAGATTTCGGCATGGCCTGTCCTTTCCGCCACCCTAAAAAGGCACAAAGCCTCCCCGCAAAGGCGGGGGTGGGCGGCGAAATGCGACCAAGAGGCCCGGCTCCAGCGGGCAAGGACACCGCAAGGGCGGAACGGATGTGGAGCACCCCGCAGGAGCGCAGCGAGCGGGGTTGTCCTTGGCCGCGACGGGCCTAGCCGGGAGCGCCGGCCACTCCCGCCACGCTGGGAGAGGCAAACAGGAAACGCCGCCGTGCGAACCGCGCGGCGACCATCATCCTGCGCAAGTGATCGTCACCGAAGGCCGAGACCCGCAAGGGGCTCGGGGGTGAGGGAACCGAGCCCTAGAGCGCGGTCGCGGCCATGCCGCGATGCGTCGCGCTTCCCTCTGCTATATTCCCTTCGTGAAGGCGATCAGTGCGGGCTGAAGACCCTTGCCGACGATCCAGCGAGCACGGCGCAAATGCCGTTCGAAGAGATCAAGCGACGTCAGGTCTTGATCGTCGAGACCCATGATCCCGTGCGCGCACACCTGCCATGAGAGGCCTGCATCTGCCGCGTCCATCAGGGACGCATATAGCGCGAGATTGCGAAGGTCGTATTGGCAGACCTCATCATCTTCGGACGGAACAGCCATGAGGTTCGTCATCATCATCTCGCGTTCGGCAAGGCCAGGCATAGCGTTTAGGAATTATCGTTCCTAGAACTTTCGTTCCGGCTATCGGATCGCTGGCGCATGGATTTGAAGCATGCCCTGGCGACCAACCTGCGTCGGCTTCGCCACAAGCGTGACCTGACCCAGGAAGATATAGCGGGCCTGACCGGCCTCAGTTCGCGCTACATCGGCTCGATCGAGCGAGCCCGCGTATCCGCCAGCGTCACCGTCCTGGGCAAAATCGCCGACGCGCTCCACGTCGATCCCTGCGCGCTCATCAGCGCCCCCGACAAAGACGGATGACCGCCGGCTGAGCCTACGGTCTTGGCAGACTCATGCTGTAAGCGGGTCGGTCAACGCTTTGATGGAGGACAAATTTCCGAGGCTCGCCGATTTAGCACGCTCCCAATGGCTGACCCTCTCGAAGATCAGGGAGTAATATATGCGCCGACGCTGCGCGGTGCCTTGCTTATCATCGGCTCATGTTCCAAAGTTTCGCGGCAAAGTCGGGCGCCCTAAGGGATTGATCACGTCCGTCAGGTCTCTAGGACGTCGGGGGGATTATTGGTGACCGAGATTATCGCGCTTGCGATTCATGACCTGAATCGTAACGACGCTGGCTATTCCGTCGTTTTGTCCGAGAATTTGCTTGATATAACTGACACGACGCTTCGCGTCATCTCTACGGTCTATGACCTCTATAACAGCCGGACATCCAAGTCCCACGGCCGGTTTACCGCCTCAGACGGGTCGCCGACCGAGGGACAGATCCGCACCTATGTCGAGTCCAAGGATAAGGACTTCCTCGACCTTACCGCCAGGATGATGGATAATCTGGCAAGGGAAGCGGGCAAGAAATCGGCTTCCGTCGGCGGGCACGTGTTTTTCGCTCACTTCCGCCGTGATGGTTCAGACTTCCTGCTCGTCACGGTGGTCACCGATAAGTTGAGCGCGGCCCTCACCAAAAATCATGGAATGGAGGACGTCGAGCATCTCGATCTCGATGGCTTCCGCTTCGCCGGCCGCATCAATTTGACCGCTTGGGCGGACGAGCAGGATCGCTACCTCAGCTTTCTGAAGGGCAAGGGTTCGATATCCGACTATTTTCGAGACTTCCTTGGCTGCGATTCGGCCGTTCTGGAGCGCAAGGATACGCAGAAGCTCGTGGAGGCGCTGAAGGAATTCACGGTTGCCGAGACGATGGTCGACACGGAGGCGACGGCGTTCCTGTCGGATGCCCTCGATTATCTGGGCAAGGCGAATAAAGCGAAGGAGCCTGTAGATTTCGAAGCCATGGCAAATAGGCTGATGCCGAAAGACCCGACCAGACTGTCGAAATTCCTGGCCCATACCGACCGCCAACTCAACGAGGGGTACGTTCCGAATGCGAGCGCCCTGAAAGCCCTTGTGAAAGTGACCGCCAAAACGAAGATGTGGTCGGTTGAATTCACGCGTGAGGCGATCGACCAGAGCATCGTCGTGTTCGACAAAGACAACAAATCTCTTACATTGAAGGAAGTGCCGATCGAGCTGATCAATCAGATGCGCGCCGAAGGAATGATCAGTGACTGACGTTACGTTTGCCGATCTCATCGAGATATACCGCGCTACGCGGTTCGACGATGAGACCGGCGACGTTCTGACGATCAAGAGTGAGCATATGGTGGCAGTTTTGACCGCCATCATGGAGATCGACGCCTACTACCACGACGCCCAGATTTCGGTCGAGAATGGCGATGAGCTGGTCGTTGGGTCAGATGTGCCGGTAACGATCGGCCGGCCCAACGTGGCGAAGATGGGCTTGTTGGTGCCCACCTTCGACGATCTCTTCAAGGCGCCGGGTGCCGTGCTCGCCGAACCCGAACGATACTACATCAAGAAGGAACATTACGCGTCCGGCGACAGCCCTGTCCCGCCGAAGCTGCTTGCGTACCGTGCTGTCCTGAACGTGCTCACCACCCTTCGGGAGAGCGCTTCGCTGGTTGATGAAACGATGCGCCAGCTCATCTTCATTGGTAAAGAGAAGGTCGTCGTGCCGATTCAATTCGGTTCGGCGGATCTCCGCGGTGACGTCGTCGGACAGGCTAATCGACTGGCGAAGCTGTTCGCGGACGAATTGCATTTGGATGAAAAGCGGACGATCCTTCAAACCACGCTTATCGAAATGGTGCGTTCGCTGCGCGAGAAGGACCGGTTTGGCTTCCTTATCCGCAATCTCGACCGCCTCGCCAATGAGGTAGAGAAGGGATACCGGCTCTTCACATCGAGCTTCTCCTATTCGAAGATTCGCAACGAGGTTGAAACCGCACGGCTGGATTTCGTCGGCAAAATCCACAAGACCATCGTCGATATTCAAGGTCAGCTGCTCGGTATCCCGGTGGCGACGATCGTTGTGGTGTCCCAGCTCAAGAAGGTCCCACCGTCATGCGGGCTCGAATTTTGGACGAATCTGGGTGTGCTTACAGGAGCAATCGTCTTCGCGGTGATGCTGGGGATAGCGGGGTTAAACCAATGGAAGACGCTTAACGTGATCGCGACAGAGGTGAAGAGGCAAAGCAACCGCCTCAGCGACGATTTCGCCTTGATCGCGGATCAATTCTCCGATGTGTTCGACGATCTCCATGCCCGCATCAGGTGGCACCGTGCCGCCCTGCTCGTCGTTGGCGGCGTCCTGTCGCTGGGCGTGATCATAACGGCAATTGCAGTTTGGAGGCTCCTGCCGGATAACCCGTGGCAATGCTTCTGATTGCATTGGCAAATGACTTGCCAACAGTGGTTTTCGCCGGAATCAAGATTCAATTGCCGAGGAACGCATCAGCAAATCTCGGGTGTACTGACCGACGAAGAGGTTTTGGTAGCCCGGATCAACTTCGGCGACAGGCACCGCAGTCACGCACCGATCGTAACGAAGCTTACCTCGCCAATCACGAACCGATCGTCGATCTCCTCGCGTCCTTGGGTGAGCGGGGTTGACTACCGGATCACCGTGCAAAATACGGGTTTGTGCGCCGATGTTATCCGTCTCCAGATCCTTGTACGCAGACGAACTGCTTTACGCTTAACGTCGGGCCGAGCGATTGAGGCTGTCAGGCTGGAAACTGGGCCACGAGCGGAGCGTCAACGCTACCCCGCGCCTTAGCCGCCTTCATCCTTTACCTTGCCAAGATCGCCAAGAAACGCAAGCAGCTGAGCATTGGTGAAGCCAGCCGGTGCAGACGCTGGATTGTTTTTTGCGCGCGAAGCGCGATCAACTAGAGCGAGCGCCTGTGCGAGTGCCTCGCCGTCGAGGGATTGCTCCAAGGACTGCTTGACGGCTCGGTTCGTGACTAGTCCTGAACCAATACAGCGGGCGGCGAAAATCAGATCGCGGTCTGCGCCGCGAGCCAGCTTGGCGGCGACGACATCAACAGGGCTTGGCGCGACTGCGGTGACCGTGCCGCCTGCATGATCGTCGATAGTCCGCGTGACAGCACGATCCTGCCAGTCGGGCGGCAGGATGGCCGTGGTCTCGTCAACACCGTCAATGAAGAAATTGTGCCCTTGGTGAAAGAAGGAGCCTTCTCCAAATAGGGCGGCGATTTCCTCTGACGCTTCGAACCCGACATGCTGGGCCTCCCATTCGGGAGCATTCCCCGGATAACAGTCAATCTCGACGCTCATGCGGAGTCTACTGTCGAGCCCTGTTTGACTGACGAGAAGTGCCTGACTCCCAATCACATAAACAGTATCGGTTTCGAAATGCGTGGCTACGCTGCGAATGGCGCGATCAAGGTCGTCTTGGCCAAGAGGTCGGACTTTGCTTGCCGCCATATTTGGCTCCTATCCTGCCTGTCAGTTACGCCTACCAGCGTGGAAAATGGACTATTCGAACGCAGTAAGCTGCCGAGCTCGCTATCTTGAAGCATCGCCTCGATAATGTCGTCGCGGTGCTTTCTGAGGAGCAGTTCCCACAATTTCTGACCCAGAGTGCCTCCGCCGTCCACAGCAGCCTCAATCGCAGCCTTGGCCCGGACGATAAGGCTCGGGTCCCGGCATATGGCTTCAGCATAAAGTTTGTGCGAGAGCCAGCGGGCATATTCCGCGATCGCGTGGCTGTCTGGCCGAGAGGGCTGCGCCGAGCGCGCTGAAATCTTCGACATGGCAACCTCCATTTCGTTCGAGCAGCGGGTGATCCATATTTGTTTAATCAAGAATACGAGATAAGTCACGTCAGCCATCAGCGTCACGATGCCATCGTTCACATTGATCGTTGCAAGTCTGTCTCTTAAACCTCGAGCGCAAGCGATCGTTACCGCAAGGCTGAGACCCGCAGGGGCTCGGGGGTGAGTGCAGCGAACCCTAGAGCGCGGTCGCGGCTATGCCGCGGTGCGCTAAGCACTTTCTTCAGTGCAGATGACTAAACGTCATTATAGCGGCATCCAAACCATCGGAGACAATCCAGCGCGCCCGTCTCAGGTGTGAAGCCCAGCAGGCTCTCGCGCCAGGGTCGTTCGGATTGAGGCCCATCAAAATTTCAGACATCTCTATCCACGTCTGTCCAGCAGCGTCGGCATCAAGGAGCGCAGCGTACAGAGCCAAGTGCATCTGATCGTATGGGACAGCGACAGGATCGTTCGGCGCTTCCGGCGATAAATTAGATGAGCTTGGCATACGGCCAACAAGTCCTTTGAGGGGCCTGTGGAGTATACTCCGTGGATCATCGCTCTACAATCGCGACGATGCCGACCCATGTCGAGCCGAGCGCATTTGGCGCGAAATCTGAGATTGCTTCGGGCTTCCTGCGGGTTGTCTCAAGAGGCCCTCGCTGATGCCGCAGGCATTGATCGAACCTACGTAAGTGCGTTGGAGCGCCAGAAGTACAGCGTCAGCATCGACAGGCTGGACCGGCTTGCAGCCTCCCTGGGCGTCAAGCCTTACACTCTTCTTATGGACGAATTGCCGGACACGGGTGCCGGCGAACAAGAGTAGGCCTGCCTCCACAAGCTCGCCGCCCCACCCGCCAGCAAACGACCGCCAGCCTCGATCAGCCGGCGCACCTGCGACTTGCGATGCTCGCCGTCGCCGGGCCAGTCGCCCGGCCCCAGCACAAGATTGGCGGTTTCCCGAAGGCTCGCGCCGTCCGTATTCGCGTCAAGAGCGAGCAGGGAAAGATGCTGGCGCATAAGCCGGCGAGGATCTGGCCTGACTCCGCCTCCGTTAAATAGCCGGTGAACGGCGGCAAGCTGATTCACCAGCCGACCGTCCGCCAATACCTCGAATTGCAGCAGCATGCGCGCCGCAGGAGCGGCAGTACCCTCGAGATCGATCCGGGCGATTTCCCCGGCGCAGGCGAAGGCAAGGTGCGTCGTGTCCGCGCCCACGACACATTGGCAATCCCGGCCCGCTATCTCGAGCCACAAAGGCGGCGACGGCGAGCCGGGCCGCACCGCCCGGGCGCGCAGGACGCACGGATCCAACCCCGCCGCCCAGATCGGCAGGACGCAGGCGCAATCCAGCGCCGGATTTTCAGCGAAAGTGAAGCCCCCAGGTAGCGGTAAAGTCCTGGGAGGCGGCCTTGCCGGGGCACGTGGCCCCGGCAAGGGCTTGGACCGCCAAGCGGTAGGCCGGATTGCGTCGCAACACTTCCCAGGCAAGGCCCGCACGCCCGCAGCGGGCCAGCGCATCAAGCCGGCCGAGAAGTGCGCGAGCAACCATCGCCGTCAGCCCATTTCGCCGAGCTGCGCCCTGACGAACAATTCCGCCGCCTCGGCCTGGTCGGGCCGCAAGGCATCGATCGCCGGCAGATGGCGGGGAACATCCTCGCCAAGCAGAATGGATGGACATTGGCCCTCGACGTTGCCGAGGTTGGGCCGATGCTGGGCATAGCCGACGAGTGCCGCGACATCAGACGGGAAGTTCCTGGCGACCGCAGGCGGGTAGACCAGCCATTGCAGCTCGAACGGCTTGAGCCAGCCAAGGCAATAGCTGACAACGATGCCGCGACGGGCCGCAGCGGAAGCATTGCCGCCCCCACCGTGGAGCGTCGAGCCCAGGAAGACCAGGGCGTCCCCGCGAGAGAGATGCGGCACCAGTGCGTCCTCCTCGGGCAGCACCGGGATGTCCTGGTCGAACTGGCTCCCGGTCCACAGCCGCGTGCCGCCATTTTCCCGGGTGAAAGTGGTGAGCGGCCACATGACGTTGACGAGATATTCGACACTGCCCTTTGGGCCCTGCCACATGTCCTGGTCGCGATGGGGAAGCTGCGGCAAGGCGCCGGGCATGATCTCGATCGCCTGGGTGAGATTGAGGGCGATGCGCTCGCACCAGGGGTGCAGCAGCGCCTCGACGACCTTGAGGATCGTGGGATGCATGACCAGCTTCTGGGCATGGATGGAGCGGCCTAGAAGCCCGCCAAAGCGACGTGTCCGCTCGCCATAAAATGGTCCCTGGCAAAGCGGCGTCGCGGCGAAACTGGGTGACAGGTCTCGCTCGAGATCGTCGAGCACCGCAGCCGACAGTGCTTTCTCGAGAACGCACCAGCCATCGCGGTCGAGCGTCGCAGCAAGACGATCGGCGTTCATGCCGCACCTGCCTTGCCGGCCTGGACATAAGTCTGGGTCCAGCACAAACGCCGGGGCGTCTCGGGCTCGATGTGGACGAGGAAGGCACCGACCGGACCGCCGGGCATGCGGACGACGGGGCCGAGCGGCTCCGCCTTCCACCCCATCGCCAACACATCCTTGCGGAAGCCTTCGGGAAGGACGCCGGTATAGCGATCGATCCCGCGCTCCAGGGCGACGTCGACCATGGCCGAGATGAGCTGGTTGCGCAGGTCCCGGCGCCGGGCAGCACCGTGGCGGCGCGGCAAGCACAGCCTGGTGCTTTCCCAGGTCCGTGCATCGGCAATGACGCCGAGCGGGCACAGGTTAGAAAAGATCGTACCCAGCATGTGGGGCCGCTCGGTCGGCAGGAGCCGCAGCGACGCCGCATGGGCGCCGGTCTCCTCGGCGATGATGATGTAGAGCGCCTTGGGCGTGTCGAACTGGTCGATTTCGAAGCGGCCGTCGATGACGGGCACGTCCCAGCCGAAAAAGTCGACGAAGAGCTGCTTGCGATCGGCGAACATGGACTGGACGAGATCGCGCCTTGGATGGGCGGGATGATTGGCGATGAGGTGGATCATGCGATGGGCTCCGCTTGGCAGGTTTGCAATGCCAAGGAAGCAGCGCGGCGTGCGCCCAGATAGACCGAGCAATTACCCGGGTTGACCGCGCCGAAGCTCGTGCAGTCCGACCTCGCCGGCAAGGATTGCGCTTACGACCAGCTCGGTCCGGTCGTGGGCATCGAAAAGGCGGCGGGCCTCGGTGAGATAGCCATCGACGGTCCGCGGTGCGAGGCCGAGCGCCCGGGCAATCTCCTTGTTGGAATAGCCGCGCCCGGCCAGCGCCACGCAATCGCGCGGGCGTGGATGCAGGCGCGGCCTGGCGCGCGGCGCACCAGGGGAGCCATGGAGCCGCCGTGCGGCCTGGAAGGCGAAAACGCCGATCATCTGCACGAGCCCCAGGAGGGATGGCGCGGTCTCGGGCCGGCGCATGCCAGCGAAGGTGCACGAGCCGATGCAATCGCCGAGCAGGCAGCTCGGCACGGATATGCCTTCGTTAAGGCCCCAGCGGGCGCCGAAGGCGAGCGCGGCCTCATCGGATCGATCGAGCGCGATGATCGATGGCAAGTCCGACCAGACGAAGGCACTGTCGGCAAAGAGGCAGCCCCGGATCACAGGATCGCGCCGCATGTGCCGGTCGCGGACCAGCCGGCGAACGACGGCGGCGGGATAATGCTTGAGATCGACGAGGCCGTCGCGCGGCACCGCGAGATCGTCATGGTGGACGAGCGCCCAGAAGCGGCAGCCGATCTCGTTGGCGACCGCTTCCATCAGGCCCTTCAATTCATGGATTTCCTTCACCGCGCGCAGGGCCGTGATGATGCCCTGCGCGAGATGCCCATGTGGCTCCATCGCACCTCACCATCCGGGCGTCGCTATCCCGATAGACTATCCATGCTTCCCCCCTGTCCGTTCGATACTGCCCGGCCGCGCCTCGAAAAGGCTCAGCACTTGCTCAATCCCGTCCTGCGACGACGACGCGCTGGTCGATCGCGCCGAAAAGCGATCCCCGCCGCTGGCGCACCTCGATGCGCACCGCTTCCCCATCCTGCATGAACGGGGTGTGCGGCGCGCCACGCTCGATCTTCTCGATCGCCCGCCGCTCGGCGATGCAGCTCGAGCCCACGACATTGTAGGCGGGATTGGAAATCGTGCCGGAGCCGATGATCGTCCCCGCGCACAGCGTGCGCGTCCGGGCGGCATGGGCGATCAGTTCATGGAAACCGAAGTCCATGCAGCCGGCGTCGGCCTCCCCGAACCGGCCGCCCTGGTAATGCACCATCACGGGCAGATGGACCCGGCCGTCCTTCCAGCGGTCGCCCAGCTCATCCGGCGTCACGGCGACGGGTGCCGCGCTGCAGGCAGGCTTTGCCTGCACCCAGCCGAAGCCGGTGCGCATCTCGGCGGCACCAAGGACACGCAGGCTCCAGTCGTTCACCAGCATGACGAGACGGATATGGCCAAGCGCCTCCTCGGGCGATAGGCCCTGGGGGACGTCGTCGACGATGACGGCCAGCTCGGCCTCGAAATCGATGCCGTCGGCTGCGCTCGGGAAGACCATGTCCTCGTGTCCGGCGGCGAAGCGGTGCGAAAGCCCCTGGTACATCAAGGGAATGTCGCTCGGCACCGGCGGCAGGTCATAGGCCAGTTGCATGAGCTGGCCATGGGTGGAGAAGGCTGAGCCGTCGAGCCATTGCCAGGCGCGGGGCAAAGGCGCCTTCATCGCGCCGGCATCGAACGGACGGGCACCCGCCGCGCCGCCATGGTCGAGCCTCTCGGCCATGGCCGCCAGCAGCGGGCTCACCCGATCCCAATCCTCGAGCGCTTCCTGCAATGTCCCGGCCACGTCGTCGCACGCAAGGACCGCGCCGAGGTCGCGGGAAACAAGGACGAGGCATCCGTCGCGGGTTCCATCGTCGAGAGTGGCAAGCTTCATGGTCTTCGTTCCGTCCTCAATTTCCATCCGAGATGAGCGTGCCGCCGTCTACCACGAGGCAGTGCCCGGTGATGAAGCCGGCGCCGGGGCCCGCGAGGAAGAGCGCGGCGGTGGCGATCTCCTCGGGCGTGCCGACCCGTCGCAACGGGGTCAGCGACAGACGGCGCTCGCGGGCCGGTGCATCGGCCAGGATGGCGCCTGCCCAGCCCGTCTCGACAAGGCCGGGCGCGAGCGCGTTGGCCCGGACACCCGCGGGCCCCCATTCCACCGCGAGGTTGCGGGCAAGCTGGATGAGGCCGGCCTTGGCGATGCCATAGAGCCCGACGGCCTTGTTGCCGCGCAGCCCGGCCAGCGAGGCGGTCAGCACGATGCTGCCGCCGCGCTCCTGGGCCATGAGCGGGGCAACGCGGTTGGCAAGGTGAAGCGGATGGTCGAGGTTGATGCGCAGCAGGCCTGCCCATTCGGCTTCCCTGGCCGAACCCATCGTCCCATGCGGACCAGCGATGCCCGCGTTGCAGACGAGGATGGCGGGCGGGCCGAACCGGCGGCAGGTGGCTTCCAGCAGCCCATCGAGCGCCCCGCGGTCCGCGACATCGCATGGATGGAAATGCACCTCATGCCCCGCATCGCCGAGCGCGCGTGCGAGCAGGTTGCCGGTCGCCTCGTCGTCACCGGCGAAGACCAGCCTTGCGCCCGCGCCGGCAAAGGCACGGCTCATGGCCGTCCCGATCCCGCCAGTCCCGCCGGTCAGCAGGACGGTGCGGCCTTCGAGACCGAACCAGCGGCGAAGGACGTCGCTCACCCGTGGTCCAGGACATCGGCAAGGACGGTGTCGGCCAGCGCGGCAAGATCGCCGTCATGACGGAAGCCGAGGACCTCGGCCGCCGGGGTCGACAGCGGCGGATAGGATCCGAACGCGGCCTCCAGCGCCGCATCTGGCTCGAAACGGACGTCAGGCGATTGCTCGCCGAAGAGCAGGTCGGCAAGATCGCCCATGCAAACCCGCACCGCAGGGAGGGTCAAGGCCTGACCGGCAACCTCGTCGAGCGTCGCTGCATAAAGGAGATTACTGGCGGCACAGTTGCCCGACATCATCCAGGCTGTCGCGGCGCGGCTGACGGGCAGCACACAGGTATCGCCGTTGGCCGCAGCGTGAAAGATCTCGCTCATGAAGGCCGATTTGAGGCCCGAGGCGCCAGATGCGCGGGCAACGACGCCGGGCAGCCGCAAGGCGATGCCCTGGACGCGTCCGCGCCGATGGAAGTCCGCCAGCGCCAGTTCCATCATCCGCTTCTGCGCACCATAGACCATCGCCGGGAGTGCCGGCGTCGCATCATCGACATGGCCCGGCAGGCTGCCGAATACCGCGATCGAACTGGCATAGACGAACCGGACGAGGCGCTTGCCCGCGTCGATCTGCTCAAGAAGGCCCAGGGTAGCGTCGATATTGACACGGCGCGCCAGCACAGGGTCCGCCTCGGCCGCGGCGCCGGGAACCGAGGCAAGATGAATGACGGTGTCGACGCCCGCGAGGGCCGCGGTAACGACCGCCGGGTCGAGGAGGTCGCCGGCGAGCGCGGTGAAGCGCTCGTCATCGATGCGCGGGGGCTCGACCCGGTCGAGCAGGCGCACCGGCTCGCGGCAGGAGCGCCCGCGCAGGCGGGCAACCAGCGCCTGTCCGACGAACCCGGTGGCGCCGGTGACGAGGATCGTCATGCAAGCCCGTCCTCGAAGACGCCGTCGACAAGGATGAAGGCAATCCGACAGGGCAGGTCACTGCGGTTGACCCAGCCATGATTGGTGCCGCGCTGCACGACGATGTCGCCGGCGCGCACCACGGTTTCGCCGATGTCGAGCAGCAAGGTGATCTCGCCCGACAGGACGATGCCATAGTCGATCGAGCGCGTACGGTGGAAGCTGGCGTGACGCTTGGAAGCCTCCCCGACATGGGCATCCTTGCCACCGATATTCTCGAAGACCGCGTCGAAGTCGGCCTCGGGCTTGTCGGGCGGGATATCGAGGATGCGAATCCGCGTGCCGTGCGGCGGCGGTGCAAGGACGAGGCGATCTTCCGCCGGCTCTTCATCGTTCCGGTCGATCCGGGCCGGCGCGCCCTGCGTGTTCCAGATCTCGTAGAAGACGAGCCCTTCCTCTCCCAATTGGTCGAAAACCCGGGTGGGAGGCCCGTCGGAAGCGATGATCGCCTTGTCCTGGCCGTCGTGACCGGTGACGATCCGGCGGATCGGCGTGCCTGGCTCGGTGCTCATGCGGTCCGCTCCCCAAAGGTTTCGGCGACCCAGTCGGCAATGAAGTCGCGGCCATAGGACATGTTGTCGAGGCTCACATGCTCGACGCCGCCGGTCCGCTTGTCGAAGATCTTGAACTCGCGCTTGGGCGAATTGACCAGTTGGTCATAGGTTCGCTGGGCATAGGCGAGAGGGATCTGGCGGTCGTTCTCGCCATGGGTGACGAGGAAGGGCACCTTGATGCGGTCGAGGATCCCGTCCAGCGTCACCTTGTCGGCGATCTCCATGAAGCTGTCCATGTCCGCCGCGCCCCAGACCCAGCGGACATGCTCCCAATAATGGGGCACCGGGTTCTCGCCCTCGCGCTTGAGGCGGGCATGCTGCACCGCGCCCCAGTCATGATTGGCCCCCCAGACCGCGCAGAGTGCGAAGCGGGGCTCGAAGGCTGCCGCGCGCGGCGCATAATAGCCGCCGAGCGACAGGCCCATGATGCCGATGCGGTCTTCGTCCACGTCGGGCCGGGTTTCGAGGTAGTCGAACACCTTCGAGGCCCAGCGCTCGCTATCCGGCACGGCGACAAGCCCATGGGCGCGCAGGGCTTCGCCGGTACCGGGCTGGTCGATGTGAAGCGTCGAGACGCCGCGCCGCGCGAGCTCTGCCCCGAGACGGGTCCAGACCAGCATTTCCTTCGAGCTGTCGAGGCCGTTCACGAAGACCAGCGTCGGACGCTCGCCCTCGCCATGGGTCGCGCCCATGAAGTAGCCGGGGATGATCCCGCCCTCATAGGGTATTTCCATCCGCTCGAGATTGTCGCGCCCAAGCAGGATGGCGCGGCGGAACGCATCCTGGCCCTTCTCGAAGACCGCCATCCGCGACGGGGCGCCGTGCGCCTGCATGCGCTCGGCCGTCTGGTAGTAGAGGGCCGCGCGGTGCAGCTTGGTCCCGGCCGAGAAATTGCGGCCCAGCGCCGCATCCTCATGGGCCAGGGCGTCGAGCTTGTCCGCCATCGCCACCCAGCTGGCCATGAAGGCCGCCGTGCCGGCGTCCGCGCCGCGCTTCGCCGCGTCCCGCAGGGGCGCGCACATCTCTTCGATCTCGCCGATCTGGGCGCCGCTTTCGATGGCGATGTCGACGGAGAGGTTCCAGACATAATTGTCCGGGAAATAGCTGAACATCGTCGATTTCCTTTAGAGGGCGTGCTCGTCCTGCGCGGTGATCGCGTCCAGGCCGGAGGGAAGCGCAGGCCTGGCGTCCTTGCGGAACGGCTCGAGCGACTTGCCCTCGGGATCGAAGCGCATGTCCCAATTATCGTTGTCCGTCCGGAAGAAGGACGGCGTATTGTGAGCCCAGAGCAAGGATCCGAACTTCCAGTCCCACGCGCGAGGAACCCAATTATCGTCGAGATAATCGGTGTCGCAGTGATATTCCGCTTCGCCGCCGTTGGGATTGTCGAGATAGTAGTAGATAGCGGAAGTGATGCGGTGCCGGGACAGTCCGCCCGAGCTGTTGGGCGAGGTGTTCGTCCAGCCGCGTTCCGCCATGATGTTCGCGCCCAGCATGACCTCGTCGATATCCTCGAGGCCGAAGGCGAGATGCATGAAGCCCTGCGCGTCGGGCGCCACCGGCAGGGCGGTGTTCACCCAGAAGATCGAGTGATGCTCGTAGGTTCCATTGGCGCGGGCGAAGACGCCGAGGCCTTCGCTGTGATCGGTGAGCCGGAAGCCGAGGCGATCGCGGTAGAATTCGAAGGATTTCACATAGTCGTGTGAGAAGAAGACGACGTGATTGAGCGTCTTGGGACGCGCCCGGCTGCGCCACTTGCGATGCTGGTTGAGCCGCTGGATGCAGCCGGGGGCGTTGACGGCATCGGGTTGCGAGACCACTGGGCGCTTGGCCCATAGCCTCAGTGCAAAAGGCATTCTGTCGTCGCCGAACGCGTAGGCGGTGCCATCCTCGTCGCGGCGAACCTCGCGGTCCCGCGAAAGATCGCGCACCAATGCCTCCAGTGCCTCGGGCGTGTCGACGCCCCAGGTGACGAGCTTCACGCCGGGCCAGTCGAACCAGTCGGCGAGCCCGGTATCGTCGCGCCGCCGCACGATGACGCGCGAACCGCTGGCGACCTCGAAGATGCTCTCGCGCGCGTCGCGCGAGACCGGCTCGAGGCCGAAGTCGTCCCAGAAGCGCGTGCAGGCCTCGAGGTCGTCGACCCCGTAGATAACGCTTTCAATGCCAAGGATTGCCATGGGTGGTCTCCGATCAAATATCTTGGTTGAGCGCCTGCTGGGCGGCGTGCATGAGGTGGTTGAGCTTGTCGGGGGAGCCACCGGCCTGCTGCATGGCGCCGATCTCGACCGAGCTTTCCACCACGAGGCGACAGCGTTCCCAGCGCCGGTCGGCAAAGCGGGTGAAGATCGCCGCGGGATCGCCGCCGAGCGCCAGCGCGTCGCCGAGCGCAAGCGCGTCCTCGATCGCGATGCCGGCGCCGGATGCCAGGTGCGGTGTCGTTGCATGCACCGCATCACCGATCAGGACGGTGCGCCCCTTGTGCCACGGACGCGGCAGCAAAAGGGCATCGAGTGGCCGGCTGATAACTTCGGTCGTGCCATCGATCGTATCGCGCAGCCGCCCGAGCGCCCCGCCGAACGGGGACAACAGCGCCCGCAGCCCTTCGGCCGCGGTGGCGTCGTCGATCCGCCGCCGCGCGGGCGCGTTCTCAAGCACCCACAGGTACATCTGGTCGTTCGAGCAGGGCATGAGCCCCGCCGTAATGTCGGGGGCCATGAAGAAGAATGGCCGGTCGATCTCGGATGGTCGGTCGGCCAGCATCCGCCAGCAATATTGCCCGGTATAGCGAAGCTCCGGCGCGTCGGGGAAGAGCAGGTCCCTGGTCGTGGAGAAGGCGCCGTCCGCGCCGACCGCGAAATGATAATGGCCGTTCGAACCGTCCGAGAAGCGGGCGAGAAGCCCTTCTCCGCCTTCCTTGAGGCTCGAAACGGTGATCCCAAGCCGGACCTCGACGCCCAGCTGCCGCACGCGCTCGGAAAGAATGCGGTGAAGCCGCGGCCGCAGGATCCCGCCCGCCGTGGGCAAGTCGGGTTCGAGCCGCTCCATCGGCAGTTCCGCGACGACCCTGCCATCGGGCGCGCAGATATAGCTGCCCGTGCCAATATAGAAGCCTTCCGCCATCACCGCCTGAAGCAGGCCAAGGCGCTTGAGGGCCCGGTAGGTCGGGCCGGTGATGCTGATCCCGGCACCGGCCACGCGCCAGTCCGGATCGGCCTCGACGAGGTGCACCGCATGCCCCGCCTCGCGCGCGCGGATCGCGAAGGACATGCCCGCGATTCCGCCGCCGATCACGAGGAGCGGGAGCGATCTCCCGGTGTCATTATCGTTCATAGTCGTGCCTCTCGTGCGGCCCCGCGCCCAAGGCCGAGGCCTGTTCATTGCTTCGTCCTATCCGGCCTCGGTCAGACGATCCGGTTGGCCTCGTCGAACGCCAGGCGTGGAAGCCGCTCGAACAGCCCTTCGCCGTTCCCGAATCCCATCGAGCAGATGAAATCAGCCTCGAGATCCTCGCCGGCAAAGAAGGCGTCCTTGACCTTAACCGGATCGAACCCCGACATGGGCCCGCAATCGAGGCCGAGCGCCCGCGCCGCCAGCAGCAGGTAAGCGCCTTGCAGCGTGGTATTGCGCACGGCAGTCGGCACCCCGAACCGGGGGTCTGCCATCATGTCGTGCATATGCGGGGCGTGGGGGAAGAGGATCGGCATGTTGCGCACGAAACCGAGGTCGCGCGCGACGATGACGGTCACCGGCGCGCTCAGGATCTTGGTGGCATTGGGGCCCATCGCGCAGGCGGCGAGGCGCAGCCGCGCCTCGTTGCCGCGGACCCAGATGAAGCGTGCGGGACTGGTGTTGGCGGATGTCGGGCCCAGCCGCGCGAGGTCATAGACCTCGCGGATCAGTTCGTCCCCGACGTCCCGGTCGCTCCATCCATTATGGCTCCGGGCCGTGCGGAACAGAAGGTCGAGGCCCTTGTCGTCGATGCGTGTCATCCTGCGTCGCCCTCAGAACCGGAAGAGCTTCTGGGCATTTTCGTCGAGGATCATCCGCTTCTCCTCGGCGGTGAGATAAGGGTTGGTCTCGATGTAACTGACCACCTCGACGAGGCTGGCGAAGATCTCGTCCGAGCCCAGCAGCAGGCGATCCACGCCGTAGCTGCTCTTCACGCATTTCATGGCCTCGGGAATGTCCTGGACGCTGGTATCGTACCAGAAGCGTCGGAACGGCTTCATCGGATCGTCGATGGTGATCGGCGTGTCCTTGATCCAGGAAAAGAAGCCACCGCCCACCGCATCCTTGGCGCTCAGCGTCAGGGCACGGTCGAGATTTCGGCGGATGCGCTCCCAGGTATAGGGCAGGTAGCCCCCGCAAACCGCAAAGATGAACTCGATGTCGGGATAGCGGGCGCTGAGACCCGAATAGACGATGCGCTGGGCGGCCATCTGCACCTGCGCCATCGAGCCGATCGCGGTGTGGAGGCCGAAGTCACCCATGCCATGATGGCACATGCTGTGGCTGCCCACCGGATGCACGTAGGCCTTGGCCTTGCGGCGGTTCATCTCCCCCCAGAAGGGGTCGAACGCCTTGTCGTCGAGCGGCCGCTCGTGGAAGAGCGTCGGGAAGCAGATGCCGGCGAAACCGAGTTGGTCGAGGCAGCGCTGCATCTCACTGATGGCCTCGTCGACATAGGGCAGCGGTACCCAGCCGAAGGCACGGAAGCGCCCGCCATGCTGCTGGCTGGTCTCGGCATAGAGGTCGTTGACGAGCCGGGCGGCCTCCACCGCCCCTTCGACATTGCGAACCTGCGTGTCGAGCGCGGCGGACGAGAGGATCTGCACCTCGGTACAGGTGTCATCCATCGCCTTGAGACGGGAAGACAGGTCCGGGGACTGGCCGGCCCCGCGGGCCTGGTTGAGGCCGAGATCGACCAGCCGGTCGGTGTAGCGCTCCGGATAGTAATGAGCGTGGACGTCGATGCGCACTAAACCCCTCCATTCTTGTTCCGGACGGGCTTATGGTTGCGGCAACGGGCTGGCCAATCACTAAGGACTATCCGCTCATGTCGTTTATTTATCCCACTTTCGATGGCGAAGGGCTAGGATAGCCGCAAGGGTGCGGCCGCTGGGACCGCACGGGAAACGCGGGTCGAGGACACGATGATCGGGTGCCGGCGCTCCGCGGGACGACGGACGCAAGGCCTGACATGAAACGGTTCAACTTCAATCTGTTCTTCGCGCTCGACGCGATCCTCCATGCACGGACGTTGACCGAGGCGGCCAACAACCTGCACGTCACGCAGCCGGCGATGAGCGTGTCCCTCAAGAAGCTGCGCGCCTATTTCGAGGATGAGCTGGTCGTCTACTCTGCGACCGAGACCCGCTACACGGAACTTGCGATCGCGCTGCGGCCACGGATCCGCGCCACGCTGCAATCCGCACGCGACGCCCTCGGCCTCTCACTGGACTTCGATCCGCTCACCGATGGGCGGACGTTGACCGTGACGGCGCCCGACATCGTCGAATATGTCTTCCTGAACGAGGTGTTCGGGGCCGTTCAGCGCGAGGCGCCGCATCTCTCCCTGGTATCGAAGCCATTTTCCTACGAGCCGGTCGACCTCCTGTTTCGTGAACCGCTGGACGTCGCCATCGTCTCGGAGGCCTTCTCCTTGCCTGACTATCCTTCCATGGAGCTGTTCAGCGACGAACTGTGCTGTCTCATATGGGAGGGCAACAGCAAGGTCGGCGAGACGATGACGGAAGCTGAGTATTTCAGCCTGCGGCACGCCGCCATCGAGCATACGCCCAATGCGATGCGGCATCCCGTGGGAGCGGCCCTGCACCACCTGCACGGCCGGCGGGACATCGCAGTCAAGACGGGCGCCTATTCGACGCTCCCCCGCCTCGTGGTGGGAGGAGACCTCGTCATCACCACGCTGCGTCGCTTCGCGGACATGTGCGCCAGCACGATGCCGCTGCGCGTCGTGCCCTGTCCGGTCGAAACGCCTCGCCTGACCTTCGTCGCGCAATGGCAGTCCTACCGGGATCGGGAGCCTATCATCCTTTGGCTCGTCGAATTGATGAAGCGGGTTTCCATGCAAATGGCCCCGGCATCCGTTCCGGAGCCGGGGCTAGCAGCCTGAACTATGGTGAAATCCGGGACGTTGTTGCTAGGCGCGTGCTTCGGCCGGACGGTCGCCGATGCGGCGATATGCGAGCACCAGGCCGATCCAGCCAAGGACCACGAAGGCTGGGGCCGCGAGCATGGCGTAGCGAAGCGCGTCGAGGCCCAGCCTGGGCGCCAGGGCATCGCTGAGCAGCCCGACCAGCGTCGGCCCGAAGCCGAATCCGATGAGGGTCTGGCCCAGGACAAGGAAGGATGACGCGACGCCCCGGTTCTGGGGCCCGACGAGACCGATGGCCACGGCGATGACCGGCCCCGTATGGGCAGCGACAAGAAATGCTCCAAGGCCGCCCCCCACGAGCACGAATGGCAAGGTCGGGCCAAAGCAGAACAGCACAAGCGCGATCGGTGCGAACAGGTCGGTACAGATCGGCACGAGGAGACCAGCGCGCAAAGTGCCTTGCCGGCGCGTCAGGTAGCTGGCGGCGAGACCGCCCAGCACCGTACCGGCCACGCCGCCAAGGCCTACCACCGGACCAGCAATCAATCCGACGTCCCCTTGGCTCACATGGTAAAGGCGCATGAGCAGGGCCGAGCCCCAGCTCGCGGCGATCGCCTGCGTGGAGGAGAGCGCCGTCGCGGTGAAGACGACCATTACGAAGTCGCGCTGGGCAAAAAGTTCACGGAATGCGCCGAGCAGGCCGGTCGTGGTGGATGGAAGCGGCGGCGCGACTTCAGAGGCACCGCGAACAGGCTCGCGCACCGTCAGCCAGACGATCACAGCCAGGACGAGGCCAGGCAGGCCAATGATGTGGAAAGCGGCGCGCCAGCCGTGCGCCTCGGCGACCTTGCCCGCGATCACCGCGCCGAGCACGATGCCGATGAACGCGCCCGCCTGGAACAGCGCGAAAGCCTTGGGGCGCCTCGCCGGAGAGAAATAGTCGCCGATCAGCGGATAAGCGGTCGGATAGCAGGTCGCCTCTCCGACGCCGACACCGATGCGGGCGGCGAGCATGGTGGCAAAGCCGGTCGCATAGCCCGTCAGGGCGGTCATGCCTGACCAGAGCGCGACGCCCACGGCCAGGATGTTGCGACGGTTGGTCCGGTCCGCGAGGCGCGCGACCGGAACGCCGAACAGGGCATAGAAGATGGCAAAGCCGAGCCCCGCGAGCAGGCCGATCTGGCCGTCCGAGAAGCCGAATTCGAGCCTGATCGGCTCGACCAGGATACTGATGATGGCCCGGTCCACCGCATTGAAGCTGTGGACGAGAACGAGAAGCATGAGGACGTACCAGGCATAGATGCCTGTTCGGGTCGGTTCGACCTCCAGGCGGTTGCCTGGAGGCGTGGCAAGGTCGGCGGGGCTTGAAGCGTTCATCTGTCAGGCAGCCCTTCTAGAACCGGTAGGCAAGGTTGACGCCATAGGTACGCGGCGCGTTGAGCGTGTTGAGCGTGAGGCTGGTCTGCGCGTCGGGCGGCGTGCCCTGCTGCAGGGTGGCCTTGTCTTCGAGATTGCGCACGAAGGCGCTGATGTTCCAGCGGTTGTCAGGCGCTTCATAGCCCAGGGTCAGGTCGGTGCGGGTATAGGCCTTCTGGAAGTTGCCGGCATCGTGGATATACCACATCCAGGTGTCGTTCTTGAACTGCGTGCGCGCTTCGGCCACCACGGTCCCGCCGTTCGCCAGCGGGAAGCGATGCTGGTAACCGGCCGAGACCGTCCATTTGGAGGCAGCCGGCAGCGATACGCCGCCATAGTCGGTGATCGCCCCGGTGAAGGTGTCGGCAAGCAGGAATTTACGGAAATAGGCGTCGTTGTAGAGGATGTTCGCGCTGAGCGTGCCGTTGGTGCCGACCTGGAGTAGAATGTCCGCCTCGATGCCACGGCTGCGCGCGGCAGCGGCGTTCTCGGTCCGGACCGTCAGCGGACAGGAAGGCAGGATCGCCAACTGGCTGCAGGCGACCGAACCGTCGTTGATGCGCCCGAGGCGCTGGGTCTGGTAGTCGTCATAATCCACCCAGAAGCCCTCGATGTTGAACTGCAGGCGGTTAGCGAACAGCCGCGTCTTCAGGCCCACGGTATAGCTTTTCACCGTTTCAGGCTTGTAGGGATAGAGGTTGGGCCCTTCCTCGACGCCAAGGTTGAAGCCACCCGCGTGGAAGCCCGTCGCGAACTGCGCGTAGAACATCGCGCGCGGCGCGATGTCGTATTCGACGCCGAGGCGGTAGCTCGTATTGTTGAAGCTGACCCGCCCTTCGCTTGGGAAGCTGGTCACGAGCCCTGCCGGCGCGGTGTAGTAGGACTGGATGATGCCGCCATCCGATTGCTTGCGCTCATGCGTGTAGCGGATTCCTGCCGTCAGGCGCAGGCTATCCAGCAGGGAATAGGTCGCCTGGCCGAAGGCCGCGTAATTTTCGTCGACGAGGGCGGGCTGGGAGATCAGGATTGCGTTCTGGATGATCGATGCCTGCGCCAGGCAGAGGCTGGAGACCGCAGGCTGCGGACCAGGGCCATCGGGGTCAAGGGGGCCGGCGCACACGGTTCCAGGCAAAGGTGACCCGGATGCAGGCAGCGGGTTGGACAAGGCTAGGTTGCCGGTGGGCACGTAAAGCGTCGAGAACTGCTTTTCGTAGGAATAATATCCCCCAACGATCCATCGCAGCGGCCCGGCGCCATTCGAGGCAAGCCGCAATTCCCCCGTATATTGGTCCACGTCCTGATACTGGGACTGACGGGTCAGCGTCGCATAGCCAACGGAATCGACCTTGGTCTTGCGATAGCCTCCGATCGCGGACAGCGTCCCGAAGCCCACGTCAGCGTCCACGGTCAGGTTCGCCCCGCCGAACTCGTTGTCGAGCCGGCCATCGCTGCCGACCGCTGACGCGCCGAATGGATAGGAGCAGGTCAGGATGGCCGGCGTCCCGGCAACCGGCTGGGCCTGGCCCACGGGATAAGGCAGACCCGCGCAGTAGGTCCCTGGCAGGGGCACAGGAATGGCGCTGGCCGGTGCCGCCGCCTGCAAGGCGGCCGTAACCTTGGGATCGCTTGGGCCCAGCCACGGATTGGATGGATCGACGAAGCGGGTTGCGAGCCCCTTGGCGGCTTTCGGCCCGGTGGGCGTGAACGCGCTACCCTTGCCGCCCTGATGGGCATAGTCGCCCGACAGATAGACCTTGATCGTAGACGATGGCTCCCATGCCAGGCTCACGCGACCGGCCTGACTGACCTCGTCATTATAACCGTCGCTCAGATAGCCATCGCGATGCACCACCTGTCCCGCCAGCCGGATCGCAAGGTTGTCCGTCAGCGGCAGGTTCACCGCCTGCGCGGTGCGAATGCTGTCATAGTTGCCCACTTCGAGGCTGCCTTCGAGGCTGCGCACGCCGAGCTTGGGCTTGTTGGTGATGATATTCATCGCGCCGCCCGTCGCATTGCGCCCATAGAGCGTGCCCTGCGGCCCCTTGACCACCTCGACGCGCGCGATGTCAAAGAAGCCGGAATTGAGGCCGGATGCGCGGGAGAAATAGACGCCATCGACGCTGAAGGCGACGGCGGGGTCGGCGTTGGCGGTAAGGACCCGTGATCCGATGCCACGGATGTAGATCGATGCCGCGCCTCCGGCATTCGCCTCGACCTGGAGCCCCGGCACGAGCTTGGAGACGTCCTGGGCCTGGCTGACGCCACGCCTCACGAGGTCGCTGCCATCGATGGTCGAGATCGCGACCGGCAGTTTCTGCACGTTCGCCGAGATCTTGCTGGCGGTCACCACAATGTCAGCGAGGCCCTCGCTCGTTTGCGTGCCTGCGCCATCAGTCGCAGCGGATGCACTGCCTTGCGATCCTGTAGCGGAACCGGCCGCGGTCTGCTGGGCCAAGGCTACAGCAGGCGCTACCGCTAGTCCTGCAGCCAGCACCATCGGCGAAATGCCGGATTTGAAACGTCCCTTCATGTCTTCTCCCCTCGTGCCGCCTTCTCGTCTGCGGCTTTTGAACATTGGTAATCGAAAGGCCGGGCAGCGCTCGGAACGCAGCCCGTGGCCTCCTTGTCAGGCCGCCACCGGAGGCCGCGCGCGTTCCAGAAAATGCGTGATCTGGCCGGCCATGGCGCGAATCTGCTCGTCCACCTGGGTCGCCACCAACTGGCCTTCGGCGTCGAACAAGGGTTGGCGCGAATTGAGCGCGATCGCCAGGGGCGTCGGCCAGCCGCGAAGAGCATGGACGATCGAGCGCAAGGCGGCGACCGTCGTGTTGGCGCCCTGCCAACCCGACCCGGCGGCGATCAGGCCCACCGGCAAACCATCGAAATAGGGGCGGGAATCCTCCGCCATCTCTTCGGTGTAATCGAGCGCGTTCTTGATAAGGCCCGATATCGAGCCATGATAGCCGGGCGAGGACAGGATGATCGCATCGGCCTCGCGCATAGCTGCGACCAAAGTAGAGGCCGCCGAACTCGCCAGTTCCCTGCCTGGCGCGTAGAAAGGAAGCTCGAGCGCATTGGCGGTGAAAAGGCGAGTCTGCGCTCCCGCCTCTTCGCATTTGTCCAAGGCATGCTTGAGCAGTCTCGCCGTCGAACTGTTCTGCGCCAGCGTACCACCTATGCCGACGATGAGCGGCTGTTTCCGAGCCATCTCAGTTCTCCGCGGTCTGAAGCCGGAACTTGCGGGGATCCTGCGCGGAATATTCCGCATTCGCCTGGATTGGCGCGGGTCCGGCCGAAACAGCGGGATGGACATCATCCCCGCTCGGTGCCGTGAAGTGCTGTGGATCCAGGCTGGGGAGGCACTGCTCTACGAACAGCTTGTAGGAGGCATCCCATAGCGGCGGGTTATAAACCCCCACCGTGAAGCGCGTGAGAACCTGCTCGATACCGGCATGTTGATGCGCCAGCAGCTGCTCGGTGACGCGGTCCGGATTGCCGACAATGAACCACGAGCGCACGAACTTGCTGTTCGCAGCTTCCTGCTGGGTCATGTCGGTGCGACCGGCCTCGCCATCCTCGAACATCTGGCGCAGCGATCGCTTGTCCAGGTCCCGGCGCAGCATCGGGTTGTTGCCGACCATCACCTGCGCATCTTCCCACGCCTGCTCGTCGCTGGTTGCGACGACGACCTGGTGGTGGACCATCGATTTCGTCAGTCGTTCCGCCTTGTAGGCCTCACTGTAGCCACCTTCGTCCAGACCCTTGCGGAACAGCGCATATTTGTGCGCGGCCTCCTCGAGCGTGCACGGCCCTAGCGAGAGGATATTGCCCTCCCGGCCGACCTTCTCGCAGGTCTCGTCGGTGTTCGTCCCGATCATGAACTGGGGATGCGGCCCTCGGTAGGAGACTGGCATCATGCGGCCGTGCATGCCGCCTTTGACCCATTTCCCCTCGAAGGTGAGCGGGCCGTCCTCCACCTTGTGCCGCCACAGCATCATCAGGGCATGGAACTTCTCGGCGTAGATCGCTCGCTGTTCCTTCGGGTCGAGCCCGAAATTCTCGAAATCAGGGGAGAAACCGACTCGACCGGCGGAAAAGCCCACGATCAGCTTTCCATCGAGCAACTGGTCCAAGAGATTGATGTTCTCCGCCATCAGGATGGGATTGTGATAGGGAAGTGGGCACATCGACGTGCCGAAGTAAGCGTCTCCGAGGAAGGGCGCCAAACGCGCTCCCATCATCAGCGGATTGCAATAGGGTTCGTAGTTGTTGAAGTGCTGCTCGCCGAACGTCACGAGGCTGAAGCCATCGGCAGCGGCCTTGATCGCGCCTTCCGTACAATAGTGGATCAGTGCGCGATCATCGCGAGGCCCGCGCCCGAAGGGCCCCATGAAAACGGCGATATACATGGCATCACTCCCTAAAACTGGGGCGAGCCTAGGGAGGGCATGCGGTCGTGAGAAATCTCAAAGGATTATGCCGTCATAAACAACGCATATCCGGGTAGGAACGTTCGTCCAGTATCCGCAGGAAGGAACACACAACCCCGAAAAATCACGTGCCGAGCACCCTAATACCATGCCTTGGACTGGAAGGCATGGTCGTCATCATCGCCGAAGACGCGCTCCGCTTGGAAGCGTTGCTCCAATCCCGCTACCGAAAACATTGCCTCTCGGCGGGCAAGCTCGAAGCCAAGCCATCGAGCAAAAGTAAAGACCCGGCCATCGTCGCCCTTGTCAGGCGCGTGTAAAAGGCTCCGCTCAAGCGAGCGCAACCGTTCAAGACGGCTCATGTCCTCAAGCAATTCGTCGAGACATGCGCGCCGCCGATCTTCTACGTGTTCCTCCCTGAAGGGCCTCTCACGCTCTCGCTGTGCTTCCAGCCGCACGCGCTCTTCCTCGGCCCGGCGTTCCCGCTCCTCGCGCTTCGCCACTGCGAGGACAGCCAAGGCGACAGCGATGTCGCTGGAGAGGTTCTCCAGCTTCTGGACCTTTGCGTCCCGAAACGTCTTGCGAGGACCCTGGCCACTGGCGACATAAACACCTTCCATCTCGATGCCGAGTTGGCCGGTACAGATATAATCCCACTCTGCGACTACGGGTCGCGGCGGATACTCCCAGTCCCATGGATTTCCGCGCTGCTTGCGTTCCGCCTTACGCTTCCACGCTGCTTCCTCGGCCTGTTCAGCTACCGTCAGTTCGTGCTTCACCCGCCTGACTGTTTCGACGATCGAAAGGCCGATTGTCTCTTCGCTTCCGCGGAAGCAGGCTCGTCTATTCCCAGCGACAAGTGCGAAGCCCTGCCGCTTTGCCGCCGCGACGATGCGTTTGAGGATCTCCTCCAAGCGCTCGATGGATGCCGGAGAAATTTCACACTGAATGATGTCAGGTCCTTCAACGCTGACGATGCCCTTAAACGATACCGAGGCTGCCCGCAGCGCTGCTAGGCTTCTTTCGACGATCGGGTCTGGCCGGGCATCGGCTGGCTCGTCGCTGGCGCGGACACGGGCTTCCTCGCGGGCGGCTGCCACGGCGGCCGTCTCGCCCCGCATCTCGGGCGCGGCGATCGTGACCTGCGCAAGGCCCCGCGGTGCCTCTTTGGGAAAGGAAGCCTGCTCGGCGTCCTTTCCCGCGTTCTTCCTGGCCCAATAGCCTGCGGGCGGAGTGGGTATCGCGTGCTTGCGACATATCTTGTGGATCGCCACGTCGGAAAGCGAGAAATCCTTCGCAATGTGGGTGATCGGCTTTGACCAGACGAGATCGTAGAACTCACGTCGCGTGAAAATGCGGGCCATTTCAGGTCTCCTCTTGGCGAAGGATGCCGATCCTATCCAATCCTACCAAAAGGCGGGAACCCTTATCTCAGCGTCAAAGATGTCATGCGCATGGGCTTGTACGCGTGTGGATGAAGGCATTCTCGTCAAGAAGTTAGCGATGCCCGATTCGCCGCCGCCGCATGGTGCCAGTCCGAGATTTGGTCGCTGGAGACCGCGAAGAGACGTCTCGAGATACCAGCGGCACCCTGACGCCTGAGCCGCCCTTCTGAGACCATGTGCCCGAACCCGCAGTCATCTTCCAGACCTCGGCGGAGGCCCGCATGACCCCGACAAAGCTGCTTATAGGACAGATCCTCGTTGTGCTCGCAGTCATCCTCGCAGGCATATGGACTGCGACGCAGTGGGCAGCGGCGCAACTTGCGTACCAGCCCGGGCTCGGCCTCCCCTGGTTCGTTTTTCTGGGCCAGCCGATCTACCATCCCTGGTCGATCTTTCCCTGGTGGTTTTCCTTCGACGCCTATGCGCCGCTGGTGTTCGACAAGGCTGGCGCCATCGCAGCCGCTGGGGGTTTCCTGGGCTGCGGCGCTGCGATCTTCGGGTCAGTATGGCGCGCGCGCCAGTCCAACAACCTGACGACTTACGGCTCGGCCCGCTGGGCGACACGCCGGGACATCAAGAGCGCCCGGCTCCTTGGCCCAGGCGGCGTCGTCCTCGGCCGGATCGGTCGCGACGACGTGCGCCACGACGGTCCCGAACATGTGATGGCGTTCGCACCCACGCGGTCGGGCAAGGGCGTCGGGCTGGTCGTTCCAACCCTGCTTTCCTGGACAGGCTCGACTGTCGTTCACGACATCAAGGGCGAGAACTGGCAGCTCACTGCCGGCTGGCGGGCGCGTTTCTCGCATTGTCTCCTGTTCAACCCGACCGACGCACGCTCGGCGCGCTACAATCCGCTGCTCGAAGTCCGGCGCGGCGTGAACGAAGTGCGCGACGTGCAGAATATCGCCGATATCCTGGTCGACCCGGAAGGGGCGCTGGAGCGTCGCAACCACTGGGAAAAGACCAGCCATTCGCTTCTGGTCGGTGCGATCCTCCACGTGCTCTACGCAGAGGAAGAGAAGACGCTCGCCCGCGTCGCCACCTTCCTCTCCGACCCGCAGCGCAGCTTTGCCGCCACCCTGCGCCGGATGATGGCGACCAACCATCTGGGCACCAAGGAGGCGCCGCTTGTCCATCCGGTCGTCGCCTCGGCTGCTCGCGAACTCCTGAACAAGAGCGAGAACGAACGCTCCGGCGTCCTTTCGACCGCGATGTCATTCCTGGGGCTCTACCGCGACCCAACCGTCGCAGCAGTGACGGCAGCATCCGACTGGCGCATCGTCGATCTTGTCGAAGCGGCGCATCCAATCTCGCTCTACCTCGTCGTGCCGCCGTCCGACATCAGCCGCACCAAGCCGCTGGTTCGCCTTATCCTCAACCAGATCGGCCGCCGGCTGACCGAGGAATTGCACGGCGTCGGCAAGGACGGCGAGGCAGCCAAGGGCCGTCACCGCCTCCTGCTGATGCTTGACGAGTTTCCGGCGCTGGGGCGGCTCGACTTCTTCGAGACGAGCCTTGCCTTCCTGGCCGGCTACGGCGTGCGCGTCTTCCTGATCGCACAGAGCCTCAACCAGATCGAAAAGGCCTATGGCGAGCACAACGCCATCCTCGACAATTGCCATGTCCGCGTCGCCTTTGCGACCAACGACGAGCGGACCGCCAAGCGGATCTCGGACGCGCTTGGTACCGCGACCGAGCAGCGTGCGATGCGCAACTATGCGGGGCACCGACTCGCGCCCTGGCTCGCGCACGTCATGGTCAGCCGCCAGGAGACTGCGCGGGCCCTGCTGACACCTGGCGAAGTGATGCAGCTTGCGCCCACGGACGGCCTGGTCCTGATCTCGGGATCTCCGCCGATCCGCGTGAAGAAGCTGCGCTATTACGAGGATCGCCGGTTCACCGAACGCCTGTCGCAGGCACCGATACTGGATCCCGCACGCTATCATGACCTTCCGGCGGCTCGCCCGGATGACTGGGCTGGACAGGTTCGCGGTGCTGACATGCGCCTGTCCACCGGCAATGAGACCGATGAAGGAGCCGACGCGGGCGGCCTCGAGCAGGCCCGTCACCCCGCGCACGAGATCGAACATGGGGTCGTCATCGAGCCAGAGATTGCTGATCCCCTGGGCCTTGGCGAGGACGATGGAGACCAGGCCGCCGAGCGCCGGGCGATGGACCGGATCCAGCAAATCGGCACGGCGCGCACGGTCTACGGCATCGATGCCGCCTCCAGTCGCCCTGACGACCTGCAGCTGGGGTTCTGATCGTGGAGAAGGTCCGCCATCAGCTGTTCCTGCCCAAGCCTTTGTCCGATCGGCTGGAGGCGCTCGCCGCCAGGCCTGGCGCCAGCAAGTCGGCGATCCTCGTCGATGCGGTCACCGCCTGGCTCAATCGCCGCGGTGCTTCCGAGCTGGAAGATCGGTTTGCGATCCGCCTTGATCGGCTTACGCAGGCGATCGGCCGGGTCGATCGCGACGCCTATGTGATCCTCGAAACGCTCGCCCTCTTCATCCGGTTCGAACTCGCGATCCAGACGCCGCTCGCCGAGAACGACCAGGCCGGCCGAGCGCTGGGAGCGAAAAGGTTCGAAGCCTTCGTGACCCAGGTCGGACGGCAAGTCTCGACCGGACGGCGCACGCTGGTGGCCTCGTCGGAAAATGGCGAATGAGCGCCCGGCCAGCCCCCGCAAAGCCGACAACCTCGGCTGAGCGCCGTCGTCGCATGCTGATCACGGCCCTTGGCGGCGACATTGCCGCTGCGATGCGCGACAGCCAAGTCACCGAGATCATGGTGAACCCTGACGGGGCGCTACGGCTTGATCGTCTTGGCGAAGGTCGTACCGATACCGAGGTCCGCATCGAACCCGAACAGGTCGAGCGGATCATCCGGCTGGTGGCGAGCCATGTCCGTGCCGAAGTCCATGCCGAGCATCCGATCATATCGGCCGAGCTCCCTCCGCATATCGAGGGCCGCGCGGGCGAGCGCTTCGAAGGCGTGCTGCCTCCCGTGTCGTCGGCACCGTGCTTCTCGATCCGCAAGCCTGCCACAAGGCTGCACACGCTCGACGACTATGTCGCCGATGGGCTGATGTCGGAGGTCCAGGCAGACGCCCTGCGCGCCGCTGTCACCCAGCGCTACAACATCCTGGTCGCCGGAGGCACCAGCTCGGGCAAGACGACGCTCGCCAACGCGCTGCTCGCCGAGATGGCATGGGTGGATAGCCGCGTGATCGTCATCGAGGACACGCGCGAGCTGCAATGCCCGCTGCCAGACACCGTCGCGCTCCGGACCCGACCGCCGCACGTGTCGATGACCGAGCTGGTGCGATCGACCATGCGCCTGCGTCCCGATCGCATCGTGGTCGGCGAGGTCCGCGGCCCCGAAGCGCTCGAAATGCTCAAGGCCTGGAACACCGGCCATCCCGGCGGGATCGCGACCGTCCACGCCAACAGCGCCACTGCCGCGCTCTACCGCATCGAACAGTTGGTGCAGGAGGCGGTCGTCACCGTACCGCGCCAGTTGATCGCCGAGGCCATCGACATGATCGTCTTCATCTCCGGGCGCGGCATCAACCGCTGCGTCTCTACGATCGCGCGTGTCGTCGGGCTCGACCCCGACACCGGCGCCTACGCGCTTGCCGATCTTCCCAAGCTCAATCCCCCCAAGCCCAGCCCGAAGGAGACCTGACCCATGACCCTTGCCCGCAATCCCCGCCACATCGCCAGCCGCCTGTCGCTTATCGGTGGTGCGGTTGGTATCGCGCTGACGCTCGCCACCCAGGTCCAGGCGGCCGGCTCCGGCATGCCCTGGGAAGAACCATTGCAGCAGGTGCTGGAATCCGTGCAGGGTCCGGTTGCCAAGATCGTCGCGGTGATCATCATTATCGTGACCGGCCTGACGCTCGCTTTCGGCGAGAGTTCGGGCGGGTTCCGGCGATTGATCCAGATCGTCTTCGGCCTCTCCATCGCCTTCGCCGCGTCGAGCTTCTTCCTGTCCTTTTTCAGCTTCGGCGGGGGGGCATTGATCTCGTGACCGGCGCCATGTCCTTCGGGGCACAGCATATCGACGGCTATGAAGTACCGATCCACGGCTCGCTGGGTTCGCCGCTGCTGCTCGGCGGCGCACCGCGGGGCCTTGCGATCGTCAACGGGACGCTCGCCGCAGCGGTCGGGCTCGGCCTCCAGCAATGGCTCGCCGGGATACTGCTCTGGGCCGTTGGCCATAGCGTCGCCGTGATGGCCGCCCGCCGCGACCCGAGCTTCGCGCCGGTCCTCCTCCGCCACATCCGCCAGAAGGGATATTTCGCATGCTGAGGCACCTGAAATGATGTTCTTGGGCGAATATCGCGCGTCCGCCGAGCGGCTTGCCGATCGCCTGCCCTGGGCAGCGCTGGTGGCGCCCGGCGTGGTGCTCAACAAGGACGGCAGCTTTCTGCGCGTGCTGGCCTTTCGCGGTCCCGACTTGGAGTCCGCGACCGAGGCCGAACTGGTCGCCGCCTGCGCGCGGGCGAACAATGTGCTCAAGCGGCTCGGCAGCGGCTGGGCGCTGTTCTTCGAGGCGGAGCGGCGCGAGGCACAGGCCTATCCCGACAGCGCCTTTCCCGATGCGGCGAGTTGGCTCGTCGATGGCGAGCGGCAGGCGGCGTTCGAGGCGGCAGGGACACATTTCGAAAGTCGCTACCATCTGACCCTGACCTGGCTGCCGCCGGCAGATGCAACCGACCGCGCGGGCCGGAGCCTTGTGGAGCGGCCCGATGGCGAAAACGCACGCGACTGGCGCGGCGCGCTGGAAGGCTTCGTCGCCGAGACCGACCGCGTGCTCGACCTGCTCTCCGGCTTCATGCCGCAGGTACGCCCGCTCGACGATGGCGAGACGCTGACATTCCTGCATGGCGCGATCTCCGACCGGCACCATCGGGTCGCGGCGCCCGAAACGCCGATGTATCTCGATGGGCTGCTCGCCGATACGCCGCTGGTCGGCGGGCTTGAACCGCGCCTTGGCGATCTGCATGTGCGTACGCTGACGATCCTCGGCTTCCCGAGCCTCAGCCGTCCCGGCATCCTCGATGCGCTCAACCACCAGGATTTTGGCTATCGCTGGGTCACGCGCTTCATCGCGCTCGACAAGACGCTGGCGACCAAGACGCTCACCTCGCTCCGGCGCCAATGGTTCAACAAGCGCAAGTCTATCACCGCGCTGCTGCGCGAGGTGCTCTATAATTCACCCGCGCAACTGCTCGACAGCGATGCCGACAACAAGGTGGCCGATGCCGACCAGGCCCTCCAGGTGCTTGGTGGCGACCATGTCGCGTTCGGCTACCTCACTACGACGATCACGGTCACGGACCGAAGCCGGGCCGCGGTCGAGGACAAGGTCCGCGCCGTCGAGAGGATCGTCAACGGGCTTGGCTTCACCTGCGTCCGCGAAACCGTCAACGCGGTCGAGGCCTGGCTCTCCTCGCTGCCGGGCCAGACCTACGCCAATGTCCGGCAGCCGCTGGTGCATACGCTCAACCTCGCGCACCTGATGCCACTTTCGTCGGTGTGGGCCGGGCCGGTGCGCAATGGCCACCTAGACGGACCGCCGCTGCTTGTTGCGAAGACTGCCGGCTCGACGCCGTTCCGGCTTTCCACGCATGTCGGGGATGTCGGGCACATGATGGTCGTCGGGCCAACGGGCGCCGGCAAATCGGTGCTGCTGAGCCTCATCGCGCTTCAATTCCGTCGGTACCCCGGCGCGCAGGTCTATATATTCGACAAGGGCAACAGCGCGCGGGCCGCCGTGCTGGCGATGGGCGGCGCGCACCACGCGCTCGGATCGGCCGAGGTCGACGGCGAAACGCTGGCATTCCAGCCGTTGGCGAACATCGACGATGCGAGCGAACGGAGCTGGGCAGCGGATTGGATCGCGGCGCTGCTCGCGCATGAGAACTTGGTCGTAACGCCGGAAGTGAAGGACGCGATCTGGACCGCGCTCGGTAGTCTTGCTTCCGCGCCGCGCGAGGAGCGAACCCTGACCGGCCTCGCGCTGTTGCTCCAGTCGAACGCGCTGCGCATCGCGCTTCAGCCTTATACTCTCGAAGGCCCGCATGGCCGGCTGCTCGATGCCGCCGAACAGCATCTCAGCCTGGCCGACGTCCAGTGCTTCGAAACCGAGGCGCTGATGGGCCAGACCGGCGCGGTCGCGCCTGTGCTCACCTATCTGTTTCACCGGCTGGAAGAGCGGTTCGATGGCCGCCCGACCTTGCTGATCCTCGACGAGGCCTGGATTTTCCTCGATCATCCGCTCTTCGCCGCCCGCATCCGGGAATGGCTGAAGGTGCTACGCAAGAAGAACGTAGCAGTGCTGTTCGCGACGCAAAGCCTCGCCGACATTGCCGGATCCGCGATCGCGCCGGCCATCATCGAAAGCTGCCCGCAGCGGATCCTGCTGCCCAACGACCGGGCGATCGAGCCGCAGGGCCATGACATCTATGTGCGCTTCGGCCTCAATGACCGGCAGATCGAGCTGATCGCGCGGGCCATGCCCAAGCGCCACTATTACCTCCAGTCCGCACGGGGCAACCGACTGTTCGAGCTGGGCCTGGGGCCCATCGCGCTGGCTTTGTGCGGCTCGTCGGACCCCACAGCGCAGGCCCGGATTGATGCGGTTCTCGCCGAACATGGACGCGATCGGTTCACGGAAGCCTTGCTGCGCGACGCTGGCCTCGACTGGGCGGCCGACCTCGCCGCCGATTTCCCCCCTCCCGATATCAAAGCCCCCCACCAAGGAGAGACGTAATGCGTGGTCCCAATCAAAAGCACGTGATCGCCGCCGTGCTCGGCCTCGGCGCGTGCGGCGCTCTCGGCATGGGCGCGATGACGATGACGGCGAGCCCAGCACATGCCCAGTTCAGCGGCATCGTGTTTGATCCGAGCAACTATGCGCAGAACATCCTGACCGCCGCACGCACGCTGCAGACCGTCAACCAGCAGATCCAGCAACTTCAGAACGAAGCGCGGATGCTGGTCAACATGGGCAAGAACCTGACGCGCATCGACTTCCCGCAGCTCGATGCCCTCAAACAGAAGCTTGCCGAGATCGACCGGCTGATGGGCCGCGCGCAGGCCATCGACTTCCGAGTCGATCAGCTCGACGACAAATTCCAGTCGCTGTTTCCCCAGGACTTCAGCTCTGCCCTGCGCACAGATGCCCGCGTTCGTAACGCGCGGGGCCGTCTCGACGCCAGCATGGGCGCGTTCCGCCAGACGATGACCGTGCAGGCCCAGGTGGTCGAGAACATCCAGTCGGACACCGAAGCGCTGGCCGACATCGTCGCGCGCAGCCAGGGTGCCGAGGGCTCGCTTGCAGCGCAGCAGGCGACGAACCAGCTTCTCGCGCTCACGGCCAAGCAGCAGTTCCAGCTCCAGCACATGATGGCCGCGCAGTTTCGCAGCGAGGCCGTCGAGCAGGCTCGCCAGACCACGCAGGCGGCGGAAGCCCGCGCGGCGACGAAGAAGTTCCTCGGTTCCGGATCGGCCTACACGCCCGACTAGCCCCGTGGGCGGCAGGCCCGATCCGGCCCGCGATCGGCGGTGCCCCCTCTCATGCCGTCGATCGCCGTCGCGGGGCGTGGCCTGCTCCCCCGCCGCGCCCCGCGACACCTCATTCGTTCCATCAGGAAGGCAGTCATTTGAACGACCTCAATGTCATCGACCGCTTCCTTCAGGCGTTCATCACCTACATCGACAGTGGGTTCGGGCTGCTTGGGCCTGATGTCGGGTTCCTGACCGCGACACTGATCGGCATCGACATCACTCTTGCCGGCCTGTTCTGGGCGATGGGCGGCGAGGACAATGTCATCGGCCGGTTCCTGCGCAAGATCCTTTACGTCGGCGCGTTCGCCTTCATCCTGAACAGCTTCTCGACGCTGGCCGACATCATCTTCCGCTCATTTGCGCAGGCTGGCCTGACGGCGGGTGGCGGCACCCTCTCGGCCGATGACCTGCTCAAGCCCGGGCGGCTTGCGGGAACGGGCTTCTCGGCGGCATGGCCACTGCTCGAACAGGCCAGTGAAATGGTCGGGTTCACGACGTTCTTCGACAATTTCCTGACGATCATGGTCCTGCTGTTCGCCTGGGCGTTGGTGATCGTCGCCTTCTTCATCCTCGCGGTGCAGATGTTCGTCTGCATCCTCGAGTTCAAGCTGACCACGCTGGCCGGCTTCATCCTTGTGCCCTTCGCGCTCTGGAACCGAACGAGTTTCCTTGCCGAGCGCGTGCTGGGCAATGTCGTCTCTTCGGGCATCAAGGTGATGGTGCTCGCCGTGATCGTCGGCATTGGCTCGAACTTCTTCACCGAGTTCACCGATGCGCTGCAAGGCCAGGAGCCCGACATCGGCCAGGCCATGAGCCTCGTGCTCGCGAGCCTTTCCCTGTTCGGCCTGGGCATATTCGGACCGACGATTGCTTCGGGCCTCGTATCCGGCGCGCCGCAATTGGGCGCGGGTGCAGCGCTTGGCACCGCCGTCGGCGCTGCCGGGGTGACGATGCTGGCGGGTGGCGCAGCTATGGGCGGAGCGCGCGCTTTGGGTGGTGCTGCACTGGGCGCTGTCCGCTCTGGCACGGCAATGGGGTCGGCCGCGTCGACTGCCTTCCAGCTTGGGCGCGAGACCGCCGCCACTCCCTCGGTTGGCGCGGGCCTTGGCGGCGTGGCGCGCGCAGCGGGGATTGCCGCGCGATCGCGCGTAGGCGGCGCCCTTGGTCTCGGCCAAGCCGCGGCCGGCGGTCGTCAGGCGGCCTGGGATGCGCTCAACCAAAGCTCACCGCCATCCAACCCGAGTGGACCGGGCGGCGGCGGGGAGGCCGGCGGAACGCCCGCCTGGGCACGCGCTATGCGCGACCAGCAGACGAGCCGTCATCGCCAGAGCCAGGCGATCCACGCGCTCCAGCAGGGCGATCGCGGCGGTGGATCCGCTACCCCGGACATCAAGGAAAGGAACGACTGAGCCATGTTCTTCAAGCGAAGTGCGCAGCGCTACGGGCGCACGCCACCTCCCGAGACGCCGTACCAGCGCGCCGGCCAACTATGGGACGAGCGGATTGGCTCGGCACGGGTGCAGGCGCGAAACTGGCGACTGATGGCATTTGGTTGCCTCGCGCTGACCGCCGGGACCTCGGCGGGTCTCGCCTGGCAATCCTTGCAGAGCCGGGTAACACCCTATGTCGTCGAGGTGGATCGGCTGGGCGAGGCCCGCGCCGTGCAGGCGGCCGATGTCGAGTATCGGCCGACCGACGCACAGGTCGCGTGGCATCTTTCCCACTTTATCACCAACGTCCGCTCGGTATCGCTCGACCCGGTCCTGATGCGCCGCGACTGGCTCCAGGCCTATGACTTTGCGACGAAGCGGGGCGCCCAGTTCCTCGGCGACTATGCCCGCTCGGCGTCGCCGTTCGCCAGTGTGGGCGAGCGTACCGTGTCGGTGCAGGTGACCAGCGTCGTGCGCGCGTCGGACAAGTCGTTCCAGGTAAAGTGGACGGAGACGGCGTTCGAGCGCGGGTCACAGGCAGGCAGCAGCCGATGGACAGCCATTCTTACCACCGTCACGCGCCCGCCAGTATCGACCGACGTCCTGCGCAAGAACCCTCTGGGCATCTACGTCGATGCGATCGACTGGAGCCGCGAACTCGACACGACGCCCGCTTCCTCGCCCATGGCGCAACCCGCACAACAACCTGCCGCGCACGTGCCCATGGGATCGCCGCTCGACCCCGATCTCGGGGCCCAGACCGTGATGCCGGTTTCCCCCTCTTCCCAGGAGAAGAATCCATGAAGCTCGTCTTTTTGCCGGCGATCGCCGGAATGCTCCTCGCTTGCCCGGCGCTCGCGCAGGAACGCTCCGCATCAACACTCAAGACGGTCCGGTCGGCGACGCGCAGCGCCACCGTGGAACCGGTCGCCCTCGGCTTCATCGCCGGGGCACAGGTCTATCCTTTCAGCGAGGGCACGATCTTCGCGGGTTATGCCGCGCCGGGGCTGGTGACTGACATCATCCTGCAGTCTGGCGAAAACCTCGTTGCGGTCGCCAGCGGCGACACCGCCCGCTGGGTGATCGGAGACACGACCAGCGGCTCCGGGGACGGGAAGCAGACGCATGTCCTGGTGAAACCGTTCTCGGCGGGCCTGCTGACGAACCTTGTCATCACCACCGATCGCCGCGCGTACCATGTCCGCCTGGTAAGCACCTCTGCGACCGCCCTGTCGTCAATGCGGTGGACCTATCCCCAGGACGAGTTGCTGGCGGTCCAACGCAAGGCGGAGGCCGCCCAGGTCGCAGCGCCGGCGGCCACCGGCGTCGCCATCGATCAGTTGCGCTTCCACTATGCGGTCAGCGGCGACCGTCCTGCATGGCGTCCGCTCCGCGCGTTCGACGACGGGACGAAGACCTATATCGAGTTCCCCGCATCGCTTGGCGTCGGCGAGGCGCCACCTCTGTTCGTCCTTGGTGCAGACGGGAAGGCTGAACTGGTCAACTATCGGCAGCGCGACCGCTTCTACGTCGTCGACCGGATCTTCGACGCCGCCGAGCTTCGCCTCGGCCTGAAGAAGAGCGAGGTCGTGCGCATCGACCGCGTGTCGCGCCCTGCCAAGCGGAGGGGCGCATGACTGACACGCTCGCCACCGAGCAGCCGACCATACCGGCGGCGAAGCTCGATCCCGAAACGCTGAGCATTCGCTCGCGACCGGCGCGGACGATACGCTTTCGCCGGGGCGCGATCATCGGCGCAGCCGCGCTCGGCTCGGTCAGCCTCGTCGGCGTCGCTTGGATGGCGCTGAAGCCGCAGGTATTCCGGCACGTCGTCCAGGACAGCGAACTGTCGCAGCCGATGGCGAAGTCGGCCTCGGACGCGCTTTCCGGATTGCCGACCAGTTATGGCGATACGCCTAAACTCGGTCCGCCATTGCCTGGCGACCTGGGTCGGCCGATCCTTCGTGCTCAGGAACGGGCGGAAGCCGCGACCGCGTCCGCGCCGGTCGATACCGCTGCGGCGGCACGCCAGCAGCGGCTAGCGGACCTCAAGGCTGCAAGAGAGTCCGGGCTCATGGCGCAGACCACCAGCGGCCGCGGCGCGGCGGCCCCGGCAGGCGCAAGCGCCACGACGCTCGATACCCAGCCGGCCAATCCGACCGCCACCGGAACCCGCAAGGAACAGTTCGCGTCGACCCGGGACGCCGGTGGTGACGTCAATTCAGGAGTGTTGGTGGCGCCGATGTCCCCCAACAGCCTGCTTGCCGGCAGCGTAATTGCAGCGAGCCTGATCACCGGGCTCAACTCCGACTTGCCTGGCATGGTCACTGCGCAGGTCACGCAGAACGTGTTCGATACGGTCACGGGCAACATCCTGCTCGTGCCGCAGGGTGCGCGCCTTATCGGCAAGTATGACTCCGTCGTCGCCTTTGGACAGCGCCGGGCACTGGTCATATGGCAGCGCCTGATCTTGCCGGATGGCAGTTCGGTGTGGCTCGACAACATGCCGGCGACTGACGCAGCGGGTTATGCCGGGCTTGTCGACAAGGTGGATTTTCACACCTGGACCCTGCTCAAGGGCGTCGCCATCGCCACGATGCTGGGAGTCGGATCGGAGCTGTCGATTTCTGGCGAGAGCGATCTCCTGGAGGCGATCCGCGAGTCTGCTCAGTCGAGCACCGCGAGGGCCGGCGACCAGATCACACAGCGCAATCTCGACATCCAGCCGACGATCACCATCCGGCCGGGCGCGCCCGTCCGCGTGCTGGTGACCCGCGATCTCATACTGGCGCCATGGCGCAAAAATGCAGGGAGCTGACACATGGTCGATATCAAACTTGCAAGGTTGCCCGATCGCACGCCGGTCAAGCTCGCCATTACCATCACCCCGGATTTACAGGCTGCTCTCAACGACTATGCCGCGATCTACGCCCAAGCCTACGGGCGTGAGGAACCCGTGACCGAATTGATCCCTGCGATGCTGACATCGTTTCTCGAAAGCGACCGCAGCTTCGCACGGGCGCGCGAGGACGCGCGGAAGGGGCGGCCATGATCGAGCGGGCTTGGGAGCAGAAGATCGAGCCGCTGACGGTGCGCATCTCGACCGCCGTTCGCATCACTGGCCTCAGTCGCTCACGCATATACGAGCTCATTCAAACCGGCGATCTCGACACGGTAAAGGTGGGGCGGGCGACACTGGTTCAGTACGAAAGTTTGAAATCTCTGACCACTGGTCGTGGTGGACCAAGCGTATAAGCAAGGGTCAAGTTTCGACCCAACACACGTCGTTCAGATCAGCCACCCCGAAGGTCCGCTCATAACAGAAGCTGCCGCCAAACGCCGCGAAGCAGACCGTCGGGAAGGCGCCCTAACAACAGTCGTTCAAGTCTCCAGAAAAGATACCTGAAAGCTACGGTTTGCCGCTGCCCTTACGTGCAGATCCCCAGGGGCCAACTACTGCTCCACGTTCAGATTGGTGGCGGCGGGTACGACCCCGGCTTCCCGCCGCAGTAGCGTGCGAACCGCTCGGCTCGCCGGCTCGAATGCTGCTTCGTAGGTCATGGCGTGCCAGTCGATGTTGGCGCGCGCGCCGAGTCGATCCTGGTGCAGCAGGTCGCGGAGGGCGAGCGTCCGGACGACGTCGCCGTCCAAGCCGTGCTCGCCGTCTGGGTCGTAGACCGCGCACAGCGCGGCCCGCCAAGCATCTCGCTCGATCCTCATCGCGTTGCCGCCGTCAAGATTGTTCTGATCGAGCCAGTGCCCTGAACCTAGGCCCTCTAGCACCGAGAACGCGGCTAGGCCGAACTCCATGATAAGATTTTGGAAGTATGGTTCGAACAGCAAGGATGGTTGGTTGTGGGTGCGGTGCGCGTGCGGATCGATGAGCGCGGCTTTGAGCTCGAGACCGACCAGCAGGTGCTTCAGGTTGGAGTTGAGCCGGTGCCGGACGTCCGCGTGGAGTCCGACCGGGATGTTGCGACTGAGCCACATGGTCCATGCGTTGGCGGTCGACAGGTGGACGTAGCCGTCGGGGCGTTCGTCGGATTGTGTGATGAAGAACATTGGCGGGCTCCCGGCCTTGGATCGAGAATGAGCTGGCCTTCCAATCTGAGCACTCGCCTCGCTCGTGGAAAGGCTTAGTCTACGCCACGGCGGGACCGTCGGCCTGTCAGATGCTATGCGCTACCACGGGCGCACACTTCTCTCGTAGCACGGATTGGGGAACGCTATACTTCGTTGCGTAATCTAATCAGGTTCCGCCCGAGCGATCCAGTCGACACAGCTTCGAGCATGCGCGATCTCAAGGCCGGCCCGTGTGGCTTTAATCACGCGGTATCCATCGGTCTGCTCTGTCGTGATGAAACCCTCCGTTTCCAGCCGGTCGAGCAAGGCGCTCAGATCAAGATGTGAAGGGCCGAGGCCAATCGCCCCCAGCCAGAGATAGTATAGTTCGTCGTTGCCCGTGCCATGCTTCTCCAAGCCTATGAGAATTTCACGGGCCTGAAGAGATTGCTGAATGGCAACGAAGGGATCGGGCTGGTTCGCTTGCTTCGTCATAAAGCCTGATAAAACAAATGGAATGATATTTGGCGTGGAGCGGCCAATCACGCTGGTGCGTGTATCTAGTATCCCTATAGTCTGATAATGACCATCGAGCATCTCAAAGTCGAGCGACGGCCGGAGCAGGAGGTTTTCGACGAGATCGCGGAGCTGACCGCCACGCCCGGCTACGCGCACGCGATCGCATTCCTGTGCGTGCGCGACAACTTTATCTGGCATCGCCGCGACGGCATGAAGGCCGAGGACATGCAGCATCTATATTCGAGGGCGCGGCTGATCCGGACCGAGATGTCCACGCTCATCGGACTGATGGTGCGCGCCGGTGGCGATCTGGCCGCTCCGCCACCCGCCAACGTTGACGCACTCGTCGAGCGGACCGACGCCCTGATGGCGGAGCTCCACCGGAGCATGGGCGCGCCGACGCTCGAGGGCATGTTCACGGCGTTTGAGGCAGGCGAAATCCCGCCCAATCCCTGGGAAAGCGGCGGCGCCATGCGCGAGCCGATCTTCTATGGCGGCGAAGGAGCCTTCTCGTTCCAGAATTGCGACTTCGCGATCGAAAAGTATGCCGCCGACGACCCATGGCTGAAGGAACACCGAAAGGCCGGAATCGCCGACATGGTCGCCTTTGCCAAGGCCGCCGCCGATATCCAGAACCGCAAGGTTTCTGGCGCGATGGCGGCGGGCGCAAACACGCCTGGCGATCCGCGCCTGCTTGAGGCGTTCACGCTGACCGCCGCCGAGATCGCTCCGGTCGCGGGTCTCGGCGAGGAGATCGCCAGCGCCTGCATCGACGCATTCACGCTGCCGGTGGGGCGCGGCAATCCGACCTTCGCCACGATCAGCGACTTTAACGCCGTCAACGGTTCGCCGGTGCTGGAGACGAGCGACGGGTGCCACCTGCTCTTCCACTTCAACGCGCTGGCGGAGGCCGTCTACGAGTCGCCCTTCTATTGGATGTTCGAGGACAAGCCCTACAGGCCGGCGCTGTCCGATCATCGCGGCGACTTCACCGAGGCGTTCGCGGTCAATCGCCTGTCGCGGGTGTTCGGTACGGCCCGGGTGCACCGAGGCGTGAACATCGACCGCGCGAAGGGTGACCGCGTCGGCGAGATCGACGTACTCGTGCTGTTCGCCGACCGGGCGATCGTGCTGCAGGCCAAGTCGAAGCGACTCACACTCGCCGCGCGCAAAGGCAACGACCTCCAGCTGCGCGGCGACTTCAAGGGCGCGGTCCAAGACGCCTACGACCAGGCCATGGACTGCTCCGCCGCGCTGTCGGACCGCTCGCTGCGCTTCAGCACCGCCGACGGCACGACGGTTGAGATCCCACCCCAGATAACGCAGGTCTTCCCGGTCTGCCTGGTGTCGGACCACTACCCGGCACTCGCCTTCCAGACGGACCAGTTCCTGGTCCGTCGAGAGGAGCCTAAGATCCTCGCCCCACTCGTCCTCGACGTCTTCACGCTGGACGTTATGGCCGAGATGCTCGAGCGGCCGATCCGCTTCCTGAGCTATCTCGAGCTGCGTGCCATCCATGGCCCGAAGGTGCTCATCCACCACGAGATCACATTGCTGTCCTACCACCTGAAATACAATTTGTGGCTGGAGAAGGAGCATGACATGGTCGTGTTCGAGGACGACTTCGCAGCCGACATAGAGATCGCAATGGGTGTGCGGAGGATGGGCCAGCCCGGCGCGCGGACGCCGAAGGGCGTGCTCACCATTATCGCGGGATCGAGGCTGGACAGGCTCATTGGTGCGATCGAGTCGAATCCGACCGGCACGCTGACCGACACGGTCATGCTCGCCTATCAGCTTGCCGAGAATGGCATGACGGAACTGCGCGACAACCTGGACACGGTGGTGGCGAACGCTGGGTGGCGGGGATCGTCGAACTTCGTGCTCGGCTTCGGCGGGTCGGGCATCGCCATCCACTGCAACGGCGACACCGATGCCAACAGTCTGGCTAGGATCGACGAGCACATGCGCGCGCGCAAGTACCTTGGTCGTGCTGCCAGCTGGTATGGCATCGTCATCGCCCCCGACGGAACGCTGCGCTTCGGGCACAAGGTCGAGTTTCCATGGAAGCACGACAGTAGGGCCGAGCGCGCCGCCGATAGGATCATCAAGCGCCCGGTCGCGATGCTCGCCGCACCGCGACCTGCGCTAGCCGGGCGCAACGAACCCTGTCATTGCGGCAGCGGCTTGAAGTACAAGAGATGTCACTTGGACATTGATCAACGCGGGTGAACGCCGCCGGTCGGTCCTAGTTGAGTCATTCGACGAGGCATCCGTGCGAGGCGAAACGTCTGCTCTTGCCGAAAGCCGCAATTCGAATGGCGACACGGGAACGACGGCTCTACCCCAGAGCCGGTCCTTGCCTCTACTTCTTTTGTGGCCCGACCGAGACGGACACCTTAGCTTCAGATACGAGCATTTAGTTCCGGCCGGGAGCATGCGAATTTCAACCTCGCATCGCGCGCCTCCTTGAGCCCGGGGGCGGTGGTCTCCCAGCGCGCCACCGCCTCGATTAGATTTCCCGATCGGCAAAGCAGTTGGTCTGCTAGCTTCACGACAACGAGATTAGGAGTGACTTCGGGCCTGACCGCCAGCAATTGGTCGAGCGCGCTAGCCTCCTTGCCGGCACCAAGCCGGTCCGCCAGGATCCCCAGCGCGATACCTGCGGAGCGCCCTACGCCGTGGAAGCAGTGCACGAGCAGGGAGCGGCCCACAAATTGCCGGGCGAACTCGATCGCCTCACGAACTTGCTCCGCCGTGGCGACCCGAATGCCAAGGCTGTCGGTATCGACGTCCTCAAATTGAAGGACGAGGTGCGACTGCCCTGGGTCTCGCGCAAATCGAAGGCGCATGTTCGGGCTGCACTTGGGGTCCTCGATAGTGATCACCCCGTCGAACCTGCGCTTGTGCCGCTTGGCTTGCGCAAGGCTTCCTACGGCCACGCCCCCTTCGACAGGCAGGACAAGCGGTGTTGGCTTGACGTACTTGGACATGATAAAATCCTTGGAATAAATTTGCGCTTTCGGAGCACGCTGGCGATCCGAGGACCACCAGCGTGTCGAACCAAATTCAGACCGCGCGCCGGGCCGACGGGAAGCTGGGGCGGAGAATCTTGCCGCCATCCCGCAATTCGTCGAGATAATCCGACCAACTCTGCATCATCTGTACGCGCTCGTCCCAATACTCGCCCCGGGCATAAGCCCGTCGCACCTGGTTGGTGTCGACATGCGCGAGTTGCCGCTCGATCGCGTCGGGGTTCCATTCGCCCCTCTCATTGAGAAGGGTGGCGGCCATCGCACGGAAGCCGTGCGCCGTCATCTGGTCGCTCGTGTAGCCGAGCTTGCGCAGGCCTTGATTGACGGCGTTCTCCGACATCGGCTTCCGCGGCTTACCGAGGCACGGGAACAGATATTTCCACCAGTGCGTGTGCTCGTGAAGTTCCTGGAGCATGTCGATCACCTGCCGTGACAGCGGCACACGGTGCGGCCGACGCATCTTCATGCGTTCAGCAGGAATGAACCAGATGGCTTCGTCGAAGTCGATGTCGGCCCACTCCGCCTGTCTTAGCTCGCCCGGGCGGAGCAGAACGTGCGGCGACAGCCGCATCGCCATCACCGTCACCTTGTGACCGCTGTAGCCGTCGATGGCCCGCAGAAGCGAGCCGACCTCCGACGGCTTGGTGATGGCGGCGAAATGCTTGACCTTTGGCGAGGCGATTGCACCACGCAGGTCGGCCGCGACATCCTTGTCGCATCGCACCGTCGCGACGCCATAGCGGAAGACGCGGCTAAGGACGCTTCGCATCCGCCGTGCGCTTTCAAAGGCACCGGTCGCCTCAACCTTGCGCAGCACCGCAAGCGCCTCGTGCGGGGTGATCTGCGCAATCGGGATACTGCCTATGATCGGATAGGCCTTGGCGAGCAGCCAGCGGATTTTGTCTACGGTCACCGGGGCGAGGCCGTCTCGCTCGCATTTGACGAGCCACTCCTTCGCTACGTCCTCGAAGGTGTTGGCTGCTGCATATTTGGCGGCGATCCTTGCGCGCTTTTTCTCCAGCGCGGGATCGACCCCTTCCGCGATCTTCCTCTTCGCCTCGTCACGCCGCACCCGGGCATCGGCAAGGCTCACCTGCGGCCAGCCGCCGAGATGGAGAGTCTTCTGCTTATCGAGGAAACGATACTTGAAGCGCCAGAGCTTTGAGCCGTTGGGTTGAATGACGAGAAGGAGACCTTGAGTGTCGCTCAGGCTCCAGGCCTTCTCTCTCGGCTTGGCGGCATTGATCTGGATATAGGTCAGCATGGTCGATTTCCCAGCAAAGCCGGGTCAATCCGAGAGCACCAAAAAGAGCAACATTTGTGGCTGCTGCTGGTGTTCCTAGGCGGATTTTGCCGGACGGTGTCTGGCGATTCTCTGTCGGAAAATGCTGTGAAACCAGCCGCTTACCGGACGCCTCTGGACGAATCCAGAGGCGTCAGTGGTGCCCAGAAGAGGACTCGAACCTCCACGACCTTGCGATCGCCAGCACCTGAAGCTGGTGCGTCTACCAATTCCGCCATCTGGGCACGGGGTAGGAGGGCGCCTCTAACGGGTGCCTCCGGGGCTGTCAACGCGTTGGCTGCATTATTTTTTGGGTTTCGGCAAAAAGCCGGTCTAAGGGCAGGCGCGCCGTCTGAACCAGGATATGACAACGCCCATGACCATCGCCGATCCCGCGCCGCCCGCCTTCTTCACCCGGCCCGACGGTCTGCGCCTGGCCTATCGCCATAGCGCGGGGGTGGGGCCGACCCTGGTCTTCCTGCCGGGCTATATGTCCGACATGGAGGGCGGGAAGGCCGTGGCGCTGCATGGCTGGGCGGATCGGCAGGGACGGGCGATTCTGCGGCTCGACTATGGCGGCAATGGCGCGAGCGACGGGCGCTTTGCCGACGGCACGCTGGCGAGCTGGCGCGACGACGTGCTGCTGCTGCTCGACGCGCTGGTGAAGGGACCGGTCGTGCTGGTCGGATCGTCGATGGGGGGCTGGCTGGCACTTCTGGTCGCGCTGGCGCGGCCGGAGCGGGTGGCGGGCATCGTCGGCATCGCCGCCGCGCCGGATTTCACGGAGTGGGGCTTTACCGATGCGGACAAGGCACTGCTGCGGACGGAAGGACGGATCGAGGAGCCGACGCCCTATGGCGACCATCCCTATGTGACGACGCTCGCTTTCTGGGAATCGGGGCAGGGGCTGCGCCTGCTGGAGGATGAAATCGCGATCGACTGCCCGGTGCGGCTGCTGCACGGACAGGCGGACCCGGACGTGCCGTGGGAGATCGCGCTGAGGACCGCCGGGCGGCTGCGTTCATCCGATGTGCAGACGCTGCTGATTAAGGACGGCGACCATCGTCTTTCCCGCGACGGCGACATCGCCCTGCTGGTCCGCACCGTCGCCAGCCTGTTGGCCCAAACCGTGGATAATGTCTGATGCCCTTCTTCCTGCCGCTCCTGCTCCAGGCCTATGACCCCGAGATCGAGGCGGTGATGAACCGCAGCCGCAAGCAGAAGCAGGAGGAGCGCGCCGCAGCGGCGGCGGCGCCGGTCGCACCGGCAGGAGGGAATGCGGTCGCCCGCGACGACGGCAGGATTCCGGTGCCGGCCAAATTCGCCGCACCGTTCCAGACCTGCCTCGACCAGGCGATCGAATCGCCCGATGCCGGCGTCGCCTTCGCCCAGAAGTGGCGGATGGAGGGCGGGAGCTTCTACGCCCGGCACTGCATGGGGTTCGCCTATGCCCGCGCGGAACGCTGGACGCCGGCCATCGTCGCCTTCGAACAGGCGGCCGAGGAGGCGGAACGCGGCGGCGAGATGGTGCAGGGCGCGCGGCTGTGGGCGCAGGCGGGCAATGCGGCGCTGGCCGCCGGGGACGTGGCCAAGGCGCGCACCAGTTTCGACGCGGCGCTGGCGCGCGGCCTGCCCGACGGGCTGGAAAAGGGCGAGGTGCATCTGGACCGGGCGCGGGCGCTGGTGGCGCTGGGCGATATGAAGGCGGCGCGGGAGTCGCTGGACGTGGCGCTGGCGCAGGCGCCCGCCGACCCGCTGGGTTGGCTGCTGTCGGCGACGCTGGCGCGGCGATCGGGCGAACTGCGCCTGGCGCAGGCGCATATTGCGCGGGCCGTGCAATTGTCCCCCGATGACGCCTCGGTCGCGCTGGAGGAGGGCAATGTCGCGATCCTGACCGATCATGCCGACGTGGCGCGATCGGCCTGGCAACGGGCAGTCAAGATCGCGCCGGAATCGCCCGCGGGCAAGGCGGCGGCGGACAATCTGACCCGATTGCCGGCGGGGGGCTGAGCGCGCGCTTCGTCGCTCTTATCCCGACAACGATCTGGACAGTTGCGCGCGCTGGTTGGTTGTGTCGATATTTAATATATTGTTATATAAGGATTTAATCTGAGTCCTGTTGGGCATTTCAAGGGAAAAATGGCGCAACAGGCGCCGCATTCCTATTTCAGGTAGAAGTCGACGGTCGTGACGACGCGCACCTTCTTGTAGGGCGTGTCGCTGGCACCGTCGCCGCCTTCACCGTCGCGCGCGTCGATCGAGAAATAGCCCTGGGTCGCGCTCTTGATGCCGCCCACGCCGGCGCCCGAATCCTTGGCGAACTGTTCGGCGGCGGCGCGGGCGTCCTTCGTCGCGGCGGCGACCATCGCGGGCTTCACATCGTTGAGCCTGGTGAAACTGTAGCGCATCCCCGATCCTTCCTGGAGCGTCACGCCGCGCCGCACGAGATCGAATTGCTGCGCCACGGCCTTTTGCGCGCGCGGGATGTCGGTCGTGCGCAGCAGCATCCGCTGGGTGATGGTGATCGTGCTGACGCCGTTGTTCAGCCACTGGTTGACGCCTGCGCCCACCGGCTTCAGTTCGTCGGGCTTGAAGCCGAGGGTGCGGAAATAGGATTGCAGTTCCCGGGTGTTGGCGTCGATTTCGGCGCGGACGGTGGGCAGGTCGAAGCCGGTCGCCGAATAGCTGATCGACCAGGTGGCGAGATCGGCGGTGACATCCTTTTCGGCGAGGCCACGGACGGTGACCGAGCGGTCCGCCGCCCTGGCGCGGGTGAGGCCGTCGCCCAGCAGATAGCCGCCCGCGACCATGCCGACCGCCAGCAGCGCGGCGCTGCCCAGCAAAACCTTGTCCCGCATCTCCATCGCCATGCTGCTTTCCTCTTCCGTCCGGTGGGGCGCGATCCTATCTTAGGACCATATCTGTCATTCCTGAGATGAACCGTTGCTTTACAGCGACGAACGGAGGCCATCTTGCCCAAATATCTGCACAGCATGATCCGCGTGACCGACGTGGACAAGAGCATCGGCTTTTTCGAACTGCTGGGCCTTAATGAAGTCCGGCGCTTCGACAGCGAACAGGGCCGTTTCACCCTGGTCTATCTCGCCGCGCCGGGCGATGAGGATGCGCAGGTCGAGCTGACCTACAACTGGCCGCCGGAGGATGGCAGCCCGGCCGAAACCTATGATGGCGGCCGCAATTTCGGGCATATCGCCTATCAGGTCGAGAATATCTACGAGACCTGCCAGCGGCTGATGGACGCGGGCGTGACGATCAACCGGCCGCCGCGCGACGGGCATATGGCCTTCGTGCGGACGCCCGACAATATCTCGATCGAGCTGTTGCAGGACGGGCGGCTGGAGCCGGCCGAACCCTGGGTGTCGATGCCCAATATCGGCAGCTGGTGAGCGCCATGCTGGAGGTCGTCCGCATCCCCGTCCTCAGCGACAATTATGTCTGGCTGTTGCATGACCCGGCCAGCGCCGAGACGGTGGCGGTCGACCCGGCGGTGGCCGATCCGGTGCTGGCGGCGGCGGCCGCGCGGGGATGGACCATCGGCCAGATCTGGAACACCCACTGGCATGGCGATCATGTCGGCGGCAATGCGGCGATCAAGGCCGCGACAGGGTGCATCATCACCGGCCCGGCGGCGGAGGCCGGGAAGATCGGTACGCTGGACCGGACGGTGGAAGAGGGCGATTGCGTCCGCATCGGCGATCATGCCGCGACAGTGATCGAGGTGCCCGCGCATACGGCGGGGCATATCGCCTATCATCTGGCGGGGGATCGCATCATTTTCGTGGGCGATACCTTGTTCGCCATGGGATGTGGCCGGCTGTTCGAGGGGACGGCGGCGCAGATGTTCGCCAACATGGCGCGGCTGGCGGCGCTGCCCGACGAGACGGCGGTCTATTGCGCGCATGAATATACGCTCTCCAACGGCCGCTTCGCGCTGACGGTGGAGCCGGACAATGCAGCGATCGCCGCGCGGGTCGCGGCTGTGGAGGCGGCGCGCGTGCGCGGCGAGCCGACCGTGCCGACCAGCATCGGGGAGGAGCGGGCGACCAACATCTTCATGCGCGCGCGCAGCGTCGAGCAACTGGCCGAACGACGCGCGGCCAAGGATGCGGCCTGACGGTTTTTGCCTTATGATGCCGTCCTGTGGGTGGCTATGATCGGGAGAGTCGCGATGCGCGCGTGGATGGGAATGGCGCCGCTGCTGTTGGCGGCCTGCACCGGCAGCTATGAACCCCGGCCGCTGACGGACAAGCAGGCGGCCGAGCTGGACAAGGCGCTAGCAGGCAAGGTGCCGGGCGAGAAGCAGAGCTGCATCAACCGCGAGCCGCAGACCAACCTGACGGTCATCAGCAACAATGTGCTCCTCTATCGGGTGAGCAGGAAGCTGGTCTACAAGAATGAGCTGATCGGTAGTTGCAACGGCCTGACCTATGGCGACACGATGATCGTGCGCAGTTTCGGGTCGCAACTGTGCCGGGGCGATTTCACCACCACCGCCAATTTGCAGACGGGCATCACATCGGGTGCCTGCGCCCTGGGCGACTTCATCCCCTACCGCACGCCGCCGGGGAAGTGACAGGCGGGGGGAACGGTCGTTCCCGAGCCGATGGCTTCGAAGGGCGGCCTGCCGTTCATCAGGCGGCGAACGCGTCGAGCGCGGCGTTGAGGCGTTGCCGGTCGGCCCGCGAGAGCGTTTCGCCACGCGCGATCTTGTCACGCGCGGTTTCGAGCATGGCTCCAAGCCTGTGCAGCCGGACAAGTCCGCCGGCCGACAGGGGCGATGGTGCGGCCGCCAGACCCGGTCCGGTGCGTCGATGATTCATTCCCTGATCCATTCCGGTTGGCGCTGCGGGGCCGCGGGGCTGCGGGGGCATCGGCGTCAATCGTTCAGCAGGACAGCGAGACCCGCCGCCGCGATCAGCAAGAGCAGGCCGTTGAAAATGACCGCACGGGAAAGAGTGTCGTCGCGAAACAGATCGGCAAGCCAGCGCAGGCCGCCGATCCTGTCGGGAAGGCCGGGCAGGGACGCGGGGGCGACCGGGTTGGCGGTGCCGCCTTCATTTTCCCAATCATCGATCGCTGCCTCCAGCCGCATTTCAAGATCCCGCGAATCCGTGTCGGCGCGCAGCGTCCGTTCGCGCGCCGCGCCCAAGGCAAGGCCCTGCCGCTCGACACGGATGTGCAGATCGCCGGGCGGCAGCGAGGATGAAGCGTAGGAATTGGATGAGTTGGACATGTCGCTCTCCTTTCCAAACGGGAGCGCAAATCTCTCTCAGTCACAACATGTCTGGATCATCAGTGTCGCGATGCGGGATCTTACCACAGGGCGTGCCGGCGACCTAATGGTCTCTTCGTAGGGGGCGGGCGGACGCCTGTGGTCGTGACTGGCGCCGACGGTCTGCGGCTGATCAAGGCGAGGCGAATCGTCAGCCGCGCTGTACCCGGGACCGACCCGGCCGGATCAGAATTTGAAGATGGTGCCGAGATAGACGGCCTGGCTGTCCTGCCGGTCGTCGGTCATCGGGGTCAGGCGGCCCACGACATTATTGTTGTAGCGCACGCCCGCCGTCACATTGAGGTTGCGGGTCAGCGAATAGGAGCTGGCGAGGTCCAGCGAATAATCCTTGTCCGCCGACGGATTGCGCACGCCGGTGACGGTGTCGCGGCGGTTTTCGATCAGCACCTTGGTGCTGAAGCGGTCCTTCTTGCCGTCATCCAGCGAGAAATTCTTGGCATCGACCATGGTTTCGACCGGCACCGGGTCCAGCGCCTTGCGGCCCACTGCTTCGGGCAGGGCGAACTTGCGCCAGTTGTGCGATCCGCTCAGGCTGAACGCCATCGGCTTGATGTCGACCGGATCGGACGTCGGGCTGGTGACGCGGTCGGCGGCGCGGACCATGATGGTGATCGAGCGCTGGCCGCTCAGCGATCCGCTGGTCGGGGTGAAGCGAAAGCCCTGACGGCTGGCCGAGGCGGCGACCTTCGCATAGGCGGCTGCCAGTTGCGGGTCCTTGGTCGTCGGGGTGAAAGAGGAGATGCTGCCCAGCGCGCCCAGCGAGACGGGGGCGTCGGCGCGCAGATGAACAAGGTCGGTCGCGGCGCCGAACGCGGGCGACAGCAAGAAGCCGGCAACGGCAGTCGCCGCGCCTGCTATCGCCAAATGTCCCCTGTTCACACGCATGTCCCGACTCTCATCCCCGCTGTCTTAATCTTTGGTAACGCTTTACACCCGCAAAGCCGCCACTGGCTAGGGGCGGGAGTCCCTTTTTGTCGGAGCTGTTGCACGGAATACACAGGATCGGGCGGCAGGTTCCGCCATGTGGGATGCGCAAGCGCGGCGGACCGATGCGGCGCTACCCTGCGCCCCCTTGCCCATTGCCGCCCGCGCACTATAGAAGCGGGCTGATTTTCGTCATTTCAGTTAGGACATGCCTGATGGTCCGCCGCCTTCCCGCCTCCGTTTCCGCCGGCCTGCTGCTGGCCGCGCTCCTGCCGCTCGCTGCCTGCGGGGGCGGCTCCAAGGAACGCCCCAAGGCGGACCTCGCCGCGTCGAAGGTGACGACGATCGGCGTCAACGCCTATCTGTGGCGCGCCAGCCTCGACACCCTGTCCTTCATGCCGATGGTGCAGACCGATTCGAACGGCGGCGTGATCGTCACCGACTGGTACACCAATCCCAACAGCCCCAATGAGCGGATGAAGCTGACCGTGTCGATCCTGGACCAGGATCTGCGCGCCGACGCGCTGCGCGTCGCGGCCAGCCGTCAGGTCAACCAGAATGGCCAGTGGATCGACGCGCCGGTCAAGGCGGCGACGACGCAGAAGCTGGAGGAGATCATCCTCACCAAGGCGCGCGACCTGCGCCGCATGGCGATCGGCTGACCCAAACCCCTTCCGGGCGGGGCGGGTGCCACGCCCCTTTCACACCATCGGGGCTGGGCTTCATCAAAGGCCCAGCCCGCTCGCATTTGTAAGGACATGACATGCAAAGGCGCTTCAACCCGTTTGAGGCCGACGCCCGCTGGCAGGCGACCTGGGACGAGCAGCAGAGCTTCAAGGCCGACGACGCGTCGACCAAGCCCCGTTCCTATGTGCTGGAAATGTTCCCCTATCCGTCGGGGCGCATCCATATCGGCCATGTCCGCAACTATTCGATGGGCGACGTGCTGGCGCGTTTCCGCCGCATGACGGGCCATGAGGTGCTGCATCCGATGGGCTGGGACGCCTTTGGAATGCCGGCCGAAAATGCCGCGATGGAAAAGAAGGTCCATCCGGGGTCATGGACCCGCGAGAATATCGCCAACATGCGCGCGCAGCTCAAGAAGCTGGGCTTCGCGATCGACTGGAGCCGCGAACTCGCGACCTGCGAGCCCGACTATTATGGCCATGAACAGGCGCTGTTCCTGGACATGCTGGAAGCGGGGCTGGTCTATCGCAAGGAAAGCGCGGTCAACTGGGACCCGGTCGACATGACCGTGCTGGCGAACGAGCAGGTGATCGACGGGCGCGGCTGGCGATCGGGCGCGCTGGTCGAGAAGCGCAAGCTGTCCCAGTGGTTCCTCAAGATCACCCAGTTCGCCGACGACCTGCTGGAGGGCCTCAAGACCCTCGACCAGTGGCCCGACAAGGTGCGGACGATGCAGGAAAACTGGATCGGCAAGTCGGTCGGCCTGCAATTCCATTTCGAGCCGGTCGCGCCGTTCGACACGAGGATCGAGGTCTATTCGACCCGTCCCGACACCATCTTCGGCGCGAGCTTCGTGGCAATCGCGGCCGACCATCCGGTGGCGCAGGCGGTGGCGGCAGGCAACCCCGACGCCGTCGCCTTCATCGAGAAGTGCAAGGAAGGCGGCACCACCGCGGCGGAACTGGAAACGGCGGAGAAGCTGGGCTTCGACACCGGTCTCACCGTTGCGCATCCCTTCGATCCCGACTGGCAGTTGCCCGTCTTCATCGCCAATTTCGTGCTGATGGACTATGGCACCGGCGCGGTCATGGGCGTGCCCGGGCACGATCAGCGCGACCTGGACTTCGCGCGCAAATATATGCTGCCGGTGGAGCGCGTCGTCGCGGCGGAAGGCGACGAGCAGGCGCCGATCCACAATGAAGCCTATACGGGGCCGGGCCGCCTGGTGAACAGCCGCTTCCTCAATGGCATGGCGATCGAGGAGGCCAAGGCCGCCGTCATCGCCCGCGCCGAATCCGAAGGCTGGGGCGCGGGCAAGACCGTGTTCCGCCTGCGCGACTGGGGCGTGTCGCGCCAGCGCTACTGGGGCACGCCGATCCCGGTCATCCATTGCGATAGCTGCGGCCCGGTGGGCGTGCCCAAGGAGCAGCTGCCGGTCGTGCTGCCAGAGGATGTCAGCTTCGACATTCCCGGCAATCCGCTTGATCGCCATCCGAGCTGGAAGCATGTCGACTGCCCGTCCTGTGGGCGTCCGGCCGTGCGCGAGACCGACACGCTCGATACGTTCGCGGATTCGAGCTGGTATTTCATCCGCTTCGCCAGCCAGCCCAAGGACAGGCCGTTCGACCGGGCAACGGTCGAGCAATGGCTGCCGGTCGGGCAGTATATCGGCGGCGTGGAACATGCGATCCTGCACCTGCTCTACGCCCGCTTCTGGACCCGCGCGCTCCAGCATATGGGGCAATTGGGCTTTGCCGAGCCGTTCACCGGCCTGTTCACGCAGGGCATGGTGACGCATGAGACGTACAAGTCGCCCGAAGGCGCCTGGCTCGCGCCGCAGGATGTGGTGAAGCAGGGCGAAGGGCTGGTCATGGTCGATGGCGGGGCGTCAGTGACGGTCGGCCGTGTCGAGAAAATGTCCAAGTCCAAGAAGAATGTGGTCGATCCCGACGACATCATCGCCCAATATGGTGCGGACGCGGTGCGCTGGTTCATGCTGTCGGACAGCCCGCCCGAGCGCGACCTGCCTTGGACCGAGGCCGGGATCGAGGGCAGCTGGCGTTTCGTCAATCGCGTCTGGCGCCTGTTCGGCGAAGCGGATGCGTCTGCCGAAGGGGAGGACAAGGCTCTGGACCGCAAGCTGCACCAGACGATCGACGGCGTCGCCCGCGATGTCGAGGCTCTGGGCTTCAACAAGGCGGTCGCCAAGATCTACGAACTGGTGAACGCGATCGAGAAGGCCAAGCCGTCGGCGTCGCGCACCGCCGCGATTCGCACGCTGGCGCTGCTGGTCGCGCCGATGACGCCGCATCTGGCCGAAGAGGGCTGGGCCGAGATGGGCCAGGACGGCCTGATCGCCGACGCGGCCTGGCCTGCGGTCGACCCGGCGCTGCTGGTCGATGACGAGGTGACGATCGCCTGCCAGGTGATGGGCAAGCTGCGCGACACCATCACCGTGGCCAAGGGGACGCCGAAGGACGAGCTGGAACGCCTCGCCCTCGCCGCGCCCAATGTGGTCCGCATCCTCGACGGCGCGACGCCGAAGAAGGTGATCGTGGTGCCGGATCGCCTGGTCAATCTGGTCATCTAACAACATCCGTTCAGGCTGAGCCTGTCGAAGCCTTTGCTTTTCTTCGGAAGAAGGAAAGCCCTTCGACAGGCTCAGGGCGAACGGTTATGGAGGTTGGCATGAAGCCTTCGCCCCTGCTCTTGATCGCTCTTGCGTCCCTCACCGCCTGCGGGCTGCGCCCGGTCTATGGCGGCGGGAGCCATGGCGCGGTGGCGCAGGCGCTGGGCAATGTCGAGGTCGCGCCGATCGAGGGCAAGGCCGGATGGCTGGTGCGCAACGCGCTCAACGACCGGCTGTCGGCGATGAGCGGCGGCAGCGGGCCGCGCTACAAGCTGGTGGTGAAACTGGACGACGACATCAGCGGCTTCGGCCTGCGCGCCGACGCCGCCATCACGCGCGAGCGGAGGACGCTGCGGGCGCGCTACCAGCTGGTCGACGAGGCCACCGGCGCGCAGATCCTGGACGATACCGCCGGTTCGGACGCGGGCATCGACGTCACGTCCAGCGAATATGCCACGATCGCGGCCGAAGACACCGCGCTGGAGCGGCTGTCGCAGACGGTGGCGGACCAGATCGTGACCCGCCTCGCGCTCTTTTCGCGCAAGGCCCCCAATCCTTGAAGGCCAGCCGGGGCCAGATCGAAAAGGCGCTGGATGCGCCGCCCGCCGACGTCCGCTTCTTCCTGCTCTACGGCCCCGACGAAGCGGGGAGCCAGGCGCTGGCGAAGCGGCTGGAGCGCGCCATGGGGCCGCAGGCGGAACGGATCGACCTGGACGGATCGACGCTGAAGGATGACCCGGCGCGCCTGTCGGACGAGGCGGCGTCCTTTTCCATGTTCGGGGACCGGCGCTGGGTCCGCATCAGCGGCATGGGGGACGAATCGCTGCCGGCGCTGACCGCGCTGCTGGAGGCGGAGGCGGCGGGCAATCCGGTGATCGCGGTGGCGGGTGCGCTCAAGAGCACGTCCAAGCTGGTCAAGCTCGCGCTCGACCACAAGGCGGCACTGGCTTTCATCTCCTACCAGCCCGATGCGCGCGAATCGGAGCAGATCGCGATCGCCATCGCGCGCGAGGGCGGGCTGCGCCTGCCGACCGAACTGGCGCGCCGCATCGTCGATCTCGCCAATGGCGACCGGGCGTTGATGGCCGGCGAGGTGGAGAAGCTGATCCTCTATCTGGACGCCGCGCCCGAGCGGCCGTGCGAGGCGACCGCCGACGCGCTCGATGCGCTGTCCGCCGACAACCCCGATACGGAGGTCGCGCCGCTGGTCAACGCGGTGCTGGGCGGCGACCTGAAAGCCATGCACCGGGAATTGACGAGCCTGAGCGAAACCGGCGCTGCCATGGCGTCGGTCATCCGCCCGCTGCTGACGCGGGCCATGCTGATCGCCACGATCCGCGACGCCTTCGACGCCAGCGGCCGGCTGGAGGCGGCGATCGAGACTGCGGGCAAGGCGGTCTTCTGGAAGGAGAAGGGGCTGGTGTCGCGCCAGGTGCGGCTGTGGGATGCGCCCGGGATCGCGCGGGTCATCCAGCGGCTGCTGGAGGCGGAGCGCGCCAGTCGCGGCGGCAGGGGCACAGGCGACCTGATGGTTCGCCACGAATTGCTGGCGATCACGCGACAGGCGGCGCGGGAGCGGGCTTGATCGCCCTGCGGGACAGCGCCATATTGCGGCCATGGAGAAGATGAATCTCACTGAAGCCGAATGGCGCCAGCGCCTGTCCCCCGAGCAATATCATGTGCTGCGCGAGGCGGGGACGGAGCGCGCCTTCACCGGCAAATATAACAGCAACAAGGCGGACGGCGTCTATTTTTGCGCCGGGTGCGGCACCGAACTGTTCGATGCCGAGGAAAAATATGACAGCGGATCGGGCTGGCCCAGCTTCACCGCGCCGGTCGATATCGACGCGGTCGAGGAAGTGCGCGACACCAGCCACGGGATGATGCGGACGGAGGTCCGTTGCGCCACCTGCGAGGGGCATCTGGGCCATGTCTTTCCCGACGGGCCGGGGGTCGATGGCCTGCGTTACTGCCTGAACAGCGCCAGCCTGGACTTCAAGCCGCGCAGCGAGGGAAAATAGCGGAGAGGTCGGCAGCGACGGACGCCGCTCATCCGCGATAAAGCGCGATTCCGCAGGGACGCCGCAATGGTGTTTTTCCACGCCGGACGCATGATTTGCGCTGGCCGCCGCACGGAATAGCGCCTATTCGAAGCGGCACAAATGGCAGGATCAAGCAAGAGCAAGGGCGCGCCCGGTCGCGCAAGGAAATGGCTGGTGCGCGGGCTGAAGATCGGCCTGGCGGCGGCGGTGGCGGGCCTGCTGGCCGTGGTGATCGCGGTTGTGATCGCGATGCAGTCGCTGCCCGACTATGACAGCCTGAAATCCTCCCCCAATGGCCAGATGATCCGCGTTCATGCCGCGGACGGCAGCGTCATCGTGTCGCTGGGGCCGAGCTTCGGCCAGTGGCTGAGCTATGACCGCATCCCGCAGGTGATGGTCGACGCGATGGTGTCGACCGAGGACAAGCGTTTCTACCTGCACCCCGGCGTGGATCCGATCGGCATGGCGCGCGCCGCCTGGGTTGCGGTCGAGCGACGGGGGCAGGGGCGTCGCTGGCAGGGGGCGTCGACGATCACCCAGCAGGTCACGCGCAACATCTTCCTCAACAACAGCTACAGTTTCGGCCGCAAGATCCGCGAAATGGTGCTGGCTCTGGCGCTGGAGCGGAAATTCTCCAAGCGGCAGATCCTCGAACTTTACCTCAACAAGGTCTATTTCGGCGGTGGCGCCTATGGCATCGACGCGGCCAGCCGCAAATTTTTCGGCCATCCGGCCACTGCGCTGGACCTGCCCGAAGCGGCGATCATCGCCGGCCTGGTCAAGGCGCCGTCCAGCTACTCCCCCACCGCCGATGCGGAGGCCGCGATCGGCCGCGCCGGCGTGGTGCTGGACCTGATGCAGGAAAATGGCGCGATTTCGGCGTCCGAGCGCGCCGGCGCCGACCTGGCGGGCGTCCGCATGGCGCCCGAGCCGCCGCAAAACAGCGTGCGTTACTTCACTGACTGGGCCTTGCCCCAGCTCGACCTGCTGATCGACGAGCCGAACGAGCCGCTGGAGGTCTACACCACCATCGACCTGAACATGCAGAATGCGGCGACGGCGGCGATCAAGGCCAATGTTCCCGCAGGCACGCAGGGCGCATTGGTCAGCCTGGACCGCGACGGAGCGGTGCGGGCGATGGTCGGCGGGCTGGATTATGTCAGCTCCAACTACAACCGCGCCACCACCGCGACGCGCCAGCCCGGTTCCGCGTGGAAGATCTTTGTCTATATGGCGGCGCTGGAGGCGGGCTATACCCCCGACACCGGCGTCACCGACGAGCCGGTGACGATCAACGGCTGGTCGCCACGCAACAGTTCGGGCCGCTTTTCCGGCGACATCGACGTTCGCACCGCCTTCGCTTACTCGATCAACACCGTCGCGGCGAAGCTGGGCGTCGAGGTGGGCTTCCCGACCGTCGCCGATATGGCCCGCCGCTTCGGCATCACCACCCCGATCAACACCCATCCCTCCATGGTGCTGGGCACGTCGGACGTGCGCCTGATCGACATGACCCGCGCCTTCGCCTCGATCGCGCGCAAGGGGATCGCGGTGACGCCCTATGGCATCACCAAGGTGACGACCGCCGACGGCCGCCTGCTCTACAGCCATCAGGACGATACCAGTCGGGTGCTGGTCGCCCCATGGGTCGCCGCCGGCATGACCGACCTGATGCAGACCGCCGTGTCGACGGGCACCGGCCGTGCGGCGTCGATCGGGCGTCCGGTCGCGGGCAAGACCGGCACCACCAGCAGCAACAAGGATGGCTGGTTCCTGGGCTTTTCGAGCGGCATCACCACCGGCGTGTGGATGGGGCGTGACGACGCCCGGGCGGTCGGCGTTCTCCAGGGCGGTCGCGCCCCCGCGCGCGCCTTTGCCGACTATATGAAGGTGGCGGTGGCGAAGCGGCCGGTCGAACAGTTCGAGACCGAGGTCACGCTGCCCGAATGGCAGCTGGAACCCGATGAGGAAGCCTATTTCGGCACCCCGGACAGCGGCGCCGATGGCGGCATGATGGTCGATGAGAACGGGCTGCCGATCGACCGCCCCCGGCCCGAGGGGTCGGACGCGGACGAGCCGCAGATGGAGGTCGATCCGGAGGATCGGCCCCAGCCGCCGCGCCTGGACCAGCAATGGATCGACAATGTGTTGGGTCGTGATCGGCAGCGGCAACAGCCGCCGGCGGCGAACCGGCCGACGCCGGGGCAGTAGCCTGCGTCGCCGCTACCCGGTGGGTTGATCGTTCGCCGCCAGGCGCAGATTATCGACCGCGCTGGCATCGGGCAGCAGAAAGTCGACCTTGCCCCGGCCGAAGTCGATCGCGACCCGGTCGAAAATCTTGAGCGCGCTGATACCCAGCAGCAGCGCCGGCTTGTCCTGCATCCCCAATTCGGCAAAGGGGCTGGCGTCGGCGAAGATCACCGGCACCTCGGTCAGGTTGACGCGCCCCATCCGCACCGACTTGATCCGGCCGACCTGCCCGACCAGCGTGCCGCCGGTGACGCTGGTTAGCGTCGCGGTCAGCAGATCGGGCGCGCGCTTCTTGCGGACCAGCTTGTCGCGCAGCGCGAGATTGCCGATGCTGTAATTGGTGCCGGTGTCGAGCATGATGTTGACCCGCATCCCGTTGACGTCGGAATCGAGCAGGATCAGCTGGCCGCGCTTGCGCCGGGCCTCCACGACGATCGTGTCCGGTTCGACCGAGACTCGTCGTCGCGCGCCGCTGTCGGCGATCTCCATTCGCCCGGTACGGAAGTTGAGCGTCACCCGCTTGGCGTGCAGGCTGTCCAGGCCGAGCAGGCCCGGCGCGCCCAGATGCTCGCCCTCCAGCACGGGCGCCTCGATATCGTCGACCGTGCCGCCGCCAAAGCCGAGCCTCGGCACGGCGACGGTGGTCGCTTCGGACCGGCCGGTCATGCTGATGATGACGACATTGGACCGGGCGGGCAGGGCGAGCCGCTCGGCCAGGTCGCGGGCGATGACGGTGCGCTGCGACCCGGTGTCGATGATGAAGTTCCACGGCCCCTTGCCGTCGATATGGATGGGGATCGTGACGCGCTCGTCCGGCGACGGCCCGGTGCGGACGACTGTGGGGGGAACATGCGGGTTAAGGGCGGCTTCGGGCGCAGGTAAGGGCGAGGGGGGCGCATCCTGCGCGGCGAGGGGCGCGCCGCCGATCGCAAGCGCGATCCCCAGCAGGGCACGAAGCCGTCGCATATCCTCATCCTCTCTCTCTTATCGATCGCTTATACCATGAAGGGCGGCGGTCGCGCCAGCGCCACCGCTGGCCGCGCCTTCCTGTAAAAGCGCGAATTTCCGCTGGATCGCCGCCAGTGCCGCCTTGACTAAAGCCCTGCCGGATCGTTAAACGCGGAATATTCATCCTCGCCCGTCCGGAGCGAGGGTTGTCCGGCCTTCCTGTCCGGCTATCCCCTTCCTTTCCGGCCCATTTTCTCTTCCACCGCATCGGACCGACTCGCAAATGCATCTCAAGGACCTCAAGAAGCAAGCGCCCGCAGACCTCGTCACCATGGCCGAGGAACTCGGCGTGGAAGGCGCATCGACGCTGCGCAAGCAGGACCTGATGTTCGCCATCCTCAAGGCCGAGGCGGAAAATGGCGAACAGATCATGGGCGAAGGCACGATCGAGGTGCTGCCCGACGGCTTCGGCTTCCTGCGCAGCCCCGAGGCGAACTTCCTCGCCGGTCCCGACGACATCTATGTCTCGCCCAACCAGGTCCGCAAGTTCGGCCTGCGCACGGGCGATACGGTGGAGGGCGAGATTCGCGCGCCCAAGGATGGCGAACGCTATTTCGCGCTGACCAAGCTCAACACCGTCAATTTCGACGATCCCGATGTCGTCCGCCATCGCGTCAATTTCGACAATCTGACGCCGCTCTATCCCGAGCAGAAGTTGCGGCTCGACACGCTGGACCCGACGATCAAGGACAAGTCGGCGCGCGTCATCGACATCGTTTCCCCGCAGGGCAAGGGCCAGCGCACGCTGATCGTCGCGCCGCCCCGCGTCGGCAAGACGGTGATGCTCCAGAATATTGCCAAGGCGATCACCGACAATCATCCCGAAGTCTTCCTGATCGTGCTGCTGATCGACGAGCGCCCGGAAGAAGTCACCGACATGCAGCGCAGCGTGAAGGGCGAGGTCGTATCCTCCACCTTCGACGAGCCGGCCACCCGCCACGTCCAGGTCGCCGAAATGGTGATCGAGAAGGCGAAGCGCCTGGTCGAGCACAAGAAGGATGTGGTGATCCTGCTCGACTCCATCACCCGCCTCGGCCGCGCCTACAACACCGTCGTGCCTTCGTCGGGCAAGGTGCTGACCGGCGGTGTCGACGCCAATGCGTTGCAGCGTCCCAAGCGCTTCTTCGGCGCCGCGCGTAACATTGAGGAGGGTGGTTCGCTTTCCATCATCGCGACCGCGCTGATCGACACCGGCAGCCGCATGGACGAAGTCATCTTCGAAGAGTTCAAGGGCACCGGCAACTCGGAAATCGTGCTGGACCGCAAGGTCGCCGACAAGCGCATCTTCCCGGCGCTGGACGTTGGCAAGTCGGGCACCCGCAAGGAAGAGTTGCTGGTCGAGAAGCCGACGCTCAGCAAGATGTGGGTGCTGCGCCGTATCCTGATGCAGATGGGCACGGTCGACGCGATGGAATTCCTGCTCGACAAGATGAAGGATTCCAAGACCAACGAGGATTTCTTCGCGACCATGAACCAGTAAGCGGCATGGCGGGGGGCGATCCGGATGGATCGGCCGCCGCCATGCCTTATGTTTTTGCCGTGATCGCCGGGCCATGCCATGGTCCGGCTTTCGCTTTTTAACCACAGGGACGTTGGGCCGCCATGTTCGACCTTTTCGCCACCGCCGCCGCGACCGTTCAGGGACTGGGTTCCCCGGCCGACATCTGGCAGCATATCGTCAATGATTTCAGCAACATCGGATCACCTAGCGCATTAGCCGCCTTTGGCCAGGTGCTGATGATCGACATATTGTTGGCCGGCGACAACGCCATCGTCGTCGGCGCGCTGGCGGCGGGCCTCCCCGCGGCGCAGCGGCAGAAGGTGATCCTGATCGGCATCATCGCCGCACTGGTGCTGCGCATCGGTTTCGCGCTGGTGGTCAGCCAGCTGATGCAGATTGTCGGCCTGATCCTGGCGGGCGGCCTGCTGCTGCTCTGGGTCAGCTTCAAGATGTGGCGCGAACTCCACCCCAAGCGTGGCGGCGATACGCCGGGCGACACCAGCGACGACGACGTGTCGGGGCTGCGTCCGGCCAAGAGCTTCGCCGGCGCGGCATGGGCGGTCGCCGTGGCCGACGTGTCCATGAGCCTGGACAATGTGCTGGCGGTTGCCGGTGCCGCGCGGGATCATCCCGGTATCCTCATCATCGGCCTGATCCTGTCGGTCGCGCTGATGGGTATCGCGGCGAACATCATCGCCAAATATATCGAGCGTTTCCGCTGGATCGCCTATCTGGGCCTTGCCGTCATCATCTATGTGGCGGTGAAGATGATCTATGACGGCTTCGTCGATCATCAGGTGGGCATCCTCACCCTGTTCGCCTGATCCCGGATTACGGCCACGAAAAAGGGGGCGGCACCGTCGGTGCCGCCCCCTTTTTCATGCGTTTCGGCCGAAGATGGTCAGGGCAGGAGGACGGTCGCGCCGGTGGTCTGTCGTGCCTCCAGCGCCCGATGCGCCTCCGCCGCGTCGGCCAGCGCGAACCGCTGGCCGATCGTCGCGGTGACGACGCCGCGCTGCATCCGGTCGAACAGGCGATCGGCGGTGTGCGCCAGTTCCTGCGCCGTCGCGATATAATCGAACAGGGTCGGACGGGTGACATAGAGCGACCCGCCGCGGCTGAGGTCCAGCAGGCTGACCGGCGGCACCGCCCCGGAGGCATTGCCGTAGCTTACCATCAGGCCGCGCCGCTTGAGGCTGGCGAGCGAGGCAGTCCAGCTGTCCTTGCCGACGCCGTCATAGACGACATCGACGCCCTTGCCCCCGGTCAGTTCGCGGACCGTGGCGGCGAGTCCGTCGAACGCGCCATGCAGGCTGTGATCGGCCGCCACGGTCGCCGCCTTTTCTGCCGACCCGCAATGGGCGATGACGACCACGCCCTTGTCGCGCAGCCAGGGAAGGAGGATCGATCCGACGCCGCCCGCCGCGGCATGGACCAGCGCGACCTGGCCGGGCCGGAGGGCGATGCTGTCCTCCGCCAGATAGCAGGCGGTCATGCCCTTGAGCATCATGGCCGCCGCATCCGCGCTGGAGATGGCGTCGGGGATCTTCACCGCCCGATCCGCGGCGATGAGGCGATGCGTGGCATAGGCGCCGAGTCCGCTGACGCAGCCCACCCGGTCGCCCGGCGCGAAGCCGGTGACGCCCGCGCCCACCGCGACGACCCGGCCCGCGCCTTCCGATCCCAGGGGCGTTGGGAGGGGCGCGGGGTAGAGGCCGGTGCGATAATAGGTATCGATGAAGTTGAGACCGATCGCGTCCTGTTCGATCAGCAATTCGCCTTCACCCGGTGCGCCCGGATCGAAATCCTCGCGCGCGATGACTTCCGGCCCGCCATGGCTGCGCGCCACCATGCGCCATGTTTTGGCCATCAGGCGAGATGCTCGGCGAAAAAGTCCGCCGTTCGCCGGTCGGCAAGGGTTGCGGCCTGCTCATCGCGGCGGGCGCCCATTTCGGCGGCAAAGCCGTGATCCAGCCCTTCATAGTCGTACAGCGTGACATGGCGATTGTCCGCCAGCCCTTCATGCATCGCCTTCTGCGCGTCGGGCAGGACGAAGTGATCGGCCGTCGGAATGTGCAGCAGCACCGGCTTGCCGATCGCATGTTGCTCGTTCAGCAGCCCGTCGATGCCAACGCCATAATAGCCGACAAAGGCGTCGCCATCGGTGCGGCAGGCGGCCATGAATGCCAGCCGCCCGCCCAGGCAATAGCCGACCAGCCCGACTTTGCCGGTGCCGCCCAGTCCGGCGCGCGCGGCCTTGATTGTCGCTTCGATGTCGCGGATGCCCCGGTCCTGGTTGAATTTCTGCATGTGGCCGATCGCCGCCTGGAATTCCTCCGGTACGTCGGCGTCCAGTTCGATATGCGGCTGCTCGCGCCAGAACAGGTCCGGCGCATAGGCGAGATAGCCCGCCTTGGCCCAGTTGTCGCATTTCCGGCGAATGCCCTCATTCACCCCGAAAATTTCCTGGATGACGATGATGGCCGCGCTCGGTGTTCCTTCGGGTTGCGCCACATAGGCGTCGAACTGCGCATCGCCTTCCAACGTGGCGATAGGGGTGAAGCTGCCCATGCCGATATCCTTTCCACCTTTGATTCTGGTCCGCATATTGGCTGATCGCGACAAAGGCGCAACCACTTGCCGCGTTTAAAAATTTGCGTTGATAGCGCGAGTTGCGGCATGACGGCGCAACGCGATCCGCCGGTCAACAGGGAAGGGCAGGGACATGAAGGTAACCGTCGATGTGGACTGCACGCCGTCCGAGGCCCGGGCCTTTCTGGGCCTGCCCGATGTCACGCCGATCCATGACAAATATATCAAGACGATGCTCGACAGTTTCGATGGCGTCGGCAGCGTCGAGCAGATGGAAACGCTGTTCAAAAGCTTCTCGCCGCTGGGCGACGCCGGGATGCGCCTGTTCCAGCAGATGATGAATGTCGGGCTGGCGGGCATGTCCGGGAGCAAGGACGAGAAGAAATAAGGTCCGTGCTTTCCGGCGAGGACGACACGATTTTTGCCCTGTCGAGCGGTGCGCCGCCGGCGGGGATCGCGGTGATCCGCGTGAGCGGCCCGCAGGCGCGCGCGGCGCTGGAGGCGCTGGCCCGTCGCGTGCCGCCGCCGCGTACAGTGAGCCTCGCCTTGCTGAAAGACCCGCGCGACGATGGCCCGCTCGATCGCGCGCTGCTGCTCTGGTTGCCTGGTCCGCACACGGTCACGGGCGAGGATATGGCCGAGCTGCATTGCCATGGCGGCCGTGCGGTGGTGGCGGCGGTCGAGGATGCGCTGGGCGCGATGCCGGGCCTGCGCCGCGCCGAAGCAGGCGAATATACGCGCCGGGCCTTCGCCCATGGCCGCATGGACCTGACCGCTGTCGAGGGGCTGGCCGACCTGCTGGCCGCAGAGACCCAGAGCCAGCGCCGCGCCGCGCTGTTGATGGCGGAGGGGCATTTTTCCCGCCGGATCGAAGGATGGCGCGGGACCCTGCTCGACCTGTCGGCCATGGCCGAGGCGGCCCTCGACTTTTCCGACGAGGATGATGTGCCTGACGCTGCGATCGAGGCGCGGATCGGGGCGGGCATCGCCACGCTGGCGCAGGACGTGGATGCCATTCTGGCAGCGCCCTCCGCAGATCGGCTGCGGGACGGCGTGCGCGTGGTGCTGGCGGGGCCGCCCAATGCAGGCAAGTCGACCCTGCTCAACGCTCTGGTCGGACGGGATGCGGCAATCGTGTCGGACATTGCCGGGACGACGCGCGACCGGATCGAAGCGCCCGCGGCGATCGGTGGCACGGCCTTCCTCTTCACCGACACGGCGGGGCTGCGCGGCGAGACGGGCGACGCGATCGAGGCGATCGGGATCGATCGCGCGCGCGCCGCACTGGCGGCTGCGGACATCATCCTGTGGCTGGGCGACGCGGACGCACTCCCGCGTGACGATGCTATCCTGGTGGCCGCGCAATGCGATCGCGCCGACGCCGATCGCCCTGGGCTTCGCCTGTCCGCGCGGACCGGCGAAGGGATGGATGTCCTGATCGCGCTGCTGCTGTCTCGCGCAGCCGCATTGCTGCCGGGGGAGGGCGACTATGCCCTGCACGCGCGACAGCGACAGCGAGTTGGACAGGTGCGCGATCATCTCCTCGCGGCCGGAAGCACGGCCGATCTGCTCGTTGCGGCCGAGGAACTGCGACTCGCCAGGGCGGCCATCGATGCGCTTACCGGGCAGGCCGGGACTGAGGATATGCTCGACCGCCTCTTCTCGGGCTTCTGCATCGGCAAATGAATAATGTTCCACGTGGAACGCTTTTGACCTGCCCCGGCCCAATCTGATATGGGCGCGTCATGCGAACAAGCTATGATGTTATAGTGGTCGGTGGCGGCCATGCCGGCTGCGAGGCGGCTGCCGCTGCGGCGCGCAAGGGAGCGTCGGTGGCGCTGCTCACCTTCGATCGCCAGACGGTGGGCGCCATGTCCTGCAACCCGGCTATTGGCGGGCTGGGCAAAGGGCATCTGGTCCGTGAGGTCGATGCGCTCGATGGGCTCATCGGCCGTGCGGCCGATTCGGCGGCGATCCATTATCGGATGCTCAACAGCAGCAAGGGCGCGGCGGTGCAGGGACCGCGCGTGCAGGCGGACCGCAAGCTGTATCGCGCGGCCATCCACGCATTGCTGGCGGCGCAGCCGGGAGTCGACATCGTCGAAGGCGAAGCCGCCGCGTTGATGCTGGACGGGGATGCCGTGGCTGGTGTCGCGCTGGAGGACGGCCGGACGCTGGCGGCCTCCGCGATCGTGCTGGCGACGGGGACATTCCTGGGGGGCAAGCTGTTCCGGGGCGACGAGCGGGAAGCCGGGGGGCGGATCGGCGAGCGCGCCGCGACCGCGCTTGGCCTTCAGCTGCGCGCCCTGGGTCTGCCGGTCGCCCGGCTCAAGACGGGGACGCCGCCACGCCTCGATGGACGCACTATCGACTGGGCGAGGCTCGAGACCCAGCCATCGGACGACGAGGGCTGGACCATGTCTTCCCTGACGGCAGGGCGACCGTTGCCGCAGTTGGCTTGCGCCATTACCCGGACCAATGATCGGACCCATCAGATCATCCGCGACGGCCTTGGCCGCTCGCCACTGTTCAGCGGGGCGATCGAGGGCAGAGGGCCGCGCTATTGTCCCTCCATCGAGGATAAGGTGCTGCGCTTCGGCGACCGCGACGGGCATCAGGTTTTCCTCGAACCGGAGGGGTTGGACGACCATCTGGTCTATCCCAATGGCATCAGCACTTCGCTGCCAACCGATGTGCAGGTCGCGATGGTCCGTTCGATGCCCGGTCTGGAGCGGGTCGAGATCGTCGTGCCGGGCTATGCGGTCGAATATGATCATGTCGATCCGCGCGCGCTGGACGCAAGCCTTGAAGTTCGCAACGTGCGGGGCCTGTTCTGCGCCGGGCAGATCAACGGCACCACCGGCTATGAAGAGGCGGCCGCCCAGGGCCTCGTCGCCGGGGTCAACGCGGCGGCGCGGGCGCGTGGCGAGGCGCCGATGATACTGGATCGCGCTACAAGCTATATCGGCGTGATGATCGATGATCTGGTCTTGCAGGGCGTGACCGAACCTTATCGGATGCTCACCGCCCGCGCCGAATATCGCTTGCGGTTGCGCGCCGACAATGCGGAGACACGGCTGGGTCCGATCGGCCTCGCCCATGGCGTGATCGGCGCGACTCGCGCGGGGCGACTGTCCGAGCGGGCGGCGTTGCGCACGAGGATCGAAGCGGAACTCGGCCGGCTTTTGACTGCGAGCGACATGGCGCGGGCGGGCGCGGCGGTGCGTCAGGACGGCGCGCGACGCAGCCTGTTCGACTGGGCGCGTTTCCCGGAGGTCGACAGGGCGCTGCTGCTGGAACTGGCGCCGACGCTAAGCGTCGCGCCGGACGATCTGCGGGCCGAGATATTGGAGGACGCGCATTATGCGCCCTACCTCCAGCGCCAGGAAGCCGAGGTGGCGGAACTGCGCCGCAACGAGCGGGTGCATATCCCCGCCGACTTCGATTTTCGTTCGATCGGTGGCCTGTCCACCGAGATGATCGAGCGGCTCGACGCGGCGCGGCCGGAGACGCTGGCTGCCGCAGGGCGGATACGGGGCATTACCCCAGCAGCGCTGGCGGCGATCCTCGTCCACGCGCGGCGGGAGGCGGCGTGAGCGAAGAGGAAGCGCGCGCCTGGCTTCAGGCGCAATTCGATGTTTCACGTGAAACATGGGTCAGGCTTGAGCGCTATGTCGCCATCCTCCTGTCGGCCATGGACGAACAGAATTTGATCGCCGAATCGACCCGGCCGCATGTGTGGGCGCGCCATATCGTCGATTCTGCGCAACTGCTGGTCCATGCCGATCGGGCGGGGGAGGGGGCCTGGCTCGACCTGGGGTCGGGCGCAGGGCTGCCGGGCGTCGTCGTTGCCTGCCTGTCCGAACGGCCCCTTATGATGGTCGAATCCCGACGCAAGCGTATCGATTTCCTGAACGATGTCGCGGCTGATTTGGGCCTGTCCCATGCGCGCGTCTTTGGTGGCCGGGTCGAGACGGTGCCCGCCACGCAGGCCGCGATCATCAGCGCGCGCGCTTATGCGCCGCTGCCCAAATTGCTCGCATCCGCGCTGCACCTGTCCGATAAAAACACGCTGTGGGTGCTGCCGAAGGGACGAAATGCACAAAATGAACTGGAGGCGGCGCGTCCGGCATGGCAAGGTATGTTCCACGTGGAACCCAGCGTGACCGATGACGACAGCGCCATCATCGTCGCGCGAGGCGTCGCGCCCGCCGGCAAGAAGAAAGGTCGTTCATGATCCGCATCGCCATCGCCAACCAGAAAGGTGGGGTGGGCAAGACCACGACCGCGATCAATCTGGCCACGGGCCTGGCGGCCACCGGACTGCGCGTGCTGCTGGTCGATCTCGACCCGCAGGGCAATGCGTCGACGGGGCTGGGGGTGGGGCAGGCGGAACGCGCCCAGTCCAGCTATGACCTGCTGGTCGGCAATTGCGCGCTGGATGACACGATCGTCACCACGCGCGTGCCCAAGCTCGATCTTGTGCCGGCGACGCAGGATCTGTCGGGGGCCGAAATCGAGCTGATCGACTATGAGGAGCGGACCCATCGGCTGGAGCGTGTCCTGTCCGAAGCACAGCCGGGCCGCTGGGACATCTGCCTGATCGACTGTCCGCCTTCGCTCGGCCTGCTGACGATCAATGCCATGGTTGCCGCCCAATATCTGCTGGTCCCGTTGCAGTGCGAATTTTTCGCGCTGGAGGGTCTGTCGCAACTGCTCCAGACGGTCGAGCGGATTCGCGGCCGCTTCAATCCTGGCCTGTCGATCATGGGCGTGGCGCTCACCATGTACGACCGGCGCAATCGGTTGACCGACCAGGTGGCCGACGATGTCCGCGCCTGTCTGGGCGATCTGGTCTTCACGACCGTGATCCCGCGCAATGTGCGCCTGTCCGAAGCGCCGAGCCATGGCGTGCCCGCCCTCATCTATGACTTCCGCTGTTCCGGATCGGAAGCCTATATGCGTCTCGCGCGCGAGCTTATCGCGCGCCTGCCCCGACAGGAGGTTGCCGCTTGAGCGACGAAACGACCGACAAGCCGAAGATCGCCAAGCGTCCCCAGGGTCTGGGTCGAGGTCTGTCCGCCCTGTTGGGCGATGTCTCCCGCGAAGAGCCGATCGCGCCTGCCGCCGTGCCGCAAGCCAATGGCAAGGCCGTGCAGAGCATCGAAGTCGCGCTTATCCATCCCCACCCGGAGCAGCCGCGGCGGCATTTCGATGATGGCGCATTGCAGGAGCTGGCCGACAGCATCGCCAAGCGGGGGGTGATCCAGCCGATCATCGTGCGCCCCCATGGCGGCGGATTCCAGATCATCGCGGGCGAGCGGCGCTGGCGCGCGGCGCAGCGCGCCCAGCTTCATCGCATCCCCGCCATCGTCCGCGATTTCGACGAGCAGGAAACGCTGGAAATCGCGCTGATCGAGAATATCCAGCGCGAAGACCTCAATCCGATCGAAGAGGCTGAAGCCTATCGCAAGCTGATCGCCGAATTTCATCACAGCCAGGAGGCGCTTGGCCGGATTGTCGGCAAGTCGCGCAGCCATGTCGCCAATCTGATGCGCCTGCTCGACCTGCCCGAGCCAGTGCAGCAGCAGCTGATGTACAATCGGATCAGCATGGGCCATGCCCGCGCGCTGATCGGGGCGCCTGATTGCGAAAGGCTGGCGCAACAGGTCGAGGAAAAGGGCCTTTCCGTCCGAGACACCGAGCAGCTGGTGCGGCGGGTCAAGACCGGCGCTGACGCACCGGCAGCGCGTCGCAGCGCGGGCGCGGTCGGAGACAAGGATCCTGACATCGCGGCGCTGGAACGGCATCTGGCGGACATATTGGGGCTGAAGGTCGACATTGGCCATGACGGTGCCTCGACCGGAGGGACGCTGGCGCTGCGCTATTCCAATCTCGATCAGCTCGACATGCTGTGCCAGCGCCTGTCCGGCGAGCGGATTTGACGTTCAAACGCCTGTGGGGATGCTGACGGGCGCGATCTTCCGTGCCTTCCCGGTCGAACCCTACTGGTCTTTTGGCGGCCTGCTCCCTACTGTGAGGGCATGGCCGATATGCTCTCCACCAACGCCGCCGCTCCCGCCGTCATCCGCCGCGCCGACTATAGCGCGCCCGACTGGCTGGTGCCCGACATCGCGCTCGATTTCGACCTCGATCCCGCGCTGACGCGCGTGCGCGCGACGCTCTCCGTCACGCGCAATGGCGATCATGCCCGCCCGCTGCGGCTGGATGGGGACGGGTTGGTGCCGCTGGAAGTGAAGATCGACGGCCGCTTGCTCGGCGACGAGGAATGGCATCTGGAAGCCGGCGCGCTCATCATCGCGCTGACCGGCGCAACACACAGCATCGAGACGCTGGTTGAGCTGGCGCCGGAGAGCAACAGCAAGCTGATGGGCCTTTACGCCAGCGGTGGGCTGCTCTGCACCCAGTGCGAGGCCGAGGGATTCCGTCGGATAACCTTCTTTCCCGATCGCCCTGACGTCCTCTCGCGCTACAGCGTTCGCATGGCGGCCGACAAGACGCGCTTTCCCGTGCTGCTCGCCAATGGCGACCCGATCGACCAGGGCGAACTGGACGGTGGCCGCCATTGGGCGCTCTGGAACGACCCCTTCCCCAAGCCCTGCTACCTGTTCGCTCTGGTGGCGGGCGACCTCGCGTGCAATGCCGACCGCTTCGTGACGATGAGCGGACGGGAAGTGCGCCTCGGCATCTGGGTCAAGGAGGCCGACCTGCCGCGCACGGCTCACGCCATGCAGGCGCTCAAGAACAGCATGGCCTGGGACGAACGCGTCTATGGCCGCGAATATGACCTGGATGTGTTCAACATCGTGGCGGTGGCCGACTTCAATTTCGGCGCGATGGAGAACAAAGGCCTCAACATATTCAATTCCCGCTATATTCTGGCCGATCCGGAGACCGCGACCGACATCGATTATGACGGGGTCGAGGGTGTGGTGGCGCATGAATATTTTCACAACTGGTCGGGCAATCGCGTCACCTGCCGCGACTGGTTCCAGCTGAGCCTGAAGGAAGGCTTCACCGTCTTTCGCGACCAGAATTTTTCCGCCGACATGGGCAGCCATGCGGTCAAGCGGATCGAGGATGTCCGTATCCTGCGGGCCGCCCAGTTCCAGGAGGATTCAGGGCCGCTGGCGCATCCGGTTCGCCCTGAATCCTATATGGAAATCAGCAACTTCTACACGGCGACCATCTACAACAAGGGTGCGGAAGTGATCCGCATGATGGCGCTGATGCTCGGCCCGGAACGGTTCCGCGCGGGCACGGACCTCTATTTCGACCGGCATGACGGCGAAGCGGCGACGTGCGAGGATTTCGTGCGTGCGATGGAGGAGGGCGGCGAGATCGACCTCGGCCAGTTCCGCCTCTGGTATGAACAGGCGGGCACGCCGCACGTGCGCGCGCTTCTGTCACATGATCCGGTGGCGCAGAGCGTCGAGCTGACGCTGGAGCAGACCGTGCCTGCCACGCCGGGCCAGCCCGACAAGCGGCCAATGGCGATCCCGCTGCGTACCGCGCTGTTCGACCCGGCGATGGGGCAGCATCATGGCGATGCGTTGCTGATGCTGACGGAGGCGCGGCAGAGCTTCACCTTCACTGGCTTTGCCGGCGCGCCGGTCCTGTCGATCAATCGCGGTTTTTCGGCACCGGTGATCGTCGAAACCAACCGCAGCCAGGACGATCTGGCCTTCCTGTCGGCGCATGATGATGACCCCTTCGCCCGTTATGAAGCGATGCAGCAGCTGATGGTCAATGTGCTGGTGGGCCGCATCGCGGGGCAGGATGTGGACGATGCCGCCGTGATCGCCGCGATCCGCAACATATTGACCGACGTGGCATTGGACCCGGCGTTCGTGGCCGAAGTTATCCGCCTGCCGAGCGAAGCCTATCTGGGCGACCAGATGCGGCAGGTCGATCCCGACGCGATCCACGCGGCGCGCGACGCGCTGCAACACAAGATCGGCGCGGAGCTGGAACCGTTCTGGCGCGATGTCCATGCCAAGACCCGGGCCAACGCCTTCTCGCTGTCGTCGTCGGCCAAGGGCGCGCGCAAGCTGCGCAACGCTGCGCTCCATTATCTGGTCGCGTCGGGGACGGGGGATGGCCCGGCCATTGCCTTCGCCCAGTTCAGCGATGCCGATAATATGACCGAGCGTCAGGCGGCGCTCGGTACGCTCGCCAACGGCGCCAGCGCCGAGCGGGTGGCGGCGCTCGACATCTTCTACAACCGCTATTCGGGTGACGCGCTGACGCTGGACAAATGGTTCCAGACCCAGGCCTTCGCCCTTCATCTCGATACGGTCGACCAGGTCGAGGAGTTGAGCCGGCACAAGGACTTCACGCTCGCCAATCCCAATCGCGTGCGATCGCTCTATGGCGCCTTCGCGGGCAACCAGTGGGCGTTCCACCATAGGTCGGGCAAGGGATACCGGCTGGTCGCCGACTGCATCATCGCGCTCGACAAGCTGAACCCGCAGACGGCGGCACGGCTGGTGCCGCCGCTGGGCCGCTGGAAGCGGTTCGACGAGGGGCGCGCTGGCCTGATGCGCGCGGAATTGCAGCGCATCCTGGCGGAACCGGGCCTGTCCAAGGATGTGATGGAGCAGGCGAGCAAGAGCCTGGAGTGAGCGAGTTTGTTGGTGTTCGAACGGGGTGGGTTGCGTAACGGCCGCTCTACATCGGCATCCCCGCGGGGGCGGGGAACCGTCTTCTCAGCGCCGTGCTGGACGCAAGGTCAGGAGATGGATTCCCGCTTTGGCCTGCGGCCGCCCTTCGGGTCGTTGGGGTGACGGTAATATGGGATGACCGCTTCCGAGCGGCGCCGGGCCGCGCTTGACTGCCCGCCTCTGGTCGTCTCAGGACCGGCAGCGCCAGCCGGGAGAGCCCTCCGGCCTATTCCTTCACCGCTGCGACCCAAGCGGCGACATCGGTCGCGACCTTGTTGGCGGCGGTATTGAGCGGGGCGCCGACGGTGGTCGCTTCGATCTTGCCGCTGACCGGCGCGCTGGCGGTGAAGCGCTGGCGGGCCAGCGCGACGCCCGCCGGCGTGGTCAGCACCGCATCATAGGTGACGATCGCGTTATGGCTGGCCTGATCGATGGTGAAGGCGACAAGTTCGCCCGACAGGCGCTGACCGCCGTCGCCGGAGAACTGGCCCGAATCGAGCACCACCCGGTCGGTCGTCGCGGATATGGTTTCGGCCATAAGCCGGCGGAACAGGTGACGTGGCGTATCGGCCCACTGGACCTTGGTCACATAGGCGACCGAAGTCGGCGTCATCTGTACCGGGACGCGGATCGTATCCAGCATCTTGGGCGCCTCGGGATCGGCGACTATCAGCGTCCGTCCGCTGCCCGCCACCCGCGCGGCCCCCGCCGGCACCTTTTGGGCCGCGTCGAGCGTCAGCAATTGCGCCGGCGGCTTGGCGCCGAAGGAAACGCAGCCCGACAGCAGGACGGCGGCGGCGAGGGCGGCCAGCGCGCCCTGTTGTTTCACATGGAACATGGTCCGCATCCTTCTCATCAATTCTTGTAGTCCGGCAGCTTGGGCGATCCGACCAGCGACCCGGCGCCCTGCTGGTCCAGCTTTTCGGCGACCCCGCGGAAGGCGCGCGACATTTCGCGCAGGTCGCGCACCAACTGGTTCACTTCGGGCATGGTCTGGTTGCTGAACGCCTTTACGCCCGGCTGCGCCTCGCCGATCGTCTTGTCGAGCGTGTCGATGCTGCGCGTCGCCGACTGCACGGTCTTGCGCAGATCGGCCATCAGCGGCTTGCCCTCGTCGTTGAGCAGCGCATCGGTGGTGGCGGCGAGCTTGCCGATCTGCTCGACCGCCACGCCGGTCCGCTGCACCGCGATCCGCGCTTCGGCGAGGGTGGCGGCGATTTCGGGGCTGCGGTCGGCCAGCGCGCCGGACACCCGCTCGACATTGGCGAGGATGCCGGCGATCGACTGCTGGTTCTTGTCGTTGAGCAGTTCGGTCAGCCGTTCCGTGAGCGTCGACAGCCGTTCCAGCAGCTGGGGGGCGTTGTTGAGCAGTTCGCCCAGCGCGCCGGGCTTGGTCGGGATCACCGGCACGCCATCGGGGCAGACGGCCATGGTGTTTTCCGCCGGGCAGATGATCGGTGGCGCGCCCTTGACCGCGCCATCCAGCACGATCTCGCTGACGCCGGTGAAGCCGACGCCGGCAATGGTGGCGGTCGTCCCCTGGAGCACCGGCGTGCCCTCCTTGACGGAAATACGCACCTTCACGAAGCTCGGATCGCGCTTCCACAGCTCGATCTTCTCGACCTGGCCGGACGGCACGCCCGCATAGTTGACGCTCGAACCCTTCGCCAGGCCGTTGACCGACTGTTTGAAGAAGATGTCATATTCCATGTTGTCGCCCTGCGACAGGCGCGAGAACCAGAAGGCGGCGATCATGACCGCGGCCAGCAGCAGCAGCGTGACCGTGCCGACCAGCACATGATTGGAGCGGGTTTCCATATCCTATCGCCTTCCGTCCGGCGACGCGGCGGCCGCCCTGTTCTTTTCGCGTTCGACCGCCGCCGTCGCGGCGCGGCCGCGCGGGCCGTTGAAATATTCCTGTATCCACGCATGATCGGTGGCCAGCAGTTCCTCGATCGTGCCGACCGCGATCACCTTCCTGTCCGCCAGCACCGCCACCCGGTCGCAGATGGAATAGAGCGTATCGAGGTCGTGGGTGATGAGGAACACGGTGAGGCCCAGCGTCTGTTGCAGCTTGCGGGTCTGATCGTCGAAGGCGGCCGCGCCGATCGGGTCGAGGCCGGCCGTCGGTTCGTCCAGGAACAGAAGGTCCGGGTCCAGCGCCAGAGCGCGGGCAAGACCCGCGCGCTTCTTCATGCCGCCCGACAGTTCGGACGGATATTTGGGGCCAGCCTCGGTCGGCAGGCCGGTGAGGCGGATCTTGTAGGCGGCGATCTCGTCGCGCAGTTGCGGCCCGATATTGGGATAATATTCGCGGATCGGCACCTCGACATTTTCGGCAACGGTCAGCGTGGAAAAGAGCGCGCCGCCCTGGAACAGCACGCCCCAGCGCTTGCGGATCGCCAGCGCCTCGTCGTCCAGCCGCCCGATCATCGATTCGCCGAAGACGCAGACCTCGCCCTCGTCCGGTGTCTGGAGGCCGATGATCGAACGCATCAGGACGGACTTGCCCGTGCCCGATCCGCCGACCACGCCCAATATCTCGCCCTTGCGCACGTCCAGGTCGAGATGTTCGTGCACGACCTGATCGCCGAAACTGTTTCGCAGGCCGCGCACCTTGATGGCGATGTCGGCGGTTTCCACCGCTTGCTCGATGCGGCGCTCCTCGGCCTGCTGGATTTCCTCCTCGCTCATCAGTTCCAGCCCACCCAGGTGAAGAAGACCGCGAAGAAGGCGTCGATGACGATGACGAGGAAGATGGCCTGCACGACCGCCGCGGTGGTACGCATACCGACCTCTTCGGCGTTCGCCTTGACCTGCATACCCTGGAAGCAGCCCGACAGGGCGATGATGATGCCGAACACCGGCGCCTTGATGAGGCCGACCCACAGGTCGGTGATCGGCACCACTTCGCGCAGCCGCTGGACGAAGGTGATGGGGGGAATCTCCAGCGCCACGGCGCACAGGAAGCCGCCACCGATGATCGCGACGATCGAGCTGTAGAAGCCGAGCAGCGGCATCATGACGACGACGGCGAGCGTGCGCGGGAGCACCAGCGCTTCCATCGGCGATACGCCGATAGTACGCATCGCGTCGATTTCCTCGGTCAGCTTCATCGTGCCCAGTTGCGCGGCGAAGGCGGAACCCGAGCGACCCGCGACCATGATCGCGGTCATGAGCACGCCCAGTTCGCGGAAGGTGAGGCGGCCGACCAGGTTGATGGTCAGCATCTCCATGCCGAACTGGCGCAGCTGCACCGATCCCTGCTGGGCGATGACGATGCCGATCAGGAAGCTCATCAGGCCGATGATGCCGAGCGCGGAAACGCCCACCACTTCGAACCGCTGGATGACGGCGTTCCACCGGAAACGGCGGGGATGGCGGATCAGGCTCCAGCTTGCCACCAGCGTCGCGCCGAAGAAGCCGAGCAGGCCGAGCAGCGTTGCGCCGGAATTGGCGACCGCTTCGCCGATCTGGCCGACGACGCGGCGCAGCGCATGAACATGCTCCGGCCGGATCGGCACCGGCTCGTCCAGCTGGCCTACGGTATCGATCAGGCGCCGGGCGTCGTCATGCGCGCCAGTGACTTCCGCGCCCAGCCGCTTGGCCGTGCGAAGCACCGTCCAGGCGCCGATCGTGTCGATATGGTCGACCCCGGACAGGTCGATGGCGCTGACCGGACCCTGAAGGCCGTCGAGCCGATCGGGCAGGTCGTGGAGGCACGCTATGGCCAGGTTTCCCGAAAGCCGTATTACCGTGCCGCCATCGCGCTTTTCTTCTGCAAGGTCGGCGGCTTTGTTCATCAAGGCGGTTTAGTGGTCCATTATCGGTTGCACGGCAAGCCGAAACGGCCCATCCGCAAGCCAGAACGAAGAGCTGGGGCAAAAGTTTCGGAAACGGCATGACGACGCACAGGCTGGCGATCTACGACATGGACCGCACGGTGACCTTCAGTGGCACCTATACGGGTTTCCTTCTGCATGTGGCGCGGCGGATGGCTCCGTGGCGGCTGTTGCTGTTCCCCTGCGTCATTCTGCTGATGCTGGCCTATGTGGTGAAGCTGATTACGCGCCAGCGGTTGAAGGAACTGAACCAGGCACTGATGATCGGCCATCATGTCGAACGGGCGAAGCTGATGCCGCATATCGAAAGCTATGCCGACAAGGTGGTGGCGACCAATTTGCGGCAGGGCGCGGTAGCGCAGATCGCGAAGGACCGGGCGGACGGCTATCGGCTTGTGCTGGCGACCGCCTCCTACCGCCTCTATGTCGAGCCGATCGCGCGGCGGCTGGGTTTCGACGCGGTGATCGCGACCGATCATCTGAGCCAGGATCTGCGCTATGTCCGCGCCAGGATCGCGGGCGAGAATTGTTACGACACGGGCAAGCTGCGGATGATCAAGGCCTGGATGGCGGCCGAGGCGATCGACCGCAGCCAGGCCCAGATCCGCGCCTATTCCGACCATGTGTCGGACGCGCCGATGCTGGAATTCGCCGACATTCCCTTCGCCTCCAACCCGCACAAGCCGCTGGCGAAGCTGGCGGCGGAGCGGGGCTGGACGCGGGTGGACTGGAACTAGGGCAGAGAGTGGCCCGCTGACCGCCCAGGATCACGGACCGGGGCGGGCAGGGGTTCGCCCGCGAAATGAGCGGCGAGATTGGCTTGCAGCATCTGCACCATGCGCCCGACCGCTTCCTGGGTCGCGCCGCCGGTATGGGGCGTCAGCACGACATTGGGGACGTCGGCCCAGCGCGCGGGGTCGGTCGGTTCGGGATCGAACACGTCGAGCGCCGCGCCGCCAAGCCGTCCGTCCCTGAGCGCGTCGATCAGGGCGGCCTCGTCGACCAGTTGCCCGCGTGCGACATTCACCAGCAGCCCGGAGGGACCAAGCGCGTCGAGGATGGCGGCCGCAATCATGCCGCGATTGTCGTCCGCGGCGCGCGCGGCAATCAGCAATATGTCGCTGTCCTGCGCCAGCGCCATCAGGCTTGTCGCGCGCGGCCAGGGGAGGGCGGGCTTGTCCCGCGGTCCCCACCAGCCGACACGCATCTTCATCGCCTGCGCCCGCTCCGCCGTTGCCACGCCGATCGCGCCCATGCCCACGATCCCCAGCCGGGCACCGCCCATCGAGCGGGTGATCGTCTTGGCCTGCGCTGTCCACAGCCCGGCGCGCAGTTGCCGGTCGCCCTCGACGATCCAGCGACGATGCGCCAGCATCAGCCCGATCGCATGGTCTGCGACATCCTCCGCATTGGCATTGCCCGCATGGGTGACGGCGATGCCACGCGACCGGGCGAGATCCAGGTCGACCCCGTCATAGCCCACGGTGAAGCAGGCGATGAGGCCGAGGCGCGGCATCGCCGCGATCAGCGCGGGGTCGAGCGGGAACTCCCCCGCCGTCACCAGCGCCGCCGCGTCGCCAAGCCGGGCGCGCCCGCCCTGCTCCCACAACGGCATGACGTCATAGTCCGCCGCCAATACGCCCAGCAGCGGCGCGAGATGCGGCTGGGCGATCAGGACGACGGGCGGGACGGCCGGATGCGCGTCGCTCATCCGACCTGCCGCAGCGCCTGGGCGAAATCGGCGATCAGATCGTCGGCATCCTCGCAGCCGATCGAGATGCGGACCATATTGTCGCTGATCGCCAGCGCCTGCTTGCGCTCAGCCGGCACCGATAGATGGGTCATCGCGGCGGGATGGCTGGCCAGCGTTTCGGTGCCGCCCAGGCTGACCGCCAGCTTGGCGATCTTGAGCGCGTCGAGAAAGGCGAAGGCTTCCGCCTCGCCGCCCTTCAGATAGAGCGAGAAGGTCGATCCCGCCCCGGTGCAGTGGCGGCGGTAGATGTCGGCCTGCCGCTCCGTCTCCGGGAAGCCGAGATAGACGATTTTCTCCACCTGCGGCTGGGCCCTCAGCCAGGCGCAGACCTTCGCCGCATTCTCGCCCGCCCGGCTCATCCGCAATTCCAGCGTTTCGAGGCTGCGGAGCAGCATCCAGGCGCTGTGCGGGTCGAGGATGGTGCCGATGGTGTTGCGCATCAGCCGGATGCTGTTGATGAGCGCGTTGCTCCCCAGCACACCGCCCGCGACCAGATCGCTATGCCCGCCGGCATATTTGGTCAGGCTGTAGATGACGAGGTCGGCGCCATGGGCGATCGGCTTGTGCCACAGCGGGCCGAGGAAAGTATTGTCGATCGCGATCGGCGGGACATGCGCCTCGCCGGAGAAGAGGGCGTTGCGCCGCGCGACTACCGCTTCCAGATCGACCAGAACATTGGTCGGATTGGCCGGGCTCTCCAGATAGAGAAGCGCGACCCGGCCCAGTCCCCTCGCTTTCTCGATCACCGCGCCGATCTCCGCCTCGGTCGCGCCGGCGGGGAAATCGAGCCATTGCACCCCGAATTTACCCAATATGCGGCCGATCAGCGATTCGGTCGCGGCGTAGAGGGGGGCAGAATGGACGATGACATCGCCCGGCTGGACCAGTGCGAGCAGGGTGGTGGCGATGGCCGACATGCCGCTGGAAAAGAGCAGCGCGTCCTCCGCCTCCTCCCACACCGAGAGCCGATCCTCGCAAATCTCCTGATTGGGACCGTTGAAACGGGAATAGACCAGTCCTTCCGCCCCGCCGGGACGGATGCCGGTCACGCCCTCGAAATGGCGCTTGCCCGCCGCCGCGCTTTCGAAGGCGAAGGTGGATGTGAGGAAGATGGGCGGCTTGAGCGATCCTTCCGACAGGGTCGGGTCGTAGCCATGGCCCATCATCAAGGTGGCGGGCTTCAGCTTGCGGCCGTCAATTTCCATGATGGGCGCCTTGGGACGGCGACGGTTGCGCGGGGCGTCCGCGCCGGTGAGGTCGGCTTCGGTCGGGCCGGTCATGTCATTCTCCTGCTTGGTGCGGCGTCTCGAGCGCCGCTGTCATGGGCCGGATTGTAACGCAGGAGCGGGGGAGGGAGCCAGAGGAATGAGCAAGATTATTTCTTCCGGCTATATGATTATTCCGACGATTTCATCCTCGCCCGGATCAGGCCACCAAGCCCGGTTCATCCTCGATCGGGAGGGGCGCGTCTTCGATGGCCCCCGAATCGCGAAGATAAGGACGGCAATGGGCGACGTGCAGGGCCTCCTCGTAGAAGCTCCACCAATTGGCCCAGAAGGTGAAGGGCAGCAGCCAGGCATCGAACAGGGTCATCGGCACAATCGTCGGCATGGCAGGTTCGCCATATGATTCGGTCATGAATCGGTTTCCTCTCATGGACGGGCGTCCTCGCGGCAGGGCGCCTTGGCTGTCCTGTGCCTGACCGCGCGGCGCGAGTCAGTTGCATGGCGCATATGCCGCTTGAGCGCAGGCTATCATGATATGGGATACGTCGCCATGGTCGCAGCGACGAGCGGCCATGGCGGACCGTGACAGGCGGGCCGGCGCGCCCTACATCCGGGGCCATGTCGGCTTCCCTTCCCGCCATCGTCGAAAACTGGTTCGCCGCACGCGGCTGGCGGCCGCGACGGCATCAACTGGAGATGCTGGCCGCGGCGCAGCGCGGCGACCATGCCCTGCTGGTGGCGCCGACCGGGGCGGGCAAGACGCTGGCGGGATTCCTGCCGACCCTGGCCGATCTGATCCGCGATCCGGCCGACGGCCTGCACACGCTATATGTTTCGCCGCTCAAGGCGCTCGCGGTCGATGTGCGCCGCAACCTGCTTACGCCCATCGAGGAGATGGGGCTGCCGATCCGGGTCGAGACGCGCACCGGCGACACGCCGTCCGATCGCAAGGCGCGCCAGCGCGTCCGACCGCCGCAGATTTTGCTCACCACGCCCGAATCGCTGTCGCTGCTGCTCAGTCACCCCGATGCGAGGCTGCTGTTCGCGAATCTGGGCACGGTGATCGTGGACGAGGTCCATGCCTTCGCGACGCAGAAGCGGGGCGACCTGCTGAACCTTTCCATGGCGCGATTGCAGGCGATCAACCCGGCGCTGCGCCGGGTGGCGCTGTCCGCCACGGTCGCCGATGTCGACGCCTATCGCGCCTGGCTGGCGCCCGATGGCGATATCGGCGCTGTGACGCCGGTGCTGGGCGAGGCCGGCGCTGACCCCGATGTCGCGATCCTGATCCCGGAGGGGCGCGTCCCCTGGTCCGGTCATTCGGGCAAATATGCGGCCAGACAGGTGATGGCGGAGATCGAGTCGCGCGGGACGACTCTGGTCTTTTGTAACACGCGCGGTCTTGCCGAGCTGATCTTCCAGGAACTCTGGTCGGTCAACGACGCCAACCTGCCGATCGGCATCCACCATGGCAGCCTGTCGATCGAGGCGCGGCGCAAGGTCGAAGCCGCGATGGCGGCGGGCAAATTGCGCGCGCTGGTGGCGACCGCGTCGCTGGACCTGGGCGTCGACTGGGGCAATGTCGACTGCGTGATCCAGATGGGCGCGCCAAAGGGCAGTTCGCGCCTGCTCCAGCGGATCGGTCGCGCCAACCATCGGCTCGACATGGCGTCGGAAGCGATCCTGATTCCGGGCAACCGTTTCGAATATCTGGAAGCGCGCGCCGCGCTCGATGCGGTGGAGGCGGGCGAACGCGATGCCGACGATTTCCGTCCCGGCAGCCTGGACGTGCTGGCCCAGCATGTCATGGGCCTGGCCTGCGCCGGGCCCTTCCGGGCGGAGGAGCTGCTGGCGGAGGTGCGGTCCGCCACTCCCTATAGCGCGCTGACCGCCGAGGCGTTCGAGACCGTCCTGCACTTCATCGAAGGGGGCGGCTATGCCCTGCGCGCCTATGACCGGTTCAAGCGGCTGACGCAGGAGCCGGATGGCGAGGGGCAGATGCTCTGGCGCGTGTCGCACCCGCGCTTCATCCAGCAGCATCGCCTCAACGCCGGCATCATCGTCGATCAGCCCGCGCTCGCCGTGCGCTTCGCCAATGGGCGCAAGCTCGGCACAGTGGAGGAGGGGTTCGCCGCCACCTTGCGCCCCGGTGACAGTTTCTTCTTCTCCGGCATGGCGCTGGAAGTGGTGCGGATGGACACGACCGATCTGGTGGTGCGCGCCACGTCGAAGCAGGCGCGCATCCCCAGCTGGGGCGGCACCCGCATGGCGATGTCGACGCGGCTGGCCGAGCGGGTGCGACATTTCCTGGCCGAGCCGGAGGAATGGCATCGCTTCCCGCCCGACGTGCGTGAATGGCTGGACATGCAGAAGCTGCGGTCCACCCTGCCGCAGCCAGGCCAGCTGCTGATCGAGACCTTTCCGCATGAGGGGCGCCATTATCTGGTCTGTTACAGTTTCGAGGGCTGGAATGCCCACCAGTCGCTCGGGATGCTGCTGACCCGCCGCATGGACGCGCAGGGGCTGATGCCGCTGGGGTTCGTCGCCAACGACTATGCGCTGGCGGTCTATGGGCTGAAGCCCGTCACCGACCCCGGAAGCCTCTTTTCCGCCGACATCCTGGACCATGAATTTGTCGAATGGGTCGAACAGTCTAGTCTGCTCAAGCGCGCCTTCCGCGACGTGGCGGTGATTTCCGGCCTGATCGAGCGGCAGCATCCGGGCAAGCGCAAGACCGGACGGCAGGTCACCTTCTCGACCGACCTCATCTATGACGTGCTGCGCAAATATCAGCCCGATCATCTGCTGCTCAAGGCCGCCTGGGCGGACGCGCGCGCGCGGATGACCGATGTGGGGCGGCTCGGCGACCTGATCGACCGGGCGAGCCAGACCATGCTGCATGTAACGCTGGACCGGGTCAGTCCCCTGGCGGTGCCGGTTCTGATCCTGATCGGCCGGGAGCAGGTGGCGCAGCAGGCCGCCGAGGATGCGCTGCTGATGGAGGCAGAAGCGCTGGTGGCGGAGGCGATGCGGGCCGACTGAAGCCTATGTTGATCGGGATCAGGGTATGGTCCATGATATTGTAATGACGCTATTTTCCTTGCGGCCCCTGTCGCTGCTGCTCGCCCTTTCGCCGCTCCCCGCGCTGGCGGCCGAACCGGATTTCTTCGGCGCGGCCCTGTGCCAGCCGCCCTATTCGCTCGGCAATGCCACCACCCTCTATGAAGCGGCGGAAAAGATCGCCAAGCCCGACACATCGGGGCTGGGCGCGGCCATCTATCATCTGGAGGCGCCGATCGAACGCGACGGGTTCGTCGCCCAGGATGTTATGTTCGGCGGCATGGCCGTGGGCGTCCTCGTCAAGGGAGAAGTCGCGGCGCAACTGGCGGAACATTATGATCTAAAGTCGGAATCAAATCGATTGCTGGGCAGTTCCAGCCTCGGCTTTTCCCGGCAACTGCCGGAAGCCGATCAGGGGATGAGGGATATGGGCCTGATCTCGATCGTCGCACGGCAGGGACCAGCGCTCAAGGGACGGACCCTGCTCGCCTGCGAATTCGTGTCGGATGAAGACCGAGCGACGATGGAGGCACTGGAGGGCGCGACGCTGGACTGATCGGCTTCGGCACTATCCGCTTCTCGACATGCGCCAAGCGAACGGGCGTAGGGCTATGGGCGGTCCGGCCCCTCGTCCTCCCGGATACCGCCGCAGCCCTTGAGCGTCCCCTCTCCAAAGGCAATCTGAACACGCTCGGACCAGATTGCGTCGCTCATGCCGTCGCTGCACGGCCCTTCCGTCGCGGTCAGGGTGAAGCCTTCGCCCAGATAACGGATCGCCCGATCATCCCCGTCATGCGCCACGCTATAGCGGAGCGGGCGATGATCCGGCCGTTCCAGCAGGGCGGTCGATCCGCGTATCGTGACGGCCCAAAAGGGTTCGGTGCCGATCGCGCGATAATCGGCTGGCGTCGGGCGACGGGGTGGTGTTTCACGTGAAACCAAGGGTTTGGCTTCATCCGACGGAAGCGGTGTTGGCACAGGCGGTGGTGCCACGCTCTCGTTCGCGATGCTGTTGTTGATGGGCGCGGCGACTTCCGGCGTTGTCTCGGTTCGATTCGCGGCTGGTTGCTCGCTTCCACATCCGCCGATCATCAGCAGCGGGAGCAGGAACCGGCTCGCCTTCATGCGTTGACGACGTCGCGGCGGAAGCAATCCACCGCATGGTCGTTGACCATGCCGATCGCCTGCATCCAGGCATAGACGATGGTTGGCCCCACAAACTTGAAGCCGCGCGTCTTCAGGTCTTTCGAGATGGCTTCGGACAGGTCTGTCTTTGCCGGGAAATGCACGCCGTCATTGCGGATCGGCTGGGCATCCACGAAGGCCCAGACATAGGCCGCGAAATCCTCCCCCGAATCGCGCATGGCGCAGAAAATCTGCGCGCCCCGGATCGTCGCCTCGATCTTCGCGCGTGCGCGCACGATGCCGGGATCGCCCATCAGCCGCTCGACATCGGCATCGTCGAAAGCGGCGACCTTGTCGGGATCAAAGCCGGCGAAGGCAGCGCGGAAGCCTTCGCGTTTGCGCAATATGGTGATCCAGGAAAGGCCCGCCTGGAACCCTTCCAGCATCAGCATTTCCCAGAGCATTCGCGAATCGCGTTCCGGCACGCCCCATTCGGCATCATGATAGGCGCAATAAAGCGGGTCGGTCCCGGCCCAGCCGCAACGGACCCGCTCCATCGGATCACACGTCCAGATTGGCGACGTTCAGCGCATTGTCCTGGATGAACTCGCGGCGCGGTTCGACGACGTCGCCCATCAGCCGGGTGAAGATCTCGTCGGCGACGTCGGCCTGCTCCACCTCGACGCGCAGCATCGAGCGATTGTCCGGGTCCAGCGTGGTTTCCCACAGCTGTTCCGCATTCATTTCGCCCAGGCCCTTGTAGCGCTGGATCGCCAGTCCCTTGCGCCCGGCGGTCAGGATGGCGTCGAGCAGTTCGCTCGGCCGCGTGACGATCGCGCCCTTGGCCGGGGCGGCGGGCAGATCGTCGTCGCTCGCCTCGGCGGCGAGCGCGGCCTTGACCGTCACCAGGCGGCTGGTGGTGCGATAGCTGTCGGCATCCTCGGCCGCGATGGCGTGGAGCTTGCGCGCTTCGGCCGATCCGATGAAGCCGCCCTCGATCACGTGATGGTCGGTGACGCCGCGCCACAGACGCTGGAAATGGAAGCCGCCTTCCTCGGCGACGATCCCGCTCCAGCGCCCCTCGACATCCTGCGCGTCCATCCAGGCAACGGTCGCCGCCAGCCGCTCGGCCTGCGCGGCGTCCGACAGTTCGGGATCGAGCGCGCCGTTGATGCTCAGCGCCTCGATGATCGCGGGGTTATAGCGGCGCGGCACATAGCGCATCACCGCGCGCATCCGCCGCGCATGTTCGATCAGGCTGCGCAGGTCGTCGCCGGTGCGTGTCCCGCCGGTCGTTTCCAGCGCCATCGAATCGACGCCATTGTCGACCAGATATTGTTCGAGCGCCGCCTCGTTCTTGAGATAGACTTCGGACCGGCCGCGCGTCGCCTTGTAGAGCGGCGGCTGGGCGATGTAGAGATGCCCGGCCTCGATGATCTGCGGCATCTGCCGGTAGAAGAAGGTCAGCAGCAGGGTGCGGATATGGGCGCCGTCGACGTCGGCGTCGGTCATGATGACGATCTTGTGGTAGCGCAGCTTTTCCAGGTTGAAATCGTCGCGGATGCCGGTGCCCATCGCCTGGATGAGGGTGCCGACTTCCTTGGACGAGAGCATCCGGTCAAAGCGGGCGCGCTCGACGTTCAGGATCTTGCCCTTCAGCGGCAGGATCGCCTGGTTGTGGCGGTTGCGGCCCTGCTTGGCCGAGCCGCCGGCCGAGTCACCCTCGACCAGGAAGAGTTCGGACTTGGCCGGGTCGCGTTCCTGGCAATCGGCAAGCTTGCCGGGCAGCGACGCGATGTCCATCGCGCCCTTGCGCCGGGTCAGTTCGCGCGCCTTCTTCGCGGCTTCGCGGGCCGCGGCGGCGTCGATGACCTTCTGGACGATCATCTTGCCGTGCGCCGGGTTCTCCTCCAGCCATTCGGCCATCTTGTCGGCCATCAGGCTTTCGAGCGGCTGGCGCACTTCGGAGCTGACCAGCTTGTCCTTGGTCTGCGACGAGAATTTGGGATCGGGCAGCTTGACCGAGACGATCGCGGTCAGCCCTTCGCGCATATCCTCGCCGGTGAGCGAAACCTTCTCCTTCTTCAGCGCGCCGGATTTTTCCGCATAATTGTTGAGCGTGCGGGTCAGCGCCGCGCGGAAGGCCGCAAGATGGGTGCCGCCGTCACGCTGCGGGATGTTGTTGGTGAAGCAGAGGACGTTTTCATAGTAGGAGTCGTTCCACTCCAGCGCGACGTCGATGGTCACGTCGTCGCGGGTGCCGGCGATCGCGATCGGATCGGGCATCAGCGCATTCTTGTTGCGATCGAGATATTTCACGAAGGCCGCGATACCGCCTTCGTAGAACAGCTCGACTTCCTTCTTCTCCTCATGCCGCGCATCGACCAGGAACAGGCGGACGCCGCTGTTGAGGAAAGCCAGCTCGCGATAGCGATGCTCCAGCTTCTCGAAATCATAGTCGGTCTGGTTCTTGAAGGTGCCGCCGTCGCCGGGCACCTTCTCGGTCGAGGCGAGGAAGGTGACGCGCGTGCCCTTCTTGCCCGCCGGCGCATCGCCGATCACCTCGAGCGGCGCGGTCGCGTCGCCATAGGCGAAGCGCATATAATGTTCCTTGCCGTCCCGCCAGATATTGAGGTCCAGCCATTCGGACAGGGCGTTGACGACCGAGACGCCCACGCCGTGCAGGCCGCCCGACACCTTGTAGGCATTGTCGTCGCTGGTGTTTTCGAACTTTCCGCCCGCGTGCAGCTGGGTCATGATGACCTCGGCCGCCGACACGCCCTCTTCCTTGTGGATGCCGGTCGGGATGCCGCGGCCATTATCCTCGACGCTGACCGACCCGTCGGGATTGAGCGTGATGACGATCCGGTCGCAATGGCCGGCCAGCGCCTCGTCGATCGCATTGTCGCTGACCTCGAACACCATATGGTGCAGGCCCGATCCATCGTCGGTGTCGCCGATATACATGCCGGGCCGCTTGCGGACCGCATCCAGGCCTTTCAGCACCTTGATGCTGTCGGCGCCATAATCATTGCTGTTCGGGGAGTTGACGGGTTCTTCGCTCATGTACGAGCATATAGGGAAAGCGCCCACGAAACTAAAGCGAAACATGGCGTCTTCCGCCGGGGGGCCGGGGGGTCTATCACGCTTGTCATGCGCGCCGTCCTCGTCCTGATGCTGTTGTCCCTGCCGGGGCTGTCCGGCTGTTCGAAGAGCAACGACGTCTATGAGGAATTGCCCAACAGTTCGCTGGCTGGCGCGCCGCGCGAGGAGGTGCCGGAAAGCCGTATGGACGCGCCCGTCGCCCGGCCCGTCACCATCGGGGAGGATGGTCCCCGGCTCGACGCCTGCGGTGCAATGGGGCAGGTCACGCGCGCCGGGGCTAAGGGGCTGGCGCTGCGCGCCGCGCCCTTTGCAGACGCCCGCGAAGTGGCGCGCATGGTCGAGGGCGATCGCGCCTGGATCTGCACCCGCAGCATCGACCAGAAATGGCTGGGTGTGGTGGTGGTGGCCGCTCCGGCGACGGGCAACGAGGCGGAGCCCGCCGATTGCGGCGTCGCGTCCCCTGCGGAGCGCAAGCAGCCCTATGACGGTCCCTGCGTCAGTGGCTGGGTCGCCAGTGCCTATGTCCGGATGATCGCGGGATAATCCTTCGATTTGGGCGAAGTCGGTGCGGACGGCGTGGATCGCGCTATTCGACCCCCGTGAAGACCAGCTTCTGCACGCGGCGGCCGGTGTTCACCTCGGTCGCATAGAGATTGCCGTCGCTGTCGGTGTCGATACTGTGCAGCCAGGTGAACTGCCCCGCCTGCCGTCCGACCCGGCCGATCGCACCCAATATCGTGTGCGTCTTGCGCTCCAATATCCAGATGCGGCTGTTCATCATGTCCGCGACATAAAGCCAGGTCTGTTCGGGATCGGGAGAGAAGGCGATGTCCGTGACCGTGTGGGTGCCGCCCGTGTCGCCTGCGATCACCAGGTCGCGCACGAAGGTCAGGCCGCCATCCTTCCCGCGCTTGAACAGTTGGGCGCGGTTGTTGTTGCGGTCGCAGACATAGACATGGCCATCCCGGGTCGGCACCACGCAATGGACGATGTCGGCGAAAATGTCCGACCTGGGATTGGCGACCTTGCCCGGATCGACGGCGTGGCTCTGGTCGAAATCGCCGGTGCGGGTCGGCGCGATCGGAGGCTTGCCATAGGCGCCCCAGCGGCCCCTATAGGCATTGGTTTTCGCGTCGAAGCCGATCACTCGCCGGTTCACATAACCGTCGGAAATCAGCACCATGCCGTCCGAATGATGGACGTCGGAGGGGTTGCCGAGCTGGTCGGTCGCGTCATTGCCGCCGGTCTTGTCGCGCCGGCCGAAGCTGCGGATAAAGCGGCCATCGGCGCTGTAGTTCAGGACGACATGGTCGCCCTTGCCATTGCCGCCGAACCAGACGCTGTTCGCCTTGTCGATGAAAATGCCGTGCAGGCTGGCGGGCCACTGGTTGACGCCGTCGATCGTGGGCGCGCTCGCCGCGCCGCCCCAGCCGCCCAGGTACCGGCCATCCTTGCCGAAGCGCACCACCGGCGGTGCGGGCTTGCAACAGACCGCGATGGGGGGGCTTTGCGCCAGGCCCGTATCGGTGTTGGTCAGCGAATGGGGGCGGTGGACTACCCAGACCGAATCGTCCGGCCCCACCGCCACGCCGCTGACCTGCCCCAGCAGCAGGTCGCCGGGCATCGCCGGCCAAGCGGCATCGACCTTGAAACGCGGCATTTTGGTTCCGGCCGGCGCGATCTGTTCGAAGGCGAGGGGGGCGAGCGCCGGTTGCGGCGGGCCGGCGTCCGAAGGTGCGGCGGCGGTCAGCGGCAGGAGAAGGGCGGCGGCAAGCAGGGGGCGCATGGGGAGGATGCTCCGTGATCGGGGGAGGGCGCGGCGGATCATGCCCGTCTGCCCGGCCCCGTCAATGGATAGGCCGCGAATTTTCAACGAGAAATGGCGCGATTTCGATCGCGGTGCCGACCGTTTCAGGCGCTGGCCGCTTGCTTGACATCCGCGATGCGGAACCAGGGCAGGGCGTGGTGGACGATCCAGCCGATGGTCGCGGCGTACAGGATGGTGCCGACGCCCACCGTACCGCCCAGCATCCATCCGATCGCCAGCACGCCGATCTCGATTCCGGTCCGCACCCATTTAACCGGCCAGCCGGTGCGGCGGCACAGGCCTGTCATGAGGCCGTCGCGCGGCCCCGGTCCGAGACCCGCGCCGATATAGGCACCCCCGGCCAGGCCGTTGAGGATGATCCCTGCGCCCAGCCAGGCCGATCGCATCGCAAATCCTTCGGGTGTCGACAGCAGCATCAGCGACAGGTCCACCGCTGTCCCGATCACCAGGATATTGGCGACGGTGCCGATTCCGGGCCGCTGCCGGAGCGGCCACCAGAGCAGCAGCACGAGGGCGCCGATCAGATTGACCGTCATGCCGAAGCTCAGGCCCAGTTTCGGGGCAAGTCCCTGGTGCAGCACGTCCCAGGGATCGAGCCCCAGATCGGCGCGCAGCATCAGCGCCATGGAAAAGCCGTAGAGGGCGAGGCCCCAGACAAGCTGGAAAAGGCGGCGTTGCATCATCATGGAGGCTTCTTCCGCGCAACTGGCCTTTTTCAAAAGGACCAATCTGGCATAAATGGCCCTGATCCATGGCCAGAACGGGATGACCCTCATGTCCACTTCGTTGCTTCGTCCACCCTCTCTCCTGCGCCTGCTGGGCGCCTGGCGCGCGCAGGACAGCGCGGAGCCGGCCTATCGCCAGCTCGCGCAGGCGCTCCGGATGCTGGTGCTGGACGGCCGGGTGGGCCTGAATGTCCGCCTGCCCGGAGAAAGGGAACTGGCCGCCGCGCTCGGCCTGTCGCGCACCACCGTCGCCGCCGCTTTCGACCGGCTCCGCGACGAGGGGTTTCTCGAAAGCCGGCAGGGATCGGGCAGCGTCACCCGTCTGCCGACGGGTCATGTCGAAGCGCCGCAGGAAGATCGGGATTCGGGCGGCGGCGGCAATATCCTCAACTGGACCCATGCGGCGCTGCCCGCCGCGCCGGGGGTCGGCCGCGCCTATCAGGCAGCGGTGGAGGCGCTTCCCGCCTATCTCGGCGACCTTGGCTATGATCCGCTCGGCCTGATGGTGCTGCGCCGCGCGATCGCCGCCCATTATGAACGGCGCGGCTGCCCGACCTCTCCCGACCAGATCATGGTGACGAACGGTGCGCAGCAGGGCTTCTCCCTGCTGCTCAAGTGGCTGGCGGGGCCGGGCGACCGGGCGGTGATCGACCATCCCACCTACCATAATGCGATCCAGGCGTTGCAGCGCGCCCATGTCGTCCCCGTGCCGGTCGGCCTGCCCATGCAGGGTTGGGACATCGACGCCATGGAGGCGGCATTCCGCCAGACCGCGCCCCGCTTCGCCTATGTCATCGCCGATTTCCACAATCCCACCGGGCGCAGCATGGACCCCGCCACGCGCCGTGCGCTGGTCGCGGCGGCCGCGCGCACCCATACGCCGCTGATCGTCGACGAGACGATGGTGGCCATGGGCCTCGACTTCTCGCCCCCACCGCCGGTCGCGATGCACGACCTGTCCGGGCGGCAGGTCATCACCCTGGGATCGGCCAGCAAGATTTTCTGGGGCGGCCTGCGCGTCGGCTGGATTCGCGCCGATGCGCAGACCGTCGCCGCGCTCGGCCGCCTGCGCACGACGATGGACATGGCCAGCCCCGTGGTCGAACAGCTGGCCGTCGCGCAACTGATCGATGCCGATGTCGGGCTGGGCGCGCGGGCGGCGGTACTGCGCGACCGGCGCGACCAGCTGATGGGCCTGATCGCGCGGCACCTTCCCCATTGGCGGGTCGAGGCGCCGGCGGGCGGCCTCTCCCTCTGGGCCGAACTGCCGCGCGCGGAGGCGACCGCGCTCGCCGCCCTGGCCGAAAGTCTGGGGGTGCGTATCGCGGCGGGGCCGCGCTTCGGCGTCGGCGGCGCGTTCGAGCGATTCCTGCGCCTGCCTTTCACGCTGGACGAGGCGCAACTGGAGGCGGGCGTCGAGCGGCTGGTGGAGGCCGACGCCCGGCTTCATGCGCGGATGCCCAAGGCGCGCGATTCGCTCGCCCTCGCGCTGGAGGCGGATCGATTGATTTGAGGATGGCTGGGAAGGCACGAACCTGACCAAAGAAAAAGGCCGCCCCGATCATCCGGTGCGGCCTTCTTGTTCGATCGGAAGGGCCGGCCTCAGGCCGCCTTCTTTTCCGCCTTGTAGCGTTCGATCGCTTCCAGCGTGATGCGCTTGGCATCGTCTGCGCCGCCCCAGGTGCCGACACGCACCCACTTCTTCTTCTCCAGATCCTTGTAGTGGGTGAAGAAATGCTCGATCTGCTCCATCACGATGCCGGGCAGGTCGTCCTTCTCGCTCACATTGGAATAATAAGGGAAGACCGAGTCGGCCGGCACGCACACCAGCTTTTCGTCGCCGCCGGCTTCATCTTCCAGGTTCAGCACCGCGATCGGGCGGGCTGCCACGACGGCGCCGGGGATGAAGGGCGAGCGGGCGATCACCAGCGCGTCGAGCGGATCGCCGTCCGGCGACAGCGTGTGCGGCACGAAGCCGTAGTTTGCCGGATAGCGCATCGGCGTGTGCAGGATGCGGTCCACGAACAGCGCGCCAGACGCCTTGTCGAACTCATATTTCACCGGCTCGCCACCGGTCGGCACTTCGATGATGACGTTCAGGCTGTGGGGCGGATCGTCGCCCACCGGGATCAGTTCGATATTCATGGAAATGCCTTTTCCTACACGTTGCTTTGCGGGTGATTATGTTCTCGGTTTGAGCAGCCGATCGAGGCTGCCTTCACCCTCTCCTGTCTTTTCCAGGCGCGGATAGCGCAGCCCGCCCGAATAATCGAGTGTCAAAGTGCGATAGTATTTATCCTGCTTTAGGATGATCTGGATCGGCGCCTTGGCGTTGATCGCGGCCTTCCACACATCGCCGGAAAATTCGTCGCCATTGACCGCCAATATTTTCGACCCCACGGCCAGCCCGGCCTTGAACGCTGCGCTGTCCCAGATCACGCCGCTGATCTCGCCGTCATTCTTGACGATGGCGCCGATCCCGAAACTCTGGTCGACCATCTTGTTGGCGCCCTCGGCCGCCTTGGTGATGGCGTTGGGCGTATCGCCATAGACCAGCTTGTAGCCGCCCAGGATGAAGCCACCCTTGGGCGTCTCCTTCGTCGGCGAATCGACATATTTCTGGAAGAAACCGGCCCAGTCATAGGGTGCGATGTCGTTCAGCGTGCGGACGACCTCGTCGCGGTTGTAGACGACCTGGCCCCAGTCGCCCGGCTTGATGCCGAAGAAGGCCTTGGCGAAATCGTCCAGCCCCTTCTTGCCGCGCGTCGCCTTGGCGATGATCGCGTCGGCCTCCAACCAGATCATCAGCCCTTCATTATAATAATCCTCGGACCGCTGCCAGCTGGCCCAGCCCTTGGGCCGGCGCGCGGAGATGATCGGATCGTGGGTGGTATCTTCCATGGGGCGCCACTCGCGGCCGACCGCCGTGTCCAGTTTCGCCGCGATCTGGGCATAGGCGTCCAGCGTCTCGGCCTTCGTGAACAGGCCCGAGCGCGCGCCCAGCACATAGCCCCAGAATTGCGTCTGCCCTTCATAGACCCACAGGAGATTATCCTGCATCGGCACGTTGAAGTCGGGCGTCCAGAGCAGGTCGGGGCGGCGGAACTTGCCGTCCCAGCTATGGGTGAATTCATGCGGCAGCAGGTTGCGGTCCAGCAGCGCCTCGCCCGAATCCCATTTCTTGAAATAGCCCGGCTCGACCTGATTCTCGGATGAGCGATGATGTTCGAGGCCAATGCCGCCCATCTCGTCCGTGATGGCGAGCAGGAAGTCATAATGGTTGAAATGATAGGCGCCGAACAGCGCGCCCGCTTCGGCCACCAGCTTCCTGTGCCTGGCGATCTGCTCGGGCTTATAGTCCAGTTCGTCGGCATCGTCCGCGACGATGTTGAGCGTCACATTGCTGCCAAGGTCCACCGGCTTGAAATGGCGGCCGGCGAAGACGGGCGAATCCTGCAAGGCTTCATAGTCGATCGTCTCATAGGCGACTTTATCACCCGTCTTCGTGCCGCGCAGCGCGGTCGCGGCCTGCCAGCCGGCCGGATAGGTGACGGTCGCCTGGATCGGGATCTGGCGGGTATAATAGCCGGCCGGATAGAGCGAGACGCTTTCCCACTGGATGTTCAGCATCCTCGGCGTCACGACGACCCGGCCCTGGTTGGGCTGGGTGGCGGACAGGAACTGGAACTGCGCCACCACCTCGGTCGCGCCCTGCGGCACGTCGAGGTTGAAGGCATAGACGTTCAGCGGATCGCGCTTCCATGCGACCGGCTGGCCATTGGCGGTGAAAGTGACGCCGGTCAGCTTCTCGATCTGCCCGCGCGGGGCATGATTGCCGGGCAGCCATTCGGGCATCAGCAGGGTGAGCGGACCCGCCGAAGCGACGGGTATCGTCTCCCTGACGCGGAAGATGCGCTGGGTCGTGTCGCTCGCATCGACCTCCAGCCGGATCGTGCCGCCGGGATAGGGCACGTCCCTGGGTGCCGGGGCGGCGTCGTTGACGGACTGGGCGCTAGGCTTGGACCGGATGACGTCCTGCGCCAGCAGCGGGCTGGCGATCGCGGACGAAAGATAGAGGGCGGCAGCAAGGCTGCGGATCATGGAGGTCTCCGAAAAGGCATGTGGGCCGGACGGCCCCGATGGGTTCAGCATGGCGGCAGGACGGGCGCGCGTCCACCCCTGCCGACGCAAAAGGGCTTGATCCGCGCGCGGCTTTTGGCCATGCCCGCGCCATCGGGATCAGCGCCTTCCCGGTCAGCGCTCGCGCGCCAAAGGCTGCCTCATCACCCCCGCAATTGCGGGAAGAAGGAGCCTGGTCGTGACGCCATTACGCCTGTTTTTTGCCGCTTCCGCCCTTGCCATCGCCTCACCCGTGTCCGCGCAGGCAGATGGGTTCGCGCTCTCCGGCAATGTCCGGCTGCGTTATGAGGCGCTCGACGGGCAGGCGCGCGCTGGCCTCGACGACCGGATCGATCTCGTCAGCCTGCGGAGCGTGCTGGCTGCCGACTATCGGTCCGGCCCGCTCCATGTCGGCTTGGAATTGTGGGACAGCCGCGTCTGGGATGGTCATCCGGGCGAAGGAATCGGTACGGGCGAAGTCAATACGCTGGAGCCGGTGCAGGCTTATGTCGCTGCGGATCTCGGCCCGCTGCTTGGGCCGGGCAGCAAGAGTTCGGTCCAGCTCGGCCGTTTCATGCTGAACCTGGGCGCGCGGCGGCTGGTCGCGGCGGACGATTATCGCAACACCACCAACGGCTATACCGGGGCGCGGATCGACCTGGCGAGCGGGACGGGCGGATCGGCGACGCTGATCTACGTCCTGCCGCAGATGCGGCGGCCCGACGACGAGGCGTCCGTGCTGGACAATGATGCGGCAATCGACCGGGAAAGTGCGGACCTTCGGCTGTGGGGCGGCTATGCGGCGCAGACATTGTCGCGCCGGTCGATGATCGAACTGGGCTATATCGGCCTTGCCGAGCGCGATGCGCCGGGGCGGCCGACCCGCAATCGCCATTTGCACAGCATGAGCCTGCGGCTGATGCGCGATCCCGCCCCCGCATCCCTCGATTTTGAAGTGGAAGGCATCTGGCAGATGGGGCGCGTGCGGGCGGGAACCGCGCCGGGCGCCGCGCCGCTCGACGTCGCCGCCTGGTTCGTCCATGCCGACGCCGGCTACAGTTTCGCGGGACCGCTCAGGGCGCGCCTCTCCGCCGAGTTCGATTATGCCAGCGGCGACCGGAGCGGCGGCGATTATGGCCGGTTCGACACGTTGTTCGGAATGCGCCGGGGCGATTTCGTGCCGGCGGGCATCTTTGCCCAGACCCACAGGGCCAATATTCTGACCCCTGGCCTGCGGCTGGAGATGGCGCCGGGCAAGCGGATCGACCTGTTCGCCAACTGGCATCCGATGTGGCTGGCGTCGCGAACCGACGCCTTTTCGACCACCGGCGTGCGGGACGCGACCGGCCGTTCGGGCCGCTTCGCCGGTCATATGATCGACGGGCGGCTGCGCTGGTGGACGGTCCCCAGGCTGCTGCGCACCGAAATCAATGCCAGCTGGCTGGGCAAGGGGCGTTTCCTGCGCGGCGCGCCCAATGCGCCGGGCGGCGGCGACGTGCGCTATGTGTCGCTCGCGCTGACCGCCACCTTCTAGCGGACTGCTCGAAAAAGCGCGTTTCCTTGGGCAACAATTACCGTTAAAGGCGCGCGCCATGGCGAAACAAGAAACGCCGCGCCCGGTGCGCGGCACGCAGGACATGTTGGGCGGCACGGCGGAGGCGTTCCAGGAGCGGTTCGCGCATGTGGTTGCGACGTTCGACCGGGTGCGCAAACTCTACGGCTTTCAGCGCGTGGAAGTGCCGGTGTTCGAATCCACGGCTGTATTCGCCCGTTCGCTCGGCGAATCGACCGACGTCGTCTCCAAGGAGATGTACACGTTCACGGATCGGGGCGGCGACAGCATCACGCTGCGCCCCGAATTCACCGCCGGCATCAGCCGCGCCTATATCACCGAGGGCTGGCAGCAATATGCGCCGCTGAAGGTCGCGACCCACGGCCCGCTGTTCCGCTACGAGCGCCCGCAAAAGGGCCGCTTCCGCCAGTTCCACCAGCTCGATGCGGAAATCATCGGCGCGGCCGAGCCGGGCGCGGACGTGGAACTGCTGGTCTTTGCCGACCAGTTGCTCCGGGAATTGGGCGTCTCCGACGGCGTGACGCTGAACCTCAACACGCTGGGCGACGCGGAAAGCCGCGAGGCGTGGCGCGCGGCGCTGGTCGCCCATTTCGAGGCCCATCGTGACCAGCTGTCGGAAGAAAGCCTGGATCGGTTGCAGCGTAATCCGCTGCGCATCCTCGACAGCAAGGATCCGCGCGATCGTCCGGCGGCCGACAGCGCGCCCGACATCGACGCCTATCTGACCGACGCGGCGCGGGGCTTCTTCGAGAAGGTGACGAGTGGTCTCGACGCGGCGGGCGTGGCGTGGGAGCGCAATGCCCGGCTGGTTCGCGGCCTCGATTATTATCGCCACACCGCGTTCGAGTTCATCACCGACCGACTCGGCGCGCAGGGCACGGTGCTGGGCGGCGGCCGCTATGACGGGCTGATCGAGAATCTGGGTGGTCCCTCCACCCCGGCGGTCGGCTGGGCGGCGGGGATCGAGCGGCTGGCGATGCTGGTGGACATGCCGGAGGCAGCACGCATCGACGTTGCCGTGATTCCGATGGGCGAAGCGGCCGAAGCAGTTGCGATCGGTATCGTCGCCAATCTGCGCCGCGCCGGCGTCGTCACTGATATGGGTTTCCGCGGTAATATGAAAAAGCGGATGCAGCGCGCCAACGCGGCCGGTGCGCAAACGGCCATCATCATTGGCGACGATGAACTGGCCCAAGGTGAGGTAACGGTTCGCAATCTGGTCGATGGATCGCAGGAGCGTTGCAAGATCGAGGCGCTGGGCGACTATCCCTTGGCGAGTAAAACCAGCTTTGTGGAAGGTTTGTTGCGCGGATTTGATCCAACCAAGGTCATCGCCAACTAATGCACATTTCCGCCGAACGCATCGCGCAGATCGAGGCGCGCCGGGACGAGGTGCAGGCGTCGATGACGCGCGCCGATCTGGCCGCCGACGCGTTCGTGAAACTGTCCAAGGAATATGCTGAGATCGAGCCGGTCGCCAACGCCGCGCGCGAACTGCGCCGGTTGCGGCAGGAACTGGCCGCGCTGGAGGCGATGACCGGCGGCGAGGAAGCCGATCCGCTGATGCGCGAGATGGCGCAGGAGGAGATGCAGCTGCTCAAGAGCCAGCTGCCCGCGGCCGAGCGTGCGCTGGCGCTGCAATTGCTGCCCCGCGACGCCGCCGACGCCCGGCCCGCCATGCTGGAAATCCGCGCCGGCACCGGCGGGGATGAAGCCGCGCTCTTCGCCGGCGACCTGTTCCGCATGTATCAGCGCTACGCCGATACGCAGGGGTGGAAGATGGAGATGATCTCCGCCAACGCCTCCGAACAGGGCGGCTTCAAGGAAGTTGTCGCCAGCATCAACGGCGCCGGCGTGTTCGCCAAGCTGAAGTTCGAAAGCGGCGTCCACCGGGTCCAGCGCGTGCCCGTCACCGAAAGCGGCGGGCGCATCCACACCAGCGCGGCCACCGTCGCCGTCCTTCCCGAACCGGAGGAAGTCGATGTCCAGATCGCTGACAGTGACCTCAAGATCGACATCTATCGCGCGTCGGGCGCGGGCGGCCAGCATGTCAACACCACCGATTCCGCCGTTCGCATCACCCATTTGCCGAGCGGCATCGTTGTCACCCAGCAGGATGAACGCTCCCAGCACAAGAACAAGGCGAAGGCGATGCAGGTGCTGCGCGCGCGCCTCTATGAAGCCGAGCGCGAGCGCACCCAGAGCGAACAGGCCGGCGCGCGCAAGGCGATGGTGGGGTCGGGCGACCGCTCCGAACGCATCCGCACCTATAATTTTCCGCAGGGGCGCGTCACCGACCATCGCATCAACCTGACCCTGCATCGCCTGCCCGAAATTCTCGAAGGCCCGGGCCTGGCCGAAGTCATCGACGCGCTGATCGCCGAGGACGAGGCGGCGCGGCTGGCGCAGCTGGACGGGGTTGCTTGAGGCCCGTCCAAGTCCTTTCCCCCGCATCCCCGCAGGGGCGGGAATGACGATCGGGGGCGTCGCGGACGCCCTGCGTGCGGCAACTGTCCAGATCGCTGTCGTGAGCGACACGGCGCGGCTCGACGCCGAACTGCTGATGGCCCATGCGCTGGGCCTGTCGCGCTCCGACATGTTGCTGCGCCAGCGCGATCTTGATGCGCCCGCCAACTTCGCCGCCTTGCTCGACCGCCGCCTGTCGGGTGAGCCGATCGCGCATATTCTGGGCACGCGCGACTTCTGGACGATCAGCCTGCGCGTCACGCCCGATGTGCTGATCCCGCGCCCGGACAGCGAAACGCTGATCGAGGCGGCGGTCGATCATTTCCGCGACCGTGCGCCGGACACACTGCTCGACCTGGGCACCGGATCTGGCGCGCTGCTGCTGGCGGCGCTGGCGGAGTGGCCGCAGGCGCGGGGGCTGGGCATCGACGCCTCGCCCGCCGCGCTCGCCGTCGCGCAGGATAATGGGGCGCGGCTCGGCCTGGCCGACCGCGCGACCTTTCGTCTGGGCGACTGGGGCGACGGGGTCGATGGTCCGTTCGACCTGCTGCTGATCAACCCGCCCTATATCGGCGTCGATGAGCCGCTGTCGGGTGACGTGCTGCGCGATCCGCCTTCGGCGCTGTTCGCGGGCACTGACGGTCTTGCCGACTATCGTCGCATCGCGCCCGACCTGCCGCGCCTGATCGCGCCGGGCGGCATGGCCGCGATCGAGATCGGCCATGCGCAGGGGGACGGCGTCTCCGCCTTGCTGCGCGAACAGGGGCTGGCCGTTGCCGTCCGGTGCGATCTTGCGGGGCACGACCGCTGTCTCATCGCGACACATTCGGCTTGAACAAGTCTCCATTTACCATGGGACAAGCGAAAATTGCTTGGTTTATGGTGGGAAAGACACTACATCAGGGTCAGAAGCAGCCCATCTTGCCCCTGTTCGCTCAGGGGATTGACGGAAAAGGCTGTTTTTTACGCTCCTTAAAGTCACGACGGCGCTCGCTGCGCAAGCGCCGCTGGCAGCTGGGGTAATGGTCCGGCCAAGGACCATGCCTGGCGGAGCCGTATCCGGCCTGAAGGACAGGCCGTGCTTGGGGATGGCGACTGAACAGTGTTTTCAGTGAGTTTTGGCATAGCGAACGCAAGGATCATGTCTTGATCAACAACCGGCAGGCCGGCCGCCGCAATCGCGGCCGGAACAATAATGGTCGTCCCAACGGCAATAATCGGGGCGGCGGCGATAATGGCAACCGCATCGACAACCGCGCCCGTGGCAATGCGGCCCAGCTTCTTGAGAAATACAAGAACATGGCCCGCGATGCCCAGATGGCGGGCGACCGGGTGAACGCCGAATATTATCTCCAGTTCGCCGATCATTATTTCCGCGTGCTGGCCGATAATCGCGCCCGGCAGGAGGAGCAGCAGCAGCGCTTCCGTCCCCGCGAGGAAAATTATGACGAGGATGGCGAGGATTTCGACGGCGCCTATGACGGCGGCGATGATTTCCGTAGCGAACCGCAGCCTTCCTACGACCGCGCCCCGCGCGACCAAGATCGCCGTCACGATCGCGCCGAGGAATCGCGTGACAATCGCGACAGCCGGGAAGGGCGCGACAACCGGGAAGGCCGTGACGGCCGCAACAATCGTCGCGACCGCAACCGCCGCGATCGCTTCGCTGGCGATGAAAATGCCCCGGTGAAGCAGGATATGGGCCTTGAGGGCCCGGTCGCCAGCCCGGCGGCCGAGCCCGCGCCGCAGCCGGTGGCGGATGCTGCGCCTGTGCCAGCAGCCGAGGCCGAAGCGCCCCGTCCTCCGCGTCGCGGCCGCCCGCGCAAGGTCGCCGCACCGGCCGATGCCGGCGAAGCCTTCGACGCGGCGGTGTTGCCGCCGTCGATCGCGCGCGCCGACAATGATGCCGAGCCGGCTGCCGAAGCGGAAGCGCCCAAGAAGCGCACCCGTCGCCCCCGCGCGGCCGCCACGACCGAAGCGGCCGAATAAGCGGTTCGACTTTTCGAGATCAAAGGGACGATGCCCGGCGCATCGTCCCTTTTTTCATGCCTGCTTTCCAAGCATCGGGTGATCCGGCACAAGGCGCTGACCTTGCTGGAGAGATGCCGATGAAAGCCGCGCGCCTGCTGCCCCTGCTGCTGACCGCTTTTCCCTTTTCGGCGCAGGCGCAGGCGACGGCCGACCCCACCGGCGCGACCGCGCAGGGCGATGTCGCGGTCACCATCTACAACCATGGCCAGTCGCTGGTGCAGGATGACCGGCAGCTGACGGTCAATCCGGGCCGCAACCGAATCGAATTTCCCGACGTGTCGGCGCGCATCCGGCCCGAAACGGTCAACCTCTCCGGACCCGGCCTGTCCATCGTCGAGCAGAATTTCGACTATGATCTGCTGTCCCCGGACAAGCTGATGGACAAGGCGGTGGGGCAGGAGGTGACTTTGCTCCGCACCAATCCCGCCACCGGCGCGGAGACGCGCGAACGGGCGAGGATATTGGCGGCCAATGGCGGGATCGTCCTCCAGATCGGCGCGCGAATCGAAGTGTTGCGTGATGACGGCCTGCCGGTGCGTGTCATTTTCGATCGGGTGCCGCCCAATCTGCGCGCGCGGCCGACTCTTTCCGTCACGGTCGAAGCGGAAAGGGGCGGCACGGTGCCGGCGCGGCTCTCCTATCTGACGCCGAATCTGGGCTGGACGGCGGACTATGTCGCCCTGTTCGACGCGGCGAAGGGGGCGATGGACATGCAGGGCTGGGTCACGCTCACCAACAATAGCGGGACCAGCTTCACCAACGCCAGGACGATTCTCGTCGCGGGCAATCCCGCCAATGGCGGCGGTCGGACCAACTGGTGGCAATCGTCGGGTGGCGCGTCGAGCGGCGCGATCGACCAGGCCGGCACCGAAAGCGGCCCGCGAGAGCGCCTCGGCGACTATTATCTCTATCCGCTCGGCTCCCGCACGACGATCGCCAACGCCCAGCAGAAGCAGGTCAGCTTTCTCGACGTGAAGGGCGCGCCCGCGCGGGCGACCTATGAATATGTCAATGGCTGGCTCGGCAGCGCGACGGAACCGATGAGCGCGTCGAGCGTGCTCAAATTCTCGACCTCGAAACAGGGCGGCCTGGGCGACCAGCTCCCCGCCGGGATCATCCGCGTCTATATGCGCGACGCGCGCGGCGACCCCCAGTTCATCGGCGAGAATAATATCGACCATACGCCAATGGGCTCGTCCATGGCGCTGCGCACCGGCGACGCCTTCGACGTCAAGGTCCGCCCGACCGTCGAGCAGCGCAGTCGGAAAGGTGGGGCCCGCTGGGAAACGAAGATGCGCTACACGCTGACCAACGCCCGCCCCGAAGCGGTGACGGTCGATCTGGCGCAGCAGGGACTGTGGGGCGACACCCGCGTCACCGCGCAAATGCTGGGTGGCCAGGTGGTGGAGGGCAGGCGGGTGTCGGCCGACCGGATGGAATGGAGCGTGCCGGTGCCGGCCAATGCATCGGTCGACCTCAGCATCACCTTCGATTCGCGTTACTGAGTGGACGGCCGCCAGTGCCGCGCCTTCTCGCCCTGCTGCTTCTGTTTGGCGCCGGCCTCGCCCCGGCCCAAGCCGGCACCGTCGTGTCCGGCGCGGCCGATTCGGTCTCCGTCACCGTCTATCGCCAGCCCGGTCGCGCCAAGGGGGCAATCGATCGCAACTGGCCAGGCGGCTATGCGCTCATCACCGAAAGACGCACCATCGACCTGCCTCCGGGCGAATCGGTCGTCCGGTTCGAGGGCGTCGCCGAAGGGCTGATGCCGGAAACGGCCGTGCTGTCGGGTATGCCGCGTGGCGTGAAGGAAAAGAACCGGGACGCGCGCCTCCTCTCGCCCGCCGGACTGGTCGATGCCTATCTGAAACGCAGCGTCACGCTCCGCCGCACCAACCGCAAGACGGGGAAGGTGACGGAACAGGACGCGATCATCAGCGCCGGCCCTGCTGGCGGCGTGATCGTCCAGACCGCGCAGGGCCACGAGGCGCTGGGGTGCAGTGGCCTGCCTGAACGGATGCTCTATCCGCAGGCGCCGCCGGACCTGTCCCCGCGCCCGACCCTGTCGGTGATCGCGACCAGCGACCGCGCCACCCGCGCGACCGTGCAGCTCACCTATCTTGCCGAGGGATTCGACTGGGCTGCCAACTATGTCGCAGACATGCGGTCTGATAGTCGGACGCTCGACCTGATGGCCTGGTTGACCGTCGCCAACGGCGGCGCCACCGGCTTTCCCGATGCGCGCCTTGCGGTCATTGCGGGCCAGCCCGACAAACGGGCCCGTCGGGCGCAGCCGCGGCCCACCGCTGGTCCCCTGCGCCTGACCTGCTGGCCGATGGACGTCACCAGTACCCATCCGCGCTGGGCGCTCGCCCCGCTGGAGATGCCGCCGCCCGACATGGAGATGACAGGTGCGGAGGATATCGTCGTGTCCGCGCAGCGCCGCACCCACCGAGCCATGGCCATGCCAGTGGCGGCGCCTGCGCCTCCGCCCCCTCCTCCACCGCCGCCGGAGGATGTCGGCGACCTCAAACTCTATCGCGTGCCCGTGAGGGTCGACGTGTCCGCCAATGGCCAGAAGCAGGTCGCGCTGCTGCGCCAGGCGGGCGTCAAGGTGGAGCGCCTCTACGCCGCCACCGTTCATACGGCGATCGAGGAGGCGCAGCCAATGACGCTGCGCCTGCGCGTGCAGAACCGCCAAGCGGATGGCCTCGGCATCGCCTTGCCATCGGGCCGGGTCGCGCTGTTCGAGGAAGTGGGCGGGATTCGCCTGCTCGCGGGCGAAGCCGATATCGGCGACAAGGCGGAGGGCGAGCGGGTCGATTATGACCTGACACAAAGCGCGGACGCCCGCATCGTCGCCCGCATCGTCTCCGAATCGCGCAAGACGCGCCGTTGGCGGATCGGGCTCAGCAACGCCCGGCCTTTCGCCGTGACAGCCGAAATCACGATCGCGCACGACATCCATCCCCGGCCGATGAACATGGAGCGGCGCGGCGACAGCTGGATATGGCGCGCGCTCATACCGGCCAATGACACCGTCGAGCTTGGCTATGCGGAGCGGCTGGCGCGCTGAGGCGCGTGGCTCAGGGTAGTGGCCGTGGCCGGTGATTCGCGTCGAGCGCGACGAACGTATAGACGCCGCTGGTGAGTTCGACCTCTTGCTGGCCGATGCCGCGCGTTGCGACCACGTCGACCCGGATCGCGACGGACGTGCGGCCGCGTCGCTCTTCCCGCGCATAGACCGATACGATGTCGCCCAGCAGGATCGGTGTGATGAACTTCATACTCTCGATCGCCACCGTCGCGACCGCGCCCTGCGCGATTCGCGATGCGACGATGCCACCGGCAATGTCCATCTGGCTCAGCACCCAGCCACCGAAGATATGGCCGTTGCTGTTGATGTCGGCCAATCGCGGGACCACCCGCAACACCACTTCACCCCGCATGTCAGTCGTCAATGGGAACCTCATCCTTCAACCGGTCCATCACCTGTTCGTCATGGCCTGTGCCATGGGACAGGAAGGCGAGCGCCATCAGGCCCGTCCCCAGCATGAAGGTCAACCAGACCCCCAATATGGTCGCGATCGCCATGTGCATTGGCAGTGCGCCCGTCCACCAGTAGAGGCACAGCAGTGCTGCCACAACGCACAGCGCGCCGGCCAGCGCCATCCACGCCATGATGCGGCGGAATCGGCGCCAGGCGGTGGCTGCGATCTCGGGATCGTCGAGCGCTTCCTTGCGTGTCATCCCTTTTCAATGGGCCGCAAAAGTGGGATCATCAAGCCGCCGAATATAATGAATTCAGGCGAAAAGGAGAGCAGCCATGACCATCGCGGCGATTTTGCAGGGGAAGGGACGCGACGTCATTCAAGTGAAACCGACCGACAGCGTGTTGTCGGCGGTGCAATTGCTGGCGGACAAGCGCATCGGCTGCGTGCCGGTGGTCGAGAATGGTGATGTGCTCGGCATATTTTCCGAACGTGACCTGCTCTATCGCGTCGCCAGCGATGGCGCGGCGGCGCTCGATCATACGGTGGGCGAAGTCATGACCGCGCCCGCCATCACCATCGATGACCAGACGCCGGTGCTGCACGGCCTGTCGCTGATGACCAAGCGGCGCGTGCGTCATCTGCCGGTCGTCATCGACGGAAAGCTGGTGGGGCTGATCTCGATCGGCGATCTGGTGAAGTTCCGCATCGACACCATCGAATCGGAAGCGGCGTCACTGCGCGACTATATTCAGACCGCCTGATCGCCAGGCCGGCTCAGGCAGGCGCCTGGGCCGGCGGCTTGCGCCGGATCAGCAACCCGACCAGTTCCATCAGCGTCCCGCGCGCGCACAGCATCAGCGCGCCGAGGAAGGCGAGACCGCCCACCGGCACGAGTAGGCCCAGGCGCATCGGCGCGGGGAGAGGCGGCAACGCTGCGTCGACCGCCATCACCACCCCGGCCATCAGCACCGAACAGCCAAGGCCGGGCGCGGCAGCGCGAATCAGGTCCACGAATCGCAGCCCCATCGGCCCGCCGGCAAGACGGGCTGTAATTGCGGTCAGGATCGGGAAGGCGATCAACCAGGCCCAGGCCAGGCCGATCGCGCCGAACCGGATACCGATCAGGAAGGCGGCGGGCATCAGAACTGCGCCTGCCGCCGCGACTCGCGCCGTTGTCCCGGGGCGGCCCAGCGCGTTGCTCACCGGCGCAAACATCACCTGTACGGTCATGAACGGCATGGCGAGCGCGAGAATCGCGACGAAAGGCGCCATTTCCAGCCATTTCCGGCCGAACAGCGTCTCCACCAGCGGTTCCGCCGTCACCGCCATGCCCAGGTAGATGGGACAGGTCAGCAGCAGCAGCAGCCGAACAGCCTTGCAAAAGGACCAGGCGACCCGGCTGAGATCCTTCTGCATCCGCGCATAAGCGGGGAAGGCGACGTCATTGAGCGGCGGCACGAATTTGCTGACGAAGATCTGGGTCAGGAACAGCGCCTCGGCATAGAGGCCCAGCGCATGGGGTTCCAGCACGCGCCCGCCGATGAAGATGTCGGCCTGGCTCTGGATGATCCAGAAGAGCTGTCCGCCCAGCAGCGATGCGCCATAGGCCACCATCGCGCCGGTGCCGCGGAAATCGAAGCTCGGGATCGGCCTGAACCCGGTCGCCAGCACATAGCCCGCCGCCTTCACCCAGAAACCGGCGATCGGCGCGAATACCAGCGTCCAGACGCCCCAGCCCGACAGTGCGCCAACCAGCGCCACGCCCGCCGAGGCCGCCGCCGCGATCAGGTTGACCAGGGCAGGGCGACGAAAATCCAGCGCCCGCCCCATGATCGCTTCGGGAATCGAGATGAAGGGAGTGGACAGATAGAGCAGCGCCTGCACCCGCAGCAGGTCGGCGATCATCGGCTGGTCATAATAATCGGCCGCCAGGGGGGCGATGGCGAGTTGGCACAGGGCCAGCCCGCCGTTCAGCAGCAGCATGATGCCGAAGGCCTGGCGCAGCCGGTGCGTCTCGAGCGTGTCGGACTGGACCAGCGCGCTCACCAGCCCATAGCCGTTGAGGAAGGTCGCGAAGTTCAGGATCACCTGGGTCATGGCGAACAGGCCGTAGTCGGCCGGATCGAGCAGGCGGATCACCGCCAGCGTCACGACCCAGCTCATCATCTGCGACAAGATCTGGCTGCCCGATCGCCAGAAGATCGCACTCCTTATGCGCGCGCCGAAACCCGCATCATTCGCGTCGGCATCCTGCAAGCCCATTATACCCGTCGTCCCCGTGATCCTGATCGCGTCGAACCCCTGTAGCGGGAACCTCCCAAAAATTTCTGAAATAAAATTGCAAAAAGGATTTGACGGTTCGGG